>NZ_JBHULZ010000023.1:450570-546631 GCF_042684705.1 Mesonia sediminis
CAAGCCAAACGATTTAGGTCGGTTAAACCTGTTTTTACCGCTTGCGCATAAAACTGCGGTGGTGCAGTCACATCTTGTGGGTTTTTTTTGCCCACGGGTTTTAAAGAAACCATAAAAGAAACAATTTAAATTATTGTACAGCATTTTCAATAGGTTTTATTAGAGGTCAGCTACCTGGTAGCCTGGTTCTGGATGCTGTAAAAAAAACCAGAAAAAACCTCGGGGTACATTTTTAATACTATATCATAGGCGTTGCTTTAACATATTTGTTTAAACAAAAATTATTTAACACCTTAAAATTAGAGTTATTTATAGTGATTAAAAAATTTATTGAAAATACTTATTAACAGAGATTTTTACAAAAAGCCTGTTAAAGAAATCTTAAAAACACTTAAAAACAGGTTGTTCTGTTAGCGTTACCAAGTTGTCATCATAGCCAAAAACCCAAAGATGTGGCTATATCAGGGTTTAAACGAAAATACTTCTATTAATTGATTGCAATTTATTTCACTAAATTATAGTATTTATCATAAATAAACAGTCAAACGGAAACTCAACAACACCAGTAAAACATCATTAAACTATTGAGAGCACAAAAAAAATAAATTTCTACACGAGTCTTTTTTGGCCATCATTAAAAATAAGAGCATTATATTGCTGTTTTGATGGGTAGATAAGCAGGAACTTTCAATTTGAGATTTAGACCCCTATAGTTTTAAACGGTAAAACATTAGAACAAAAGTTATTACTTCTTGGTTAGGGTTTTATCATACACCCAACCTATTTATCAGAAAATCTTTGGTTTGAGTAATTGATTTTACTAGGTTATGCGTTACTGGAAACACGAGAATAGTTGAAGTATAATTATGAAAACGCTGTGAAATCGGGTGAGAAGTATAATTAAAGAAAAGATATCATGATGCAAATCGACCGACATTGTTAAGGGTGACTTTATCAATTCACGAAAAAACTACTCCTAAAACTCCATTTACTAAAGGTATAAATACCCACCTAGAATCTCATCTTTCAAGAAATTTACATTGGTGTAATTTGTATGGTAATAGTCTGGCAAATCCCCAATTGCGGGTTAAAGTAAGCAAATTTTTCGGTTTACACTTACTTTAGCAATTCCGAGTGGATTCGGGCGTAGTCGAATCCGCCGTAATTGCGGTTATACATTGATGTAAAACGTTTTTTATTCATTCGTTTGTTCAGTTAAAGTATTTAATTCAAATACTTTGTTTTCAATATTGTCAGTCGTGAATTTTTTAAAATCATTTACAAAAAGAGTAATATTATGATTCTTGTCACTTACTATTTCTAAATCATATTTTTCATTAATTGTTAATTTTAAAGGAAGTTCATTTTTTTTAACTCCAAATGTCGTGAAGCTTTCAAACATCGTATTTATGTTGATTAAACTATCCTTTGATTTTATAGTACTTCCAATTCCAATTCCGTCATTGTTTTTAGAATTCACATAGGATTTGAAAGATATTTTGATTTTTATGGAATCAGTTAAGTTTTCAGATTCTTTTATTGAAATGCTGTCAATTGGGTGTTTCGGCTTAATGAAATTCAATTGAATTTTTTTGTTTTGAATCGAATATTCTCCTGAACCAAATTCATTGATTATAAAATATGGTTCATCTATATGTCCTTTTATTTGATTTTTATCGTTATAATATGATAATGGTGAATCTCCTTTGTATGAAATAAAACCAAATTTTTGATTTGAAAATAAATGGATAAAAGATAGACTATCAGATGTAAAGAAGATTTTTTCTCTATTATTTTCTTGAGAGTAAAGGTTTTTACTGATTAAAAGAATTGTCAAAATTAAAATTGCCTTCAATTGCATAATAGCTATTTATTCAAATTTATTCGTTTTGTGCTTTAAAAAAAATCAATTTAGTAATCAGTTTTTTCGATTTATGAAATAGCCTCTTGGTTAGGTAAATGTTTTACAACTCGTTACATTAACTCAAATATACACTTTTAATACGATCTTTTACTGGATAAAAATTAACTAGGTGATTATGGCGAAAAACCAGCAGGTTCACCAATAACCTATCGAGGCTAACTTGGATTATGAGGCACGCAACGCAATGCAATCGCGCAGCAGCGTTTTTTTTTTCATCGCTATTGGAAATTTAGAGGTTTAAATTGTTTGGCATAAGACTTGAAATCGAAAATTGCCAGTTCAATTTTTTCGTCCGCTTTATATTTCGTGTTGATAGTCATTGGTGATGGAGGACTTGGATTACCAGATTTGTTTATTCTAAACGCAAAGTAATTCAGTCCGTGTTTGTCGAGCTTGTCGTAAATAGCATAAATACTTGCTGCAAAATATGGTTTCGCTTTGATATCATCGCCCCAACCAAGAAGAACGTCCTGTATATTCAATTCTTTTGATGATACAAGCGTATCAATTGCTTGGATGTTTTTCCAAAACAGATTTTCATCTGCTTGGTTGTCCAATTTATAGCCTTTTGGATTTCGAGTAGGATAGAGGTTTGCCATTAGCCATCCATCATATCCATTATCATTTGCAATCCGCTCAACGTTCCTCGTTGTTCCGTCAAGATTTAATTCGTTCGCTGTGTTTGGGTTCAGTCCGATGCACAATAAATTTCGTTTTCCCTTTTTTCCGAGTGCAAATCTTTTTTCGTTATCGTTTTCGGGAAGGCAATAGTATTTCATTTAGTTCATTGGTTTTTTGGTTTGCGTAAATGCAGTACAACGGCTTCGTATAACCGTCAGTTACGGGTTAATTAGCGTTTACTTTCGTTTTGACACAGACGTTAGCAATTCCGAGTGGATTCGGACGTAGTCGAATCCGCCGTAATTGCGGTTATACATTGTTGTACACTGGCTTTTATTTTTTCCATTCTTTAATTTCAGAATTTAAAACTCCAAGACCGATTTTACCAGAATTTATATCAATTAGTTTTTTAAGTTTTTTTTCTACTTCTTCATTGGTAATATCCTTAAATATAAATCCTTTAACACCATTTCTCGGTTTTGCCTTAACTAAACCTTGTAAACTTGGATTTGGTAAATGGTTAGATACAATTCCGTGAGCAATTAATCTCCGAAATTCATTACAGTCAGAAATTTTCCCGTCAATTTTATTCCATAGTTTTGATAATTCCGAATTATCCTTTAATCCGTTTCTAATTCGTTTACGTTTATCATCCAAGTTAAGCCCAATTATATCAGGTTTTAGTGGGTTTTCTTGAGTTCCATTTTCTAAATACGAAACCATAACACCTAGACCAAATTCAATTTCGGAAAATGTAAGTATAAATTCACCTACGTTCTTTTTAAAAATATCATTAAGGTCAAAAGGATTCATTTTTTTTTCAGCTTGTGTACAACTCGTTATATCATCTCAAATATACACTTTTAATACAATTTTTTACTGGATAAAGAATAACAAGGTTATTGTGGCGAAAATCTAGTAGGTTCAGCATTAACCTATCGAGGCAGACTTGGTTAATAGGCCAAGCAACGCGATGCAATAGACCAGCAACGGGGCTATTTTCTTAACCAACCTAAAATTCGGTCGTTTTTTATTTTCCATTTTCCGTTTTTATTTATCAATTCATATTTTTCTCTTGAACTTCCAAAAGGTCCTGGATTTTGCTGAATAATCTCAACTTTATTTTCTGTTACCTTAGAAACAATTGAAACGTGTCCGTATTTATTTAGCCTTGTTGCAGCGTAAACCAGTAAATCATTTACTTTGGGTTTGGATTCACTTGGATTATTAAACTGCCTTAATTTTCGTTGTATGTTTATTTTTCCGTCCTTAATTTGTGGGTTGAAAAAGTCTTTTGCGTGTCCATAAGAATCAGGCATTTTATGGTTTAACTCTTCATAATAATATCGTTTAACGAATTCTACACATTGGTATTTCAGTCCAAGATTATACCCATCTTTTGCTAATGCTCTTCCGTCCACATTTCCAACTCGTCCATTATAATAAACGGCAACACCATTAAGACTATCAATTTTTTGTCCGACTTCATAATTCGGATTCAGATTTATTTTTTTAGATAAGAAGAACCCAATAGTAAGTAAAATAAGAATTCCAATTATAAGTAAAAGTCGTTTTTTCAATTCGTTCGAAGTGTTTTTTTAGGTATTATTTACAACTCGTTATTTCCACTCAAATATACACTTTTAATCAATTTTTTACTGGATGGAGTTCTGCAGAGTTTTCAGGGAAGTCAACAGGATCCAAAACGCTTTTGTAGAGCGCTTCAACAGCTCATATAGAAGAGGGGTTCTAAACAAGTATACTTTTGAAAACCTAGATCAGGTTCGAGAGCAAACTAAAATTTGGATGGAGGATTACATCCATAAAAGACCACACGATAGCTTAGGTAAAGTTTCGCCTGTAAAATTCGCAAAACTTAATTCCTCTTGGGCTAGCCGAAGAGGAATTAAAAAACAAATAAATATGTAATTTTGAAAAACTAAGCAGTTCTAATTAGGGGAAGCTTACATTCTTCATTGACATAAAATTTAGAGTCACTTGGAATTGAGCTAATTAATGTTGTGCTAGAACAACTAGGAACTAATATTGTTAACTTTAAATCCGAGAAATAAATTGCAATATTTTATTTATCATATCTATTAAATTTAAATTTAAAAAGTGAGTTTTATAAGACAATTTAATATCTTAAAAAACTCACTTTCTTTATGATGTAGTTTTATTTGAATTCAACTATATCGGCGCTAACATAACATTTCACTGTATTTACAATACCTAAAAAACTTGAATATTTAAAATCAACACTCAAATTTGCAATAGCTTGGTTGTTTTGTAGAGAATTATTCTCTAACATTTTTGTTTTAGCTTCATTTACAATTGCTTCTCTTTTCATTCCTCCAATACCTAGAACATAGGTTGCTTGAGACATTCCCTGAACATTCTTTTTGGCGTAAATAAAATTATTTGAGCTCAAAGAAGCAGAATCTGACATCATTCCAGATAAACCTGCTGCACAACTTGAAAATAAAAGTGCAGTTGACAAAATAAACATTGATTTTAAGATAATTTTTTTCATAATTATATTTTTGACATTAATATCCTACTCTTTAGGTTTTTCGGCTTCACCTCGTTTATTATAGTGGTTTCTGAACTCCACTTAAAGTTAAATTAAATCATTCATTAAACGTATATAATGCTTAAATCTTTAAATTATTTACAGGATTGCTTTTTAAATTTTATTTAAGAATTTGTCCATAGCATTTTAAATTCTTAAATCTTTTTCTTAACTTACCCATAGCTGTTTATATCAACTCAACTATACCCTTTTAATACAATTTTTTACTGGATGGAGTTCTGCAGAGTTTTCAGGGAAGCCAACAGGACCCGCTGTACCGGCCACACGAAGGCTTAGTTGTTCCCCCTAGTTATTTAGCGTATTCGATTTCGATGATTTTGTCTTTGACCATTAATATTTCCGCTTTATCCTCTTCTGGGTAAATAAAGACTAGTTTTCTTTTTTTTTCATCTCCTTTTCGGATATAAGAATCTATTTTACCCCACACATTTATGGGTCCAACAGCCATTGACCATTCAGCTATATGCTTGGTTTTTGTTCTCGGATTTAATAGAACAAAATGGTCGAAATCCAATTCTTGTTTTTCATCCAGTTCGTTTTTTAGTGTCAAGTAAACAAACACAAATTTATTTCCACGACTTGTATTATAGGATCCGTTTCCGTGCGCAACGCTATTCCCTTCCTCAATTTTATCAATTGTAAAATTGATGCTATTAGTATAATCATAAGTTTTTGGGACAACCTTGTAAGATGTGTAACACGATGTTGCTAAGAGCCCAATAAAAAATAATAGTAAAATTTTTTTCATTTTTGTTTTTCTAATTATTGCCAACTGATAACATCTAATCAACATACACTCTTAATACACTTTATACTGGATAAGTGCAAAAAGTTATTGAAGTGAAAATTTAGCAGGTTCACCAATAGCCTGTCAAGGTTGACTTAAATTTCAAGTCAAGGAGAACACGTTAAAATCGGGTACCAGAAAGAGCATTTTGTTTGTATTCCCAAAAATATATAACTTTTTAGAAATATGTTATTATTTACAGAGATTTTATTAAATAGCATTAGGTTTTATGTTTATTTAAGAAGCAGGTGGTATCGTTTTCAAGGTCTTGTTTTAAATATGCTAATGCCTCCCTCCTCCTGGAAATGGTGATTTCACAAAGCTGAAATCAAGTATTTTCTGGTAAATGAATTGCTCTCCTAAAAAACGAACTAAGTGCTCATAAATTTCATTGATAAAGCTTACTGAGTATGGATAAAGACATATTCTGGGCAGTATATCATTACGGCATAACGCCTTGATTCTTCACAGAATTCATTTATAAAATAAGTATGCCCCCCGAACTGGATTATTAAATTATTTGTTTTGATGCTAGTGGAGTCGTTTTTATTGTCATCTGCTGTGCTATCGGCTTCTTCAAAGGCTGTAATTTCAATTCTTTCTAACTTTGGTGGTTATTGAACCAAAGCGACAATAGCTTGTATAAATATTGGGTTTCCTCTGGCATAGAAATTTATAAAAATTTGCGCGTTTACCTAACTAACGGTAAAGGACAAATATTTGCAATGACAGGTGTAGAAATATTAGCCTAAGTGCAATCTGATCATAAAAATTGGGGCCGGATTTATTTTTGGCTGTTTCAATATCAATTGCTAATTTAATAAGCTTCTCTAGATTTGCTACAGCTTCATAAATAAAATCCTTATTGCGGTACATAGTTTTTTGTTCATTTTTTTTAAGTGTTCAGTGACAATGAACTTTGGTATATAATGAACTTAGGAAGAATAAGAATGGCAAAGTCTAAATAATGGATATTTATGTTGTAGGCTTCCCAAAATCAAGAATAACCGCATAAAGTGGTAGTCATTAAGGATTCAATATTCAAGGAGGTGAATATTTAAACACTTAAGATATTCTAAACCTAGCGATAAGACAAGAAGTGGGTTTAACCTTCCCTAAAAGAGCAGCACACTAAAAGAATAATCCCCATAGTACCAAGCGACAAACAGGTGGATTTGTTAACATTGCGTTCATGTTAGACTCCCGAAAAAAAGAAGTCAGGACAGGCTGTACCGGCTATGCGAAGGTTTAGTTATTGGGTGTATTTTTTTTATTCAACATTGCTTTAATTCTTCTCTTTTTTCGTTTTGATATAATATAAATGTGTTTTTTTTCCATCTTTTTATCGTAATAATCAAGTGTATCTGCGAGAGCACCTCTTAAAATAGGAAATGAAAAAAATAATAAAAAGGAATAAAAATTTCTCTCTACAGATTTTAAAAGAGTCAAATGTTCGCATTTGTCATTAACAACTTCAATCCAAAGAATGAATTTTCCGATGGAAGAACCAAAAATTGATTCCATAACTGAATTCAAAAAAATTAAAAAAAATGGTAGGAAATAAACAGTTGGAGTTAATTTTATAACATCATTTTTTATTAATAAATACAGCAAAAAAATTCCGATTAAAATGTCTAAAATTTTCGCAAATAACCTATAACTATCATTTTTTATATTTGGATCGTACTTTAATTCAAATTCAATTTTTTCGTAGACTCGTTTTCCATCTATTATTTTTTTAGTTGGTCTGTTTACTTTTCGAAATTCTGTTAGTTCAGATATTTTCAACAAATTCAAATTTTGCCTAACTCGTTACATCATCTCAAATATACACTTTTAATACAATTTTTACTGGATAAAGAATAACAAGGTGATTGTGGCGAAAAGCTATTAGGTTCGCCAATCGCCTGTCGAGGCTGACTTGGTTTATTAAGTAAGGTGAACACGATGCAATTGTGCAGCAGCGGGGGCCGCGCGAAGGCTTAATTATTATGTTAAGTTTTTTTATTTTTTCTCAAAGTAAGCTTTTACTTCAGAGTAATAATCTTCACCGTATTGTTTATAAAATTCACCGTTTGGTTTAATGATTAAAAATCCAGCACAATTTTGATGTTCCGTAAAAACATTTTCATAGAAGAAGCCTGAATCCATTATAAATTCAGGCATTTGCTCATAAATCTCTTTGTTATATGAATCTTTAGCATAAACAAAGAAATCAACTGCATTAAAATTAGAACTCATTCTTGAAGAGATTCTAATTCGATTATTAGCTACTTGTTTGTTGTTTTTAACACTGTAACCAACATATATACAATTTGGTGCTTTTTGGTTATAATTTATTAGAATTGACTTGTCATTTGGAATTGTAGTTTTTAATTCTACTTCCAATCTTTTAATCAGTTCTTTGTATTCATGTTTATTTAAGGTTCCTGAGTAAGCTGTTCTGCTTTTCTTGTATTTGGTATTTGGTTGGGTGTTTACATTAGTATTAGTAAAATCTTTATTAGTTCCGCAGGAGATGAATAAAATGCTGAAAATTAAATAGATTACTTTTTTTAATATTTTGTTCATAGACTTTGATTTAATCAAATTAAGCACATCCGGTTTTTCAACTCAATTATGCACTTTAAATACAATTATTTGTTGGATAAAATCAGCAAGGTTTAGGTCACGCACGGGAGCAGGTGCACAGGCCACAAGAAGGTTTAGTTGTTGGCAATAGGTTTTATTTTATTTCTGTTGTATTTAACAATATTGCAGGGGTCAAAAGTATTCTTTTGTGAGGAGTTTTAAACAAGTAATTTGCAAAATCATATTTAATCCTTAAATTACTATTTGTTAAATTAGCTGACTGTTCAGAGGTTGTTGTATTAAAAGTTTTGGAATAATAATTATTTTCATTGGATAATTGAAATTTCAATTTAGTACGATCTTTATTTTTTGGAAGAATTTTTTTATCGTTTTCATCTAAGTAATATAAAGCTTCTATATATACAAATAATTTCGTGTTTTCTTTGAATAAAATATCCTCTTTGTGTTCAATCTCAATTCTGTTTTTCTGTTTTGAGTTTAAATAGAGGGTATCGGTAGAGTAAATGTTTTGATTAAACTGTAGTGTTTGTAAGTTACCAAATGGTAAACTTTCTTCTACTTCAAAAAAGTGAATCTTATAGGCTGTTTTATATTTTACTTTATCTACATAAAAAATAGTATGATTAATGTTTAAGTTATTTTTGTAATTATGAAAAATAGTACCAAAGGTTAGTTCTGGCATCAATAATCTACTTCTTGAATGTCTAATTCTATTTGATTCTCCTAATATAATATATTCGTTTTTTTTTGAAGAGACTACAACATCATCTAATCTTATGTATTCTTTAGTTAAAAAAACAGGTTCGTTCAGGTTTTCCATTTTTATTATACTTGTTTTATAGCCTGTTTTAATAAACTCTATTTTGTTATACTTAATATTACTAGGAATAACAGTAGCACTATTATTTTTTGTTACATTGGTGTAAACAATTTTATCGTCATTATAAAGTATAAAAGTAACAGAATCTATTAAATCATACGTATCAGTATCTAAAGCAATAAATTTTTGGCCAAAAATGTTTAAAGAAAAAAATAATAAAATATAAAAAATTGTTTTCCTCATTTTATCCTATTTAAGAATAAGCCGTACTGTTGAATTCAACAGTACAGCTTTCAGTTCATTATTATTTAAGGTTGATATTCTTCATTACACCCAACTGTTTCTTGTCCATAGCCATTTTCTTTCATAACTGACTCATCGTCTGTAAGTTTGAAACCTAGAAAATAATATGCTCTATATACACCTCTTTCACCATTTACACAAGCTCCATAAGAATAGCGTCAACCTAGCGCGATTGGTTGAGGATTGCCTGTTACTGGATCTGGAATGGTAGGATTTCTAATAATTCTGATAATATCAAACTGGTCTGTTGGTTCATACTCATGATATTGACTGATTTCATTATAAACTACTCTTTCTGATGTTTCTGTATTTGTTACAGTTAATGTAAAGTTTACTCTGTCTACATCTACAGTAGTACCCGCTCCATCTGTTTGAGTATTTTCAAATGAATATCTACTAGCTATTTCTTCATCTCCAACAAAAACTTCTCTAATAATATAACCATCAATTTCAGCTGTTCTGATTGTTGATTCGGTGTAGTTTTGAGAGGAGATTAAACCTTCATTTAATGATTCTCCTTCAATTGCTGCTTTTTCGTCAATTTGTTGATTGTCTACTGAACAACCTGTAAAAATAATCGCACTAACGAAAAGTGCAATTAAAAAATGCAATGATAACTTTAAATTTTTCATAATTATTAAAATTTAGTTTGTGCCTACTATTGTTTTATGGTTCCTGTTCGGCTAATTTCCCCATTTTTTTTTCTAATTATTGCCAACTGGTAACACCTAATTAACATATACTCCTAATACAATTTATACTGAATAAAGTGCAATAAGGTTATTGGAGTGAAAATCTAGCAGGTTCAGCAATAGCCTGTCAAGATTGACTTAAATTTCAAGTCAAGGAAAACACGTTAAAATCGGGTACCAGTAAGAGCAATTTGTTTGTATTTCCAAAAATATATAACTTTTTCGAAAAATGTCACTATTTATAAGGATTTTTATTAAATACCACTAGGTTTTATGTTTATTTAAGAAGCAGGTGATATCATTTTCGAGGTCTTGTTTTAAATATGCTAATGGCTACCCTACTCCTGGGAAAGGTGATTTTACGAAGCTGAAATCAAGTATTTTTTTGGTAAATGAATTTCCCGCTGAGTAAGAGGACTAAATGCTCATAAATTTCATTGATTGTACTTGCTGTGTCTTGGATAAAGACATATTCTGGCCAGTTTATCATTACGGCATAAGTTTTTTTGATGCTAATCGCGTTGTTTGCAATGTCATCTGCTGTGCTATCGGCTTCTTCAAAGGCTGTAATTTCAATTCTTTCTAACTTTGGTGGTTATTGAACCAAAGCGACAATAGCTTGTATAAATATTGGGTTTCCTCTGGCATAGAAATTTATAAAAATTTACGCGTTTACCTAACTAACGGTAAAGGACAAATATTTGTAGTAACATTTAATGTTTAAAATTAGAATCTTCTATTTAATAAATGCCAGAATTTTGGAGTAGTCTACAAAAAGGGGAAGCCTACCTGCAAAATCAGAGTACAATTAAAATTAAAAAGATAGCCTTGGATTACTTTGAAGTGTGAAAAAATTGAGCTTAAAATGATTAATGTATCAATTAAAGAAATAAAAGACCCTTTTCTAGCCTCTAGCGATACATTTCTGATACATTTATTGCAATAAAAAAAACCTTAAACCCTTACTATTTAAGTGTTTAAGGTTCTTAAAGTCGGGGTGGCAGCCCGAAGACTAGCACCTCTAATCCCTGTAATAATCAGTATTTCAGTGTTTTGAAAGTAAAGTGGTAACCTAAAAGGTCACTTTCTTTTTATCATTATATATATCTAATTTGATATTTTTGATTAATCCGAATATTAATGAACGTAGATTAAATATAAGTATTTATAATTAATTTGTCAATTAATAATCAATAAAATCTTGGACAATTTCAAGATCAATTCCTAGATAATCTGCTAATTCTTGGGTGGTGATGATTTGGTTTTTAGACTTGCCTTTCATCTCCTTGAGTCTTTTTAAGATGCGTTGGGAATGACGCAAACTGAATCCAGTGATGTTCTGGATGTCTGTTGGGTGAACTTGTATGCGTCGTTTAATTTTCATTTTATGGCTTTTTGGTACTTTTTTGCTTTGTGTGTGCTTTATCTATGCTTCACCTCTACCCTATTCCTACATTATATAGCTAATATAAAGCGTTTTGCACTTAAATTATAAAATCGAGCTTGCCAATTGCGCCTAAGCTGCCAAAAACGTCAAAAGCGAAGTAACCAATTGTTTAAGAGCCTTTTATGTGTTTGATTTGATTAAAAATTAAACATTATGGCTAAGCAGACAGGTATTATTAAATTAAAGGGAACTATAGGTGGTATTTCATTCTATAAGACCTCAGATGGACACCTTGCGAGAGAAAAAGGTGGCGTAGATGGTAACAGAATCAAGAATGATCCTGCGTTTCAAAGAACGCGTGAGAATGGTTCTGAATTTGGAAGAGCGGGTAAAGCTGGCAAGGTTTTGAGAGATGCAATCCGGTTGTTGCTTCAGAATGTGACAGACAAGCGTTTGTCTAACAACTTGCAGCGAAACTTGATGAAAGTCATCAAGACGGATGCGGTCAATGATCGTGGGCAAAGGACTATCCAAGATGGTGATATGAGCCTTTTACAGAATTTTGATTTCAACACGAAAGCGAAGTTTGGAAGAACGCTTTATGCGGATATCACGCACAACTTAGATCGTGTGACAGGGGAAGGAACTATTGACATTCAGCCATTTGAACCGATGACAATGGTTGAGGCGCCTGGCGGAACAACGCATTTTAAGGTAGTGACTGGTGTTGCCGAATTAGATTTTGTGAATGAAAACTCAGTCTTTGATTCTGATGAGTCAAGTATTCTTCCCTGGGATAGTTCGACAACCTCAGCGATCAGTATGTCGGCAACGGTGACGGCTGCGTCCACTTTGCCTTTGATTCAGGTGGTTGGAGTTGAGTTTTATCAGGAAGTCAACGGGACTATGTATCCGCTTAAGAACGGTGCATTTAACGCTTTAAACATCATCGCAGTGGATAATAGTTAGTTTTGATTCGACTTGGTTTATATAGAGGGCATTTTCCGCAGGGTACGATTGGTGCCCTCTATTTATTTGATGAGTTCTTAAGTTTTACGATTGAACTTCCCTGGAGGGAAAATCAACGGAATATTTCAGCGATTCCCGATGGCATTTATGCGTTAAAGTTGCGGTATTCAAAAAAATTTGAATGGCATTTATTAGTTGAAGGCGTTTCCAATAGGGATTTGATACTATTTCATCCCGCGAATGATGCACTAAAAGAATTGGAAGGCTGCATCGCTCCGGTTAGTAGTTTGGTTGAGGTAGCGAAAGGCTATTCATCAAGGAAAGCCTTGGAAAAAATTTTAGAGCGACTACGCCCCTACTTTTTAGAAGAGAAAAATGTGATCATCGAATTTAAGAGTTCACATTTCGAAGAAATTATTTTAAAACAAAAAAAAAACACAGAACAATGACAGTAAAAGATCGATATAAATCAAAAACACCTAAGTTTTTTAGAAAGCTAAGAAACATTGGCTTAGGCATTACGGCCGTTGCCGGAGCTCTATTAACCGCGCCAGTTTCCTTACCTGCCTTAGTCGTGACGATTGCAGGCTATGGATTAGCTGCAGGTGCAGCGATTTCAGCGGTGAGTCAGGTGGTGACTGGCAAAGAAGTCGAAGATGAGCCAAAACCCCAAGAGAACGAGGATTAAAAACGCGAAAGGATTATGACGACACACGAGAAAATTGGTTTTATTGGCGGATCATTATTAAGTTTATTAGGTAGTGTAAAGCTTGATGATTTGATTACCACTAGCGTTTTGGCCATTACGGGCGCAAGTGTCAGTTTTATGAGTTCGGTGATTTTAAAATTTCTTAGTAGGTGCTTTAAAAAGGATAAGGACAAAAAGTGAATTGGCGTTGGTGGTGCTTCGCGTTCCTTAGTTTCATAGTTGTAAGGATCCTAATTAAAGATTGGCCCTCCCTTTCGGAGGGTTTTTTTTTACCTAAAATGTAAAAGCAAGTCGGTTTCTTTTAAAGCTCTCAAAAGATTTAAATCAGTATTATGAAATACTTCAAGCCGCATCTAAATTGGCGACCGTCATAAGGTCCAATCCGTAATTCAACAAGAGTTTGTGAACTTAAACGGAATTGGAATTAGATCCGTAGAAAAAAATCGGTTTAACCGGAATAAAACCAATACTTGATAAAATTTTCGGCAAATTTTCTTTCCTAAAAAGATTAAAAAAAAAGAGCCCCCTAAAATGGGAGCTCTGAAAGGCAAACCTCTAGCCAAAAAATGCGTATTGAAAGCTCTTTATAGCCTTTATAATTTACATTTATGCCAAAAGGATTGCCTTTTGAGCGTGTGCCCACGTGCAACCACCAGTTGCAGATGTGAGCGGTATATAAAATAGTAAACATATTGCCGTTTACACAGGAACGGTGCGATTGGTGCAAGGGCTGTGAGTAAAAATACTACCCGTAAGGGTGGAGATTTTGCTCAACAGGCGAAAGCGTACCCTTGTGGCTCTCGCATCCGCACGCCTGTACCTTTGCTTTATGTTTGAGATTGTTATATAATTTAACTGGATTAATAATCATCAATTCTTATAAGACCTTATTATCATTCGGCAGGTAATCTAAAGGCGCGAGCCGACTGCGAGTTGAGCAACGGGTGTACTAGCTAGAGGTATGTAATACCGCTAGTGCTATGTTTACACTGGTTTGGCGCAGTAATTGAATCGGTTGGGGAAGGAAAGGGCTGTTTTGCAACGGAATGAAAAGCATCGGAGCTTGCACGTTTTATAGTAAAAATTTGGAATTGCCACAATGAAATGAAATGAAGGTTATGCGGTAGCATAGGCGTAATGGAAAGAGGTCTGGCAATCACATAGGTGTATTGTAATAAAGTGCAGGGCGTAGTGCTTGTAATGAAGTGTAAAATCAGCTCTTTTGCGCGGTTTGCTATAAGGCTTGTTTTTTTATGAGCATCGGGAATAAAACAAATAAGCTTTATGCAAATATGGATGTTTCAATTACTGTGACAAACTTATTAGCCCGTTGTGATCGCAGGCTCGCACATTAATAAGCAGCGGTTGCACCCAAATTTTGTACTTGCGCAGCATATCATTATGGGTTTGGGTGCAAGAGTAGCTGCGGGTGCTGTAGGAATGGCGTGTGTGTAATACTACAAATGAATAGCTTTTGAGGCCTGAGGACGGAAGGCGTAGAAAGCGTATGAATGGTAGATGCAAGAGATTTATTAGGGATTAGAGATTAGGGACCAGGGGTTAGGGATTAGGGACTTGGAAATATTAATTTATTCTCTTAGTTCTTGCAGCTATGTATTATGGAACAAAACAGAATGACGGAGGCACACCTTTTACCTGCCACGCTTTAAACTTTAAACCAAGAGGTATTTTTTTGAAAACGGATTAAAAAAAGCGCAAAGGCAACAAGTAAAGGCTGTAATGCTGCAATGTAATGAAAGTATTATAGCTTTTACTGCGCGGAAAGCAAATGGGTATGGCTGAAATGCAATGGAAGTTATACTTATTTGCTTGGGGGATTTATCTTATTTTAAAAAATTTTTGTGTTTAATGTTTTAAATAAGTAATCTCACAAGCTTTACATAATCTTTGCTCTTGAACATATTCTTTAATATCATACCATCCTCCTGTTTTTTGCCAAATATCAAGTCCTCTTCCTAAGATGATCTTCCAGCTGTTATCTAAAATGATTGAACGGTCGTGGATGAAATCATCAAACTCGTAAGTAAAAATTATACCTATTTGTTCTAGGGAATACTGCATTTGTTGAAATGCTTCCTTAGCATTCTCAACATAGTCTTCATTATTTGTTGTTACAAGATGAAGTTTAACTTCAGTCTCTGGTTCTTTCTTTTTGGATAGCAATTTTGCGAACTCCATAAAGTTTCTTAATTGGTAGGGTAGCCTTACATAAGGATCTATAACTTTTACCTCAGTAGCACCTATAAGATACGGACCAAATAAAAAGTCATAAGAAATACCCGATTGATTGTCTCGAATTATTTCCTGTCCTTCAGAAAGCTCTGAAGGTTTTTGTTGAGATATCTCACCTATATTGCTGTCTTCATTTACTGAAGTCTCAACTTGATTGATTTTGGTTAAATTTCCTGTACCGTTTTGAATAACTTCTAAGGTCTCTATATTTATTATTTCACCCGAGCTTTTAATCGTGTAACTAAAATCTACCGGTTGCTCTAAGAAGGTTTCATCCATTTTTTCAAGCTGTTGTTTTACCCGCTTGCGGTTTTCTATAGCAAAATCTAACAATTCTTTTGCTTCACTTTCCTCAAAACCACCTTGTGGAAATATCACTTTAATTAAACCAGCAAAAGTTTTTTCTATTGCCGTTTTATCACGCGTAGTTATAGAATTAGATAACTCAAAGAATTGCGAATACTCGTTGGTTCTATCCTCCTTACGTAACCCTCGTAAAACCTCCGCCAGGTAATCCACAATAAAACCATAGTCCGAACTAAACATTTCATTACGTAGTTTGAGTACTTCCCAACCTGGCAAGTAAGCGTGCATTCTATCTAAAAAGGCAGTATCGTAGTAATCTTTTGGTAATGCTTCAAAAAGGTCGCTATGTTTGAGCATATAAGGAACGGAATGATCTGTATTCCCTACAAAAACCATTGAAGCAGAAGCACCATACTGTTGTGTTCCTCTTGAGAAAAACTTATTCGCCATATAGTTTTTGAGGATGTCGACTAGCCCTCTATCTGACCTTTTGGTTTTTCCTGCAAATTCATCATAAGCTACCACATCCCAATAACCAACAAGGCCTATTTCACCTGTACTGTTATTTACAAATAATTTTGCTTTAGATACTTCCCCACCAGATATCAACATACCGTGTGGAGATAATTCTGAAAATATGTGAGATTTTCCAGTACCTTTTGGCCCTAATTCGATTAGGTTATAATTATTTTCTACAAAAGGAATTAATCGTGAAAGCTGCAATAGCTTTGAGCGTTTGGTAAACTCATCTGGATTAAGACCTATGGATTGCATCAATACATCTATCCACTCCTCTGTAGAAAATTGTTGTCTTGCACTTTTGTATTCCTCTATATCAACATTTGAAATTTGAATAGGTTTAAGACTCTCAATTATCCAAGGAACAGAACCTTTTTCATCAGAAGAATAGTAGGCTAAGGTTAAAATGCACCAGACACCACTTGAAAGGAGTTTTTTGTGTTCTTTAATCACATCACTAGAAATGGGAATACGGCTGAGACCTAAGTTAGCAAAAGAGGCTTCATATTGGTCTTTTACATCGTTTAGTCTAACAGACACTTTATCAATGATTCTATGCGACCCTTTCTCTCTTACCGTAGATTTTATAATATTCGCTTCATCTCTATGAACAAAATGTTTTGATATAATATTCTTAACGGTTTCTACACCTTGATTAATGGTCTCTTCGTCATCGGTAGCACAATACTGACCTAATAAATATTCTAGAACATAGGTAGGTACAATAGCATTACCTTTAACTAGTTTGGTCAGGTCTTTTCTAACCACTTTTCCCTCAAAGTGCTCGTTTAGTTTTATATCTAATGCTTTCATATCTTAAATGTCATCAAAGTCGTTCGTAAATGATATGTTAAGTGTGTAGAAAAAGCTTTTAAATTCTTTCCACTTTGTGGTTCCCTCTACAGGTTCCTCTAAGACTAGTTTTACCCGTTGATTTTTATATTTTCCACTCGCTTTAGACATCAATTGGAAACGATGTTTTACTTCTCGTTGTCTTTCACTTCCCTCTTCAATATCAAAATTATAGGTAAACAAGTCACTTAAACGTTCTTCGTCCTCAGCATAGATGGCCGCTCTAATAGTTCGTGGTAATACCTGCTCTGTCACCAAATCTGATTGAATAAATGAAACCGCAAGGATATTAGTCGTAATCCTATCTGTAGATTTAATGATGTCAATATCTACTTGAGACGTGGTATCTTGGCGTTTTTTACTCACTTTAAGCAATGGAATAACAATTTCCTGCATCGTTGCGCCACCGTGAACAAATCGTGAACCAGCACCGCTTATTCTCAATCTATTTACAGACTTTGGTATCAACACATCCACATCCGAATCAATATTCAATTCTGAACCTTTAAAGGCTTTTGTGGTGTTGTCACCTTTAAGGTCTTCCCCTATCACAAAGCGCCTGTTTTCTTTCCAGATGTTACCTGCGTGTCTAGAGGTTACAAAATCACTTTCATCTAAATCGCTGTGTTGGTAGATATAACCGTGGTCTGCGGTAATCATCATATTGTTACCGTTCATATTAGCAATCTTCTTCAACATATCCATCAAGAAATCGAACTCTTGTTCTACGACATCAAAAACACGCTCTTCCGTCGCTTTATCGTCGCCTGTTTTGTCTATTCTATTGTGGTAGATGTAAATGAGGTCGTATTGTTTTACAAATGCTCTACCTTCTTTATTCGCATTCATACTCATAAAGTCATCTGCTTTAATGGCTGTGGCTCTTACATTTGAATTTTCGGATAGTATTTTAGAGCGACCTTTGGTCCCAGCACTTGACATACCATCGATGAGTATGGTATCTGTTTTCGCTTTAAGTGAAATGCTTTTATGCGGTAACAAAGAAGCCATTCCTAATTGCGTATATGAAGGCAAGCTACTTAGCATATGTTCAATAGACGACTCATACCTATTTTCTGATTGTAACCTTCTACTCAGTTCGGCGCCATTTTCGTAACGTAAGGCATCAGAAATGATAACAAATAAACGTTGTTTCTTCTTTGCAAAAGGTTGTACGTGCTGTTCAAAAAAGCGTTGCTGACTATAGCGTTCTTGGGTTGGCCATACGGTTAGGTCATCTATTACCTTTTGCCAGTTGTTGTTATATGTTAGCAACCAATCGTTTGCATAAACCTTTTCTATTTTTTCAACTAGGATTGCAAGTATTCTGTTTTGTTTGGATTGTCTATAACTCCAAATAAATTTTCTATAGGCTTGGTCTACTTCATATAATTCTGAAGCATAACTTTCTATCCCTTCACTAAAATTAGAATAGGTGGTTCTGTGGTATTTACGAATGAGATGTAGGGTCTCTGCACCGTATTCTAAAGCATCATATAGCGCTTCTGAAGCAGCATACCAATATTTGTTTTCCCGTTGCTTTTTATATTGAACTACTTTATCATAAGCAATACCTTCTTCTGCAATGAGGTTGACTAGATCATAGATAATTTTTTTATCGCTTAAGCGAAATAAATCATCCTTAATAATGTCTTCTATTTGAGCTTGTTGCAATTTGGTTTCTACATCAATATCGGCTGCGATTTTATCTGAAACAGTTCCAAAGCTTTCGCGATATTGAATGGTATCTTTCCAAAGCGCAATTAATAAACGTGATTCTTTAGTCAGTTCTGATGGGCGACCTAAACTAAAACCATAATTAAAGACTTCTAATAAGAAATCGTAAATAGACGGTTCCTCAGCAAGATAGTTAAAGACATTTTTAATTTTACCCCAGTAGTAACTCTTTAAACTAAAGCGGTTTAAATCTTTATCAAACTTTTCATTACCATCGATGAATGCAGCACTATGCGCGTGTATAAATGTACTGAGGTTTACATAGTCTGTATTAAATACTACCGCAAGCATTTTACTACGGATGTCTTCGTGTTCATCACCAGCACCCAATAACTCCTTGAGTTTGTTTCTGCGGTCTTTGGCTTTAAAGAATTCAATATGCTCTGCCACGAGTTCTTTTAGATGATAGCCTAAACCCATCTCTTGTAAGAACATTGCCTCTTGGTCTGTATGGAATAGATGGTTTGCCAGTTCGATATCTAGTAACCAGTTTTCTTCGTTACTAGGTTTCTTTGCTGTGAAGTAAAGTAAAAACTTATCTTCAGGTCGTTGTTTGGTTAAGATGTGTTTTATCTCAAACTCATTTTGGTTCACGTGAATTTTTTCGACATCAGCAATCTCCAATTTATCAAATTCTTCGTTGAAGTCTTTTTTCTCATCGTACCAGAAAATGACTCTATGGTCTTGAAACCGTTTTATTAACGCTTGTTTTATTTTTTGGCTCATTATTTCCTAACCTTCTGTTTTGAATACTCTTATTACTTTTGACCAGCTATTATGCCAACTTCCACTCTTCTTTGTATCAGTAAGCAATAATTCACTTTCTATATTCTCACACATCTCTTCTACAAATGTTTCAATTCTCTGCACGCGAGCGCTATTTATATAGGGGCTAACAACCAGGAAATACGTAACATCGTTATTCTGATTACGCAGCAAATCTAATATGGTGTGCAATTGGAAGTTTTCCATATCTATCACATTAGAAAGGATATGAACTGTAACATCAGTTGGTTCTTTATGACGTGTAATATCATCTATATTTAATGAATCAAAATCTTTATTAATCGTATAAATGTTTTGAGTGTCTCGCGATATATGTAAAGATGCTCTTTTTAGAGCTGATTCAGAGGGTTCTATCAAGGTTACTGTCTTTATATTTTGTGCCGTATAATGATCTATAAACATTTTTGATGCTGGTGCTTGACCACAACCCCAGTCGAACAGATGGATGTCACTTAAACCATCAGGTAATCCTTCAAAAGCATCTCTTAATTTTGCAAAATGCATTTGTCCAAGCTGAGACATATATACAATCAATTGATCTGTGGTTGTTAGCACTGCAGTCCCACGACCTAGAGAGCGAAATATAGGATTGGTTTCTCCCATCTGATTATAAAAATCTCGGTTCAGTTGCCATATCTCATCCATATTAAATGTATTAGATTCAATAACATCAGCATACGCTGTATCGCTTTCAATTATAAAGCCAGGTGCAAAAGTTTCTATAATTGGATCTTCTGTCAGAAATCGATCAATGATTAACTGTAGCTCTTTATGTGGATTATTTTGAAATGCTAGGTCTAGTTTAAGAGCATCTTCTAAAACAGGATCAGTTGCGAAAGTTATTTCCTCATCTTCAAAACTTCTAAAAATTAAGCTACGGACTTCTTTCAATCTTGGTTCATTAAATTCACCAAAATGTTTAATAGCCGTGGCATAAAAATTTAGCAACACTGTTAATGGCTCTTTTCTATAGTCGGTCTCAGTAAGAAATGCTTCTTCTAATAAAGATAGCATAGTATCATAACTATCTATTAACTCAATTGCATTTCGACAATTCATAAAGTTGGCCGACGCTTCAATAATTTTAGATTGTTCTAAACCTTCCTGATTTAATAAGTTTAAAAAATGTTCAAATGAAAATGATTCATTTAACCTTACTGCTGTTGACAATAGGAGATTTAGATAAGCCTCATTTTTTGATAACGAGAAATTTAATCCCGCAATACTATCTAGAGTAGGTAAGCTCTTAAATAAATGTCGATCTTTATTAAGCGCTTCAAAGTTACTCAAGCTGTAATAATCAAATAATTCATCCAATCTATCATCAATGAAAGATTGAAGTTGTACCGAATTTTGAAGCGCTACCTTATAGTCATATAGAAAATCCATATTTATTGTTGCGACATTATAAATTTGATAAGGTCTTCTTTTAAAAGTTTTGAATAATTGGTGTAACCTTTTTTCTTACAAAGTTTTTTTAATTCCGTGACTTTAAGATTATCAAGATCTTTGTAGCTCAGTTCATCATCATCTTTTGAATCTTTTGTGGAACATTGTTCTGTGTCATCAAATAATTTAAGCGGTCCAGACGGTTGTTTTTTAGAGTTTTTTTCTAATACATCTTCTATTGAATTTTTTAAGCTTTGTTTTTCGATTTTGGACTCATCAACACGGCTTTTAAATTCTTTATCGTTCTTTACATTATTAGTTTTAGAAGAATAATCAACTTTTTTCACAATAATATTTTCTTTTATAAGTGGTAAGATTTTATTAATAAGAGTCTCGTCAAAACCACTCACATCAAGCTCTACAGCATTTGTCGAACACCATTTATTTACTGTTTGCTTTATCATTGACGATAGAGACTCCTTATTATCTTTCTTAGTTTTAGTTTTCTCGTAAGCGTATACCGAATCAAATAGCCGTAGATATTGAAAGTTGTCATTTTTAATAATGCTATTCTTCTTGATCTCTAAGTCATTAATAAAAGAAAATGAATTACTAATCGTATGATTCCAAAATGCATATCTATAAAGTGATTCGATTAGATAGAATTCTAGTTTTGTTAAGAGTTTAAACTTGATGTTTTCGGTATAGTTAGCATTTGAATAAGCATTGCGCAAAGCTTTATAACCAGAATTGAGGCCATATACTAATGCCAGCTTCTCAACAAACTCGACATTTATATTGTTAAATAAACCCGAAACTAAATCACTATCACTTTTTACTTTCCCTTTCCCATAAGTGAACAACATCGCCAGCTCAAACGTTAAGCTATTCTGATCCAGTTGGTCCAATATAATAGTATTAAATTGTTTTGTAACCTTTTGATTTTCCTTTTTAGAGACGGTTGTTATGATTTCATCGGTTATTTCTTTACCTAGATAACTATAAATAGGATCTTTACCAGAGAAAACATTTAAGATATTAGTATCTAATTTGACATTTTGATTCTTTACCGATTCTGCAATTTCAGTATTGAAATATGAGATAGCAGAAGCACTCTTACGTGTTATATCCAATTGATGATATTCTTTGAGTAAATGGGCAGTCCTCATAAAAGCAAAGCCACCCATTAATCTATCATACCTCTGTAGATGGGTTTTTAGAAGACCTTCGTTATCATCTCCTGGGAAACTGTGCTTTTCAGTAAGCGACACACTTTCTTGTTTATTTTTATTTTCAAATGAGATCGCCCATTCAGGCACGTAAGCAGCACCTTGGTTAATATTCCAAATCACATTTTCTGCTTTCTTCTTATCCGCAAAATAAATCATTTTCAGGCGAGAGATAGGTAAACACCCCGCTAGTGCTACGTAGTTTTTTTGTAAATCGAATAATTTTGCAATCTCTTCTTCTAATAGAATAATTTTAATGGAACAGTCGCTTTCTGTATTCCATTTTTTATCAGACAAGATTAGAAATGAATCAAATTGATCTTGCATATCTTTATTCTTGTTGGTCAAGAATCGTGATGGGCAAAAAATGCCACGCACCAGATAATGAGCCAGAGTATCAGATTGTATATGTATGTAGAATGTCGCAGTTTTTTTCATAATAATTAAAATGGCAAATCATCGTCATCATCGATAATTGGATTATTATTTTGTTGTTGATTGTTCTGAATTTGTTGGTTAGGCACATAATCTTCTTCTTGTACTGTACCACGTTGCAACGGTATAGCAAGTGGAGCCATATTTTTCTTACTGTAATAGTTTGGGCTATTATTTATAAGAAATACGTTATTTTTAGAACGTGTTAATACCACATAAATATCATTTTCAGTAACAATATTCGGTCGCTCTCTTAGCCACCAACTATAACTAGCAAAATTTGGAACTATGATAGTGTTAAATTCTAAACCTTTACACGATTTAAATGTGGTGACGTGTACACGTTCAATTTGATTAAGATTGTCTGCCTCATTTACATAATATGAGCAATTGATACCGCGATCACTTAATTTTTGACGCAACTTTCTCACACCATTTTGAAATGGATCTAAAACTGCAATATTATGCGTAGGATCTTGGTAAGTATTTATGATATCAATTATCGCTTGTAGCTGATCATCTTCGTCGTTGTCAGTATGAATTAATTGCGGTATAGGACCATTTGAATTCCCATCTTGTATTATATGATCAGGAAATAGACTTCTTACAAATCTTGTGATTTCGTGCGTATTTCTAAAATTAGTTCGAAGTGTAAAGGTTTGATTACCAAATACATTGTGTAATTGTTCGGATTTTGTTGACTGCTCAGGATACAAAATTTGATTGTCGTCAGTTGTATAAGAAACTCTATTGGCGTTTCGCCTTATAATCTCATATCTTTCTATATTGACATCTTGCGCCTCATCAACTATAATTTCATCATATTGCTGTTGATCTGTTCCAGTTGTATAGCGGAATGTTCTGTTTACGTTATTAGCTGCTTCTTCATTTATTGTTCTACAGGTCTCTTTTAAAAAACGCTCTAATGAAACCGTATAAGTCAACAACAAGCTCTTAGCATTCCCAGTGTCATAATTACGTATATGTCGCCATAAGCCTATAACACTTTTACCTGTTCCTGGACCACCAGATACGGCTACTGCTTCAGCATAGTTTAAAACGGTTTGTTGATCTGGCGTGAGATCTGTGATTAATGGTAATTCAAAATTATATGGCATAGCTATTTTATTATTCTAAAGGTTAAGTTTACTCTTTCTTCTTTTACCCTTTTACTTTTTGGAATCTGGTGTTTCCAGTAGTGCTGTAACTCTCCTTGCATTATAAGCAAACTACCGTGTTGTAGAACTATATCTATGCGTTCTTTGGTTTCTATATGTTTCAGTTGAAATTTGCGTTCGGCGCCAAAATTGACTGACGCTATAACTGGATTTTTCCCCAACTCTTTTTCTGCATCAGTATGCCAAGAGATAGAGTCGCTTCCATCCCTATATCTATTTAACAGCACACTGTTGAAAGAGACACCAGCGATAGGCTCTATATCGTTTTTTACTTTTAAAAGACCAGGACTCCAAGGATGCGGCTGTAATGTTATACCTGAAAAACTATATGGCTTGTCTTGATCGCCGTACCAAGCCGTTAATCTAGGAAAAGGTATTTCTTTCCCGTACATTTTCATTGACTCCTGTTTCCAGTGTATATCAGATAACAACCGAGCAAGATACTTGTCTGCCAATTCCTTTTTGTAAAAATTAGGTACATAGATATATTCCCCATCCTTAATTTTTATTGGTTTTATGTCTTTCGATTCTTCGGAAAATAATGTTGCGCTCATAGTTTATCTAATTTCACTTGTATCAATCCAA
Source organism: Mesonia sediminis (assembly GCF_042684705.1). Classification (NCBI taxonomy): domain Bacteria; kingdom Pseudomonadati; phylum Bacteroidota; class Flavobacteriia; order Flavobacteriales; family Flavobacteriaceae; genus Mesonia; species Mesonia sediminis. The sequence goes on from NZ_JBHULZ010000023.1 coordinate 475,237, forward strand.
TCAAACTTCCTCACTTTATCTTTTGCTTTTTTATCGTTTAAGCCTGTTACTTTTTTAAGAGCTGTACCGAACTTGTTGTAGTTGACTAGTACACCATCATCTAGGTCTATGGTTATACGTTCTGTAGCAAGTAGGTATAAGACCTCTCTTTCGTATTCTTGTAGTTCTAGCAAGACTGCTTTTAGTTTGTCCTTTTCTTTGGCTGCTTTGGTTTGCTCGCTAGAGGTACCAGACTCAATTAAGTGATCTAAATGCTCCATACGGGTGTTGAGTTTTTCTCTGTATTCCACTAAGTAGCCATTGAGGATTTGATTTAATGTATCTGGTGTATAGCGGTGCATATAAATAAGCACGTTAAAGGCTCCTTTGGGTGATGAGAACATCCAGTAGATAGGACGTTTTTTGTAACGTTTTATGTGGTCGTTGTAAAAGTCTTTTACAAAAAACTTACGGATGTCTTTACCTATGCAATCTTCTACAAAAGCAAGGTTTTTATCAAAATTAGCTGCTCCAAAAGTGACTTTTAAAAACTCATAAAAACGACCTACAATATCATCTTCAAACCACTCGTCATCTAGTATGGGGATGATGTTGTCGTCGTCGGGTAGAAAAGTGGTGGTTGGTGGCTGGTGGTTGGTAGATGGCTCCTCCTGACCATTCACCATAAACTGTTCACTATTCACCAATTTAAAATAATCCTCTAAGGTTTCTCCTTGATTGGCTAGAATTAAGCCTTCTTTATCTAGCGAGTAACGACCAAACATACAACCGACTGCATAGCTTATAAATTGTATGAGTACTTCTTTGGCGTTGAATGGTAGTTGGTGGTTGGTGGTTGGTGGTTGGCTTTTTAATTGCCATTTACCATTTACTAATTCCCAGCCACTTTTATAATTAGCAGAAAGCTCTTTTAAGGCTTTTTGGTCTAACTCTTCTTTTAAGATGGTGATAGCTTCTAGCGGAACCTCAGGCGTAAGCTCTTCTTGCAAACCATAGATGTCTATAAATTGCTTATTGAGTTCTTCTTCGTTTTTATGCAATTGGAAAAATTTATTTTTCCAGTAGTGTTCGTATAGGTCGTAGGATTCTTCTAAAGTATCTGATTTATGTTTGATGAGTTCGTTTTGATTAAAGTCCCAAGAAGTTTCTCTTGAGTTCCATTCAGTCTTGGAAATTTCAATACACAGACTAACGTTGTCGGAAATTAGCGAATCATTATCTTTTACAACAGGTATCTTCTTAAGATATCCAACGTGTGTTACCATTGTAGGGCTCAAAACACCCATTAGTAACCGTACAGTATTAGAATTTAATAATCCTGAAATAAAATTAAGTCTATTTTTTTCACTAAACACTGTACTTCCTTGAACGTCAAAAATAAATCCATCGGGACTTAATCTAGCACCAAAACCATTTGTATTAGTTAAGGAAAATGTAACCCCAGGCTTAAAATAGTATTTAATATTTTTAATTGTTCTAGTAGGTGATTTATATAGTTTTTTAGCATATTCAAGTACTTCTTTTCCATCAAATTCCCAATTAATCACTAAGGATTGATTTCCATACCATTTTCTATACGCCCCACCTTTATTAAAAGGAAACCATTTTAAATTGGATGAGTTGAAAACTTTATTGTTATCAACCTCTAACCAATACCTTAGAAATCTATCATTGTTACTAGTGGCCAAACCTTGACGTGGTTCTCCAATATCCTCCAAACTTTTGTTTTTAAAAAGCTCAAGTATTTTTTTTGAGAACCAATATCCGAAAGGATTACCTGGTATTTCACAAAAATCTTCTTGATTTGCAATATAAAACCAATCACTATCTGAGTTTTGAATACCTTCTAAAGTTTTATCTCTCTTTAAATTGGTATGTTTTTCATCTACTAAACGGATATAACTTCCTTCATTTTTGCTTTCATTTTTAACTAAGGTAAAAGCAGCATTTTGCACGACTTCGCCACCAATTTCAGGAAATGTTCTAGCTCCTAAATGCAGTAGCGTATCAATGTGTGTTTCTTTGATGAGTTTTTCTCGTAGTTTTTCATAACTACTTAAAAACATCCAAGAATGTTGGTTAATCATACCTAAATAGCCTTTAGGGTGCAAAACAGCTAAACCAGCCTCCATAAAACACGCCATTAAATCGGATTTACTGTCTTTGTAATTTATCTTTACAAAATTTGCAAGTGGCTTGTTCATATTACCACCACCCATATATGGTGGGTTATCTACTACGCAATGGTATTTTGCACTTAGAGCCACTAGTTGCTGGCAGCTAGTCACTAGTTGTTGTATGCTGTCTTTAAGAAAAAAGTCAGTACTCGTTTTTTCTTTTTGCATTAATACTTCTAAAGTCTCTTCTAAAAAAGAGGTACTTGATTGCGGTAGAATGAGTGAACCAAGATTGGTTGCTTCTTGTATGTTTTCTAAATCGTTTAGTAGTTCATTAGATAATTTTACATCAATGCTTTTAAAGACTTCTTTTATCTCATCTGTGGTTAATTTTAAGTCTTGGTAGCACAGTATGTGTGGTGTGAGTTCTTTTCTAAAAACACGTTTATGGTATTCACGAGCTTTCATCATTAAAGCCAAACCTGCCAACTGAGCAGCACGTTCATCAATCTCAAAACCGTAGAGGTTTTTTTCAATTATAAACTGTGGTATCTCACTTGGGCTATAGCCTTCTTCTTCATAGATTTTAGTCAATAACTCAAAACCATACACTAGAATGTGACCACTACCACAAGCTTGGTCTAGAAGCGTAATCTCTTCTACAGAATCAATTTTAAGAAAGTCCTCAATTTCTGCACTTGGTGACTCGATGTAATACGGCATATGGTCTTTTAGGTTAGAGCTAGGTCTATTCTGTAACCATAGTTTCCCTACCGTATTTTGCACCATATATTCTACAATCCAGCGAGGTGTAAACAATTGCGTAGCTGCTGGTATGTCTTCTTTTTTTACTTTTCCTTTGGCAGCAAAGACCTCATCTTTTCGTTCAGAAATATAAAACTGGTATATCCAACCAATAATCTCTACCTCAGCACAATCTTCTGTTGCCATTCCGTCTCTTATGTCTTGTACTATGGAAAACTCAGAGGTTAAATCGTCAGGTAAGAGTAGCTCTGCATAGTCATTAATCTTTTCAAACAGAAAAGGAAAAATGGTGTTGAGGTGGTTACAAGCCCCTATGAGTAGTTCTTTGTAGGCTTCGTTTTGTGCATCGCTGCTGCGTATGGTACCATCTAGTAAGTCAAAAATATGTTTGGTATCTACAGGTAACTCATCTGGAATGTTGCCTTGTTTGGCTTCGTCTAGTAATTCTGGTAAAGTGTAGCCCTCTTTTGGTGTGACTACGCCTATTTTTATAGGTTGGTAGTCGTTAGCATCCATAAAACGCAATGCCATTAACCTATTGAACCAGGTATAAGCCACCTTATCTACAACCTGTTCTTTTGAGGTTTTTTGTATTTCGGCTTTAAGCTTTTTTACCTGAACTTCTTTTTCACGTAACACGGCAGAGTCTGTGGTTAACACATACTCTAGCTTTGCAGCGACTTGCGAAACGATTTTGATACGCGCTTCTTGGGCGAATTTTTTGAGTTGGTTGGTGTTCATAATTTGGTGGTTGGTGTATGGTGGTTAGTTAATGGCTTGTTTTAGCTTATTTGAAAGACTATGTAATTGTTTTTTAATACTTATTATTTCAGTTAAGATTTCATTTACTGTTGTTTCAGCCAGCATATCAAGTTTTATACATAGCATTAACTGCGTTTCTAATTCTGATAGAGAACCTTGTGCTATTCTTATAAAATGTAAAAATTGCTTAGACGCTCTAGCTTGACCCTCAGCGATATTGCTCGGTATACTAATAGCAGCTCTCTTTATTTGACTTGTTAGACCAAATTGCTCAATGCTGGGCATTTCTCTCGTTAAAATATACACTTGCGCAACTAGCTCCATACTCTGCTGCCAAACTCTTAAATCTTTATAATCTTTAACCATATTCATATTTTTTATTCACCATCAACCAACACCATTCTATAAGGTAATCTTTAAGTTTTGGTTAATGCGTTCTAAGTAAGCTTTTTTAAGAGCTTCGGTGTATTCGAGGACATCCTCTTCTGAGGTTAACTCACGATTAGGATAATCTACATAAATGGATGTTTTTTTGATATATTTTGCTTTAGGTTCTTTTGCCTTACCAGACTCGTCTTTAGGCGCCAGCAATTTAGCCATATGGTTGAGCTGATCGTTGTAGAAGTTGTCTTCAACCTTCCGTATTTCATTACGAATATTACCAATAAAGCGTTCTGCTTTCACTTTCTCTTTAAGCGAAATAATTTTATTCTTAATTTCATCTTGTTGATCAGTATTTAACTGTTTGAAAGATTCTGCTTTTTCTAGGTCAGAGAAAATTATATCTAACTTTTCATTGAATCGCTTTTTTTCAGTATCAATACTCTCAACTACCTTTTTGGTTAAGCTATCTTTAGCAGCTTTTGCTATCTGGATGGCATTGCCTTTGTAGGGAGTTTTGCTATTGATCAGTGCAGTTAAAGTTTCAAACTCGTCGCCTTCTATATAATCTATGTTTGCCGTGTTGCTGTTCACCAACTTTTTAATATCGAGATAGATATTTGCCTGTTCCCCATTGATAAAACTTTTGATAGGATCTAGCAAGTCTTCTTTATTGTCCAGTAAATCATCTTCAAAATCTGAGATACTGGTCAAGAAGTATTTATAATCTTTATCTGATAGTCTTTGCAATCTCTCACTAAAATCTTCTAAAACTGACAAGAATGGGAAGTCGCTTTTTCTGTAATACAATTGCTTTACCTCAGCTGCGAGGTCTTTAATTTTTTCTTTAAAGGCTACTGCTACATCTTTTGCTTCTTTAAGCCCCGTCGTCTCATCAAAAGCATCTGCATAGAGTTCTTTTAGTTGCTTTAGTTGTCTTGGATCCACTTCGGTTTGTGGCTCTAACAGTGTAGAACCGTGGTTTGCACTATTGACGAGTGCGGTAAGCACAGCCTCATCCTCTAATAAGCTTGCATTCTGCTTTAACTCAACCTTACCACGTTTGTATAGTTTTGCAGTAATTGTCCAAATCGCATTAGGGTACCAACCATAAGGTTTTTTCGTAAAGTAGGTTTTAATATCGTTTAGAGAGGTTCTATCCGATTGTTTTTTACGTCTTTTGATGAAATTTAGAATTTCAGATTCTGCTTCGGAAATGGTTTTATCATCTGTACCAAATAAATCATCTTGCTTGCTGCGCACCGTGTGGCGTATGGCATCTTCTGTAATTAAAGTGCTCCCTAGCATTTTTAAGTTTGGGTAGACTTGTTTAATTAAATCTTGAAAAGCATTAATAACCTTGGTTTTACCCTCTTTACTATGACCAGACTCGTGTTTGCTACCATTCATAAACACCTCGGCATCTGCTAATGTGTTATTTGCCATTATGATGAGGTTACGTCTGCGCTCTGCATTTTGTTGTGCTTTTTCTTGAAGAATACGTTTTACCTCTACACGATTAGTAGTCGATTGATTTTGCTTTACGTATTTATTGGTACGTAAATACATTTTTAAATCTTTCATAAACAAGGCGTTAGAGGCTAGCTTGAGCTTCATACCTGTTGCACCCATTGTTTGGGACTGGTGGAAGGTGTCGTTATCATAATCCATAAAATTCTCTGTGATGATTTCAATAAACAGCTCCTTTTCTCTACCTAATAAGCTACCGTCAATTTTACTGGTAAAATCGTAGTCTTGCTTATTATCTAGAAACTTAATCTTATTATCACGGATAATTTCATCAAAGAACAATTCTTTAAGTAATTGCGTGACTGCTTGGTCATCAATATCTGTGTTTTTTATTTCTTCCTCTACGTCTTTTTCATCATCGGTTAAGAATTCGTACACATCCCCATTACGTTGCACATAACTCTGATTTTCTAGTATATTTAAAGCCTCTTCTATTTTCTGGTTATGTTCGTTTAAGTCGACCTGAATATCATCAATAAGCAACACCGACACATTTCTCTTGGTGGTTTTGAAGTTCCCGAAGTATTTGACGAGAAATAGCGCTTTGAGCACTTTAATAGCAAAGGGGTTATCCAGATTTCGTTCTGCCATAATCACAGAGCTTTGAATCTCGCCACGCAATTCATTTCTAATCCCTTCGTACATTAAGTCGAAACTCACTAAGGCTTGCTCACCTTTACCCTCAATGATTTGTGTTACTTGCTGAAAAACGCCTAGCATAGAACGTTCACCTACCGAAGCGTGCTTTCCTTGAAATGCATTGTGCATAGACAATGCTCTTCTACATTGCTGAAATAAGTCAAACTGATAGGGAACAAATGGAAATTTATTACCGAAATCGGAAGCATCGCTAAAGCCTTTAAACTGCACGCCCGCCTCAGAAAAAGAAAGCAAGGTATCTAATTGTGCACTCGTTTCTTTAAAAGATGCCATCAATTGTTTTTGTGCATCTTCGTTTTTGCTTAACAATCTTTTTTCTATCACCTCATCTACGTTTGCCGAGGTTAGTGGTACTTTGATTGCAAATCTTGCTTGAATACGAGAAAAGTCATTTTGCTGGCTTTTGTTCATATCTCCTACGACCTTTTCCATATCCTCTTGAGAGGTCACTAGAATCCAAGATTTACCTTTAGTTCTGGTAGCCAATGTTTCTGCAACCGTTTGAAGATTTAGCATTAACTTAGTGTTGTCACTAATGTATTGACCAACTTCATCTACAAAGAAATTTAAGCGAAAACCTTTGGGTTTAGATGCAATATATTCTTGTACCCGTACACAGAAGTCTTCTATAGAAGAGGTGCTGTCTTTACGCATTGTATCTATGATGTTTTGGTACTTTGACGCATCATCATCGAAGAGCTCGCCTAAAACCTCCCCTAATTTTTGCTTTACTTTTGGAGCAAAATACTTTCGTCTGTCATCCGTCCAATTGTTACCGCTTTTATCTAGGTATGCCTCTTGAAAAGATTGCCATTTATTTTCGCTATTGAGCCACATTTCAAACTCGGCTACAGGTCTTTTGGAACCATAAAAGCCTAAATGGTCATAAAAAACCTTATAGAAAACAGATAATATAGCATTTGGATCTTCCTTACTTGTGATCTGTGCTTGCTGGTCAATATTAAACAAAACAGACTCTGAGGGAATTTTGGTCGCTGCTAAAACATCGCCTTTGAGCATTTCGTCATTAGTGATTTTATTAGCAAACACCTTTCCGCTTTCGTCACCATCAAATTTTTTGTTTTCAAAGACGTAAGACAATATTTTTAGCAAGTGTGATTTACCACTACCAAAAAAACCTGATATCCATACCCCATTCACACCAGCATAATTGTTGTAGGCTTGAAAGAGGTCTCGTATTTTTTCCCCAATTTCATTGGTAATTACATATTCTTCTACTTCATTAGAAATTTGGTCACGGTCATCTGCTTTGATAACCGTTTCAATATTTCTATTAATATCTTTCTCAAAAAAATCTTTAATAATCATTGTTTTGCTTCTATGTTATCAATGTTAAATGCTCTATAATAGTTATCGTCCTTCAATAAACCGAATAGGTTTAAAGCATGTCCATTATATTCGCCAGGAAAGAATGCTACCGTTGGTGAATCTTTTGCTATGCTTTGTAAATTATTTAGAATGGTGTGTGAACGTATAAAAGGGAATACCAAGCCAATACCCGTTAAGAAATACACCTTAGCAGATGATGCTTTGATTAAGCTATCAATTTTTGGCATTAATACTTGATGAATTTCAAGAACTGATTGGATGGCATCTAAAAATTCTTCTTTATCCATATCTTTTTCAATACTGAAGAATTCTTCTAACCCAATTTCTTCCTCTAAAATATCACAGGCAATATCGTACAGATTTATTTCTAAAACAGGAACACCAGAGGTTTCCAGTTTTTTGATTAGTCGTTTAGTTGCATCTACTACTTGAAGTTCCTGTTCTGCTTTATAAGCAGCAATAAAAAAAGGAATTTCCCCTCCTAAAGCCTCTTTACTAAGAAATCTTTCTGAGGAAACGACATCGTATAAGTGTCTAAATTTTTTGGTTAGGTTTTGCATCAATTAAAATTTTCGATATCCGTATCACTAACAAAAAATAGTTTGAGCCATTTTTTATCATCATTAGCAATAACTCTCATTAGTTTGCTATCTAACAATTGAGGTTGAATTTCTTTGTTTTTAGTATTATCAATAATTCCAGCTTCCACTAATGTTCTAAACAGAACTTGACGAATTTTCTCGTTAGTAGTCTCAGTAAAATTTTGCATTTTAGGATGTATTTCGATTTTATTTCTGAAAAAAGATAAGTATTCACCCTCCGTTAAAGCATAGTCAAAAAGAAGGACTTTCTCTCTACAAACTTCTATGACAAAATCTCGCACAAACCCATACACCTTGCACATAGCCAAGAAAGCTATCTGTTTTTGTTCATAAAAATCACCATTCACTAAAATGTCAATTTGCTGATCATTTAAACTATCTAAACGCTTATTTATTTCAATTAAAAATCTTTTTCCAGAGCTGGTTTTACCTTGTCCTATTTCTTGGATTTCATCAAAATCAGTTTCGCTTTGTCTGGATACAGCTACCTTTACCAGTTCCTTTACTCTTAAAGACAGCGCTGTGAATCCAAAATCATATTTTTCCTCTAATAGCATCAGTTGACCAGATCTTTTATAGGTACTTCTAATAATTGGCTTAATTTCTCTAAGTTTTTTTTATTTGGGCTAGATTTTTCTTTTACCCAGTTGGACATGGTAACCACACTTACGCCCATACGTTGGGCAAGGTATGCCTGTTTAAGGCCCTTAGCTTTGATCACATCTTTCAGCATCTATTTAAAAAAAATTAAAGTTTAGCTTCAGTAAAGATAAAGAATTAAAGATTTAGGTAAATAAGTTTTGTAGAAATTCTTTTTACCTCCTATTGAAGTATGTTATAAATAGAAAGTGCGTCTAATCTATTTTCCTTAGCCCCATTTACTTTAACTCTTAATAATTCGCAATGCTATTTGAAATTTCGATTAATATTTTTGAAATATGAAATGCAAGAAACGGAGTTTAAAAATGCATGCTTTATAGTGAGGTAGATTATTCGTTAACAAGCAATCAAATTGTTTATGAACTATAAACAATGAAGTGTATTTTGTTTTAGTTATTGTCAACGATCTAGATTATGAGTAGATACGTAGGTTAGCATGAAACTTTGCAAGTACACATCAAGCTTAAAGCCGGCAAGTACCGACACTTTGGGATTCAGAAATAGGCTAGAACATTCAATTACTCATTGTCATTGTTAGGTTTTCGTGCTTTTTATATTGTTTTTACATTTTCAACGCTAAACCATTCAATTATTTTTTTCATTGCTAAATCACCCATTTGAGAAAGAGCTAGTACAACTAAATTTTCTTTGGCTCTTGAGCAAGAAACATAAAACAGGTTTTTAGTTCTTAATTTTCTACGTTCCTTATCATCGGTGTTATCAAAGAATTTTTCAAAATTATACATAGAAACCCAACTTGTATCGTCAATCACAACTAAAACATTTCTGTACTCTTCACCTTTTGTTCCATGCTTCGTTGAATATGATGTTTGCTCTTTGATATGTTTAAAGACGGATATTACCTCACTATATTTTGTTTGCATCAATGAGGTATAAAAAGATTTATTCTTTTCAGCTTTTTTCCTTTCATCTTCATCTGATATAGTTGAAGAGTCTACTTTTACTTTTTTAAGAAACTTTTGTAAGCTTTTTGAAGGAACTGATAATTGATTTTCAATACAGAACTCAAATACGTTTTGAACTGTACCAGTATCCCTTAAACTAATTAATTTAGTTAATTTATCTTCTATTTGCTTTTTGTCTGAATGTTTAGAAAGTGAACTAATCATACCATGTCTCTTTAAATACTTTATAACGCTATTAAAATCTTTGTTATTCCAAAAAGAAACTAAATGTTCAATACCTGTTTCACGTTCTTTCGAAGTCTTTTTGTCTTTAGAACCTAAGAAGAAAGAGGCAAAATGGTTATCTCTATTTAATAATTCTGCTTTAGGGTCAAAAAAACGGTTATTATATGTTTTATATAAATTCCCAAAACCAGCTCTATCTGCTACTTTACTATTTGCAATTATTAAAACTTTATCGTTGCCTTTTTCTGAAAAATCCCACCCATTATTTTCTAGATCACTAATTACATTTTCGTAATCCGCATCTTTTTTTGGTGAAATTCTTTCTCGATAATCTTTGACCTTTTCTCCCTTAGCTTTTGTGTCGTTTGTGCAGTTAATAAACTGAACACTTCCACTTACTGATTCTTTGCCTTCAGGAATTTTTTGAACAATATTATCTCTAATTTTATTTAAGAGAGTAACTACACTATTTGAAGAACGATAATTATCTTCTTTTGTTACAAATTCAATTTTAGAAGAGGCTATAAATGATTCTAATGAACCTACACCTTCATCATAAATATTCTGATAAGAATCACCATAAAACCCTAATAGCAGTTTCGTCTTATTCCTTTCTAATAGATAGTCAATTAACGCTTGAATAGTTTCAGCAGCTGTATCTTGATATTCATCAATGAAAATGAAGGGATATTTTTGTCCTAAAATTTGAGTTAGAGATTGATAGTTTTTAAACATTTGAAGAGACAGAGTAATTACATCATCATGATGTAAACTTCCTTGTTCAAAATTTCTATAGCCTCTATCGTCATACGTAACTTCTGAAATTCTGTCTTTTAATCCTGTGTTAAACTTTTCAGGTTTATCAATTAACATTGCTTCATTCAATAAATCCAATTCAATAATCAATTGCTTATTGTATCTTTTAATGCAATCCCATAAAAATTCATGAATTGTAGAAACAAGAACCAAAGGATTGTTTTCAAGCCTTTCAATAATTTCATTTTTAGCAACATTGGTGTAGGTAATACAAACAACCTTTTGATTATTCAACCTAATACTTTCACCTCTTGTTTCTAACAAATAGTTTAATGTCTGAATTAACGTATAAGTTTTACCAGACCCAGCTCCAGCTTCAAGTACAAAACTCTTGTTTGTTTCTATTTGTTGAATTACTTGTTCAATAGCAGTCATACTAATCATTTTGTGCTAACCAAACTAAACCTTCGTTTATATATTCTGGTACGCTCCATTCTCCATATTTCTCTTCATCTAAAGACATAATATCAAAGGTGAACTCTGTTTTTTGTTTGGAGGAAAATTTATCAGGAATTTCTACATTAATATCTTTATTTTTTAGACAAGATATTTCATCTTTAGGGGTTCGTTTGTCTTCTTCAAGTTCTTTAAGTAAAAACTCTTTATTTGTATTTATAAAGGCATCTTCAAAACTTCTACCATTAAAATTATTTTCTTTAGTTTGGTAAGCTACTCTTATATTGTCTTTGATTTTTTCATCTTCAGAACAACTTGATAATTCAGATATGGTTCTTTTTTTTGGTAGCCAATTTATTAAAGTGTAATTTGTTGTGAATTCCCCAACATCAACTTTACATTTTCTAGTTTTCTTTTTATGACCATCTTGATATTCTTGAGCCGAATCGATGTCAGTTATAATTAAAGTTTTAACGTTGATAAATTCTAAAATTTCTTTAAATGAATGAGCATAAGCCCCACCTACTTCGAGAATAGAAACATATTCACCACATAATGAAGGTGCTGACTTTTTTATCATTTGAGGCAACAGCATACGTTCAGTAGTTCCTTCTACTAATATTACTTTGTCTGCAAAAAATAAATCAGATTTATGAAGTGTTAGGTATTGTCTTAAAAATCTAAAAGTTCGTTTATTATCTTTGATTTTTAAATTATTAAAGTCTTGATTTACAATTTTATATCGATTATCAGCTTTTAATTTATTGAAATACCTTATTCTATTAAATCCTCTCTCTGTTTCAATGCCTGACTCTGATAATATGTGAGAGGAATGTGTTGTAATAATTACTTGAACTTGAAGGTCTGTTTCCTTTTTTGCGTCTTTTAGAACTTCAGTAACTTGACTAATGAATACTTGTTGCATTTGAGGGTGCATATGAGCCTCAGGTTCTTCTATTAGTACAACAAGAAAATTAGATAATTTTTCCTCTTTAGAGTTTTTGAATTTTTCAATAAAACTTGCGAGCTCAAGAATCATATATATTAAATTGCTATAGCCAAGTCCATTATAGCTTTCAGGTAGATTAACCTCGTCTTGTTTATAGAGGTAGTAAATGTTATTTCTTATGACCTTTTCTGAATCAAATCTTGAGTCTATTGTTATTGGTGGAATTACAATAGGAGTTTTAGCACCAAACCTTTCAAGTTTTAACATTATGCTCTCCAATACTTTGGCATATTTCTCTTTTAATTCCTCTGAAACTTCGTCTAATTTATCTTCTAATGCTTTTACATCTTGATTAGTTGTTTTATCACGTTGATTGTAGTAATTTGAAAAACCTAGAGCTAATGAATTATTTGAGTCGCTTTTAACATCATCTAATATTCTCATTGCTTTAATGCTCTCAAAGAGAACTACTTTTTGAATCTTTGAAATAAAACTATCTTCTATTCTTCTATAATAGTCTGATTCCTTATCAACAGCATAACAAACAGTTTCGTATAACAGATCTATATTTTTATGCAGGTATTTAATTAATTCTAAAGATGTATCTTCTCTGTTATCAAAAGATTGAAATACTCTTAACGTGTTTTTAGGTTCGAATGAAATGGAAATAGTTGCATCATTTCTTGCATCCTCTAAATCGGTAATAAACTCACTTAATTCAGTGAGTGATTCATTGAGTTCTTTATCATATTCTATTTCAAAATTGATTTTAATTTTAGGAATTTCAGAGATAAGTTGCTTTTCAAGTTCATCTTTACTCTCTTCTGAAATTCCTTTTTCAAGTGTTCCTAAATACTTTTGATAGACAGTTTTAAAAACGGTGTATGTACTTTGAGAAAAATCTTCAAAGATAAATTTACCATCATTGGAGGTAGCTATTCTGATAGCTTCAAAAAATGAAGTTTTACCAGTATTGTTTTTACCAACTATGAGGGTTATATCATTTTCGATTTGACAATTAATCTTTTCAAGTAACCTGAAATTCTCAACTTCAATTTTTTTTATTCTCATTTAGCTATTGATTTAGAGAGCTGTTTTTCTTGCAAGAAACCTAATGGTATCGTATAACCGTCAATTACGGATTAATATACTTTAATTTCCGGTTTAGCAGTGACGTTAGCAATTCCGAGTGAATTCAGACGTAGTCTTCCGACGGTTCGGGACGCCGAAATTGCGGTAATACTTTGTTATGAGTTGCCATTTTCTCAATTTTTTATTTCAACTTTCAACTTCGTTATCAAATTTATTACTGTTTCAAATGCTGAAAATATTTGCTTTTCAGTCGGAACGAACAATTCGTGAACACTATCATTTCGAGCTTCAATGAATGCTTTTGCTAAAGTGTAGTCTGCTCCACCAATCATACTTTCATTTTTCACCCAATTTAATTTGACTGATGCTGGCACGAATTTAGGTTGTCCATTACTTTTGTACTCTTTAGGATTATGTTGCTCATAAATAATCGATACGGTAATTTCAATTGTCCTTAAAATCATTATATAACAAGCCATTGAAAGACCATTGATATAACAATTATAAGCCTCTTTCAGATTTTCAGCGATGTCTTTAGGGTAATCATTAAATGTCAAATACAGTTTTTCAGATTTAAGTTTTGAAAGTCTTTTTTCAAATTTTCGAGTTGTTGGTTTCCATTGAGAATGATACTCTTTAAAAGCAAAGAATTTGCATTGCGATTTCAACAGTTCCATTTTAATTATGCCAATATCTTTTACTGTGTCAAGAAGCTGTTTTTTTTCTTGATTTAGTTTGTCGAAATCATTTTTCTTAACAACATTTGCTCCAACTAATGTGCTTAAAGCAACAGCAAGATTATCCGTATTTTCTTGTTTTTGTCTTTCTTGTTTAATTTTTAACAGTGCGTTTTGTAATTCGTTCATTTGTTATTTCGAATGTTGCTCTTCGTTGCACACAACTGATTATACCAACTCAATTATATACTATTTTTATACATTTTTTTACTGGATTAACCGCCTCAAGGTTATTGTGCGAAAATCTAGCGTGTTCGTCAATAGCCTGTCAAGGTTGACTTAAATTTCAAGTCAAGGAGAACACTTTAAAATCGGGTACCAGTAAGAGCATTTTGTTTGTATTCGTAAAAATATATAACTTTTTTGAAATATGTTACTATTTATAAGGATTTTTATTAAATATCACTAGGTTTTATGTTTATTTAAGAAGCAGGTGATACCGTTTTCGAGGTCTTGTTTTAAATGTGCTATTGGCTCCCCTACCCCTGGGAATGGTGATTTCACAAAGCTGAAATCAAGTATTTTCTGGTAAATGAATTGTTCGCCCAGGAAACGAACTAAGTGTTCATAAATTTGATTGATAAGGCTTGCTGTGTCTTGGATAAAGACATGTTCTGGGCAGTATATCATTACCGCATAACGTCTTGATTCTTCACAAAATTCATTTATAAAATAGGTGAGTTCACTGAAATGGAATTTTATATTATTTGTTTTGATGCTAATCGCGTTGTTTGCAATGTCATCTGCTGTGCTATCGGCTTCTTCAAAGGCTGTAATTTCAATTCTTTCTAACTTTGGTGCTTTTTGAACTAAAGCGACAATAGCTTCTATAAAAATTGGGTTTCCTCTGGCATTGAAATTTATTATAATCCTCTCATTTACAATACTAACGGTAAAGAATAAATCTTTGCAATAACAGGTGTAGAAAAATTAGCCTAAGTGCAATCTGATAAAAAAATGGGGCCGGATTTATTTCTTGCTGTTTCAATATCAATTGTTAAATTGATAAGGCTCTCTAGCTTTGCTACAGCTTCATAAATAAAATCGTTATTGCGATACATAGTTTTTTGTTCATTATTTTTAACTGTTCAGTGACAATGAACATTAAAATATAATGAACTTAGAAGGAAAAGACAAGGAATAATTAATAGAAACAATCTAAGGAAACTGTTTTGACCTCTATAAAACAAGAGTATTCTTTCTTTTAGTTATCTCTAATCTTTTTGCTCAAGATGCCGTTATCACAGTTAACGAAATCCGCGATTATATTGTACAGGAAGTTACCTTACAAGGTAAAGTAGATCAAGTTGTTAATTTAACTACTGTGCCTATGAGGGTAAAACAATAAAAGTTTTAGATACTATAGAAACTTATCGGGGCAAGCCCCAAATGGTTGTTAATGATCCTGGACAGATGGAGGTTTTGGAGTAGGTGTATTTGGTGACGTGTTTGTATATGACAAGTAGGCGATTTCGAAGCACCAAACTTTGGTTAGACACAAAGTTTGATACGAGCTAAAAGCCTTGAGTTTATTACTGATTCGCCTATTTTTTATATATATTGTTGTAACACGTTTTTATTCTTTAATTCCTTCCTCAATATACTTTTTCGCTCCAAATGGTTTCATAGACACTTCTCGAACTTCTATCGCACGAATGTTTGACTCTGGAATTCCCATTAGTTGTCTTTTGTCGGTAAATTCTGTTTCTAATATTCCGTAATACATTTTGTCGTTAGGGTCTTTTGCGACCAAATAAACATTAGCTTTTCTGTCGGAACTTTGTAAATGAGCGATTACTAAAGGATTTGTGGTGTCTTCTTTTAAATCTTCAAAAGCATTCTCAAGTCTTTTATTCAAATCAAGTGAAATTGAATATGAAATGTCGTCTAATTGTAATGAGTCAAATGGCTTTTCCTCAAATCCACTTAAGTGAACATTTTTGTGATAAGCTATTTCTTCTCTTTGACCATTTTTTATTTCTTCTCGAAATCGAAATTCCGACAAATTCAATCGGACAATCTCTTCGTTTTGCGCCTTTTCATTTATTTCTAAGCGATATCTTTCTTCTTTGACCGATTCCTCTTCCAATTGTTCACAACGGTTCGGGGCTTTGCGAGGGAGAGGATTAGAAAGCACAAACTTTCAATTTAGCACCAACGTAGCAAAACCATTTTTTTATTTGCTAATTTACACTTTTCAAGCAAATAAAAAATGGTTTTTGCGGAATAGAAGCACAAAAGTTGAATTTAGCACTTAACCCGCTCTCTTGCAAAACCCTTGTTAGTGGCTGTGGCTTTTTGTTTACTCTTTATTTGATACATTTATCTGTAAATCAAAAGATTAAAGAACTTTTTCATTTTCTCGAAATGTTAATTTTTCTAAAAAATACTTTCAGGATAACAATATTCTTTACTTTTGTTGTCGTAACAACAATTGTTTATGCAATCAAATTTAGAATATCAGGATTTTTACAATCTGCTTACTGGCAGGACACCACAGGCATTTAATCGTATTTTGAATAAGAATTTCAGACAGAACGGAGTAGAATTAACCAAGGAACAATGGTCTATTTTGGCTGTTTTGTGGGAAAATGACGGTTGCTCGCAACAGTATTTGGCAGATAAGAGCTTTCGGGACAGACCAAGCGTAACCCGTTTGATTGACAATATGGAAAAAGACGGTTTGGTCGACCGGAAACCCGATGTAAATGACAGAAGGTCTAATTTGATTTTTCTGACAAAAAAAGGAAGGCAAATACAGGAAAAAGTTATGAATCTTGTCAATGCTACCGTCGAAGAATCCATAAAAGGAATCAGTGTGGAAAATATAGTGACAGTAAAAGAAGTGTTTCATAAAATATATCAAAATTTAGAGGTAAAATGAGAATTAAAAAATTACTGCCTATACTTGCCTGCCTTTTGGCTTTTGAAGGAAAGGCTCAAATTGATGTGAGCTCGTCTTTGCAGGAAGCAATTCAGAAAGCAATCGACAAAAACGCTTCTATCCGAAACAAAGATTTGGAAGTGGAAAAAATCAGTACGGAAAAGAAAAGTGTTTGGAACAAATACATTCCGAAAGTAGAAGGTTCGGCAAATTATATGTATTTCGATACGAACATAACGCTCGATTTACCAACGGGGAACATTCCGGTTATCAATCAGCCGATTTTTGACGGAAAGCAATCGTTTGACAGTTACGGAAACGTACTGATGGGAAGCCTGATGGCAAAAACGGTTTTGTTCAGTGGCTTTCAAATCGAAAACGGAGCAAAGGCATTAGAGCAAAAACGAATCGGAACGGCTTATCTTTCCGAGGCTGAAAAAGAAAATTTAATTAAAGAAGTGATTCATTCGTTTGACCAGGTCCATTTGCTGAACGAAGTCGAAAAATTACTGAATGACAGCGAAAAACGCTTGGCTACAGAAACCAAAAGAGTAGAAAGGGCTATCGAAGAAGGACTTGCCATTCCGTATGACAGGGACAAAATCAAATTGGCGAATCTCGAATTACAATCCAAAAAAATAGAACTTCAGGGAAAACGAAAAGTCCTTTACCAAAAGATAAATTACCTTACGGGATATTCTGAAAACCAAATCAAAGAAGTAGAATATTTACTTGCACCTTATATGATTTCGGAAGAATTATCGGTTGAGAACAAACAGGAGCTTAAGGCTTTGGAATCGTTCAAAAAAGCATCGGATTATATGATTAAAAAAGAAAAAGGGAGTTATCTTCCCGTTTTGGGAGCATTCGGAGGTGTTACTTATACGAGCCTTTTTGACGCTACGATGATTACACCTGAAATTCCAATGGTCAATTCCCGACTTTACGGAAGAATGAACGAATTTACGATGAGTCCGAATTGGATGGTAGGGCTTTCGATGAAATGGGAAATTTTCAGCGGATTTGAACGTAAGCACAAAATCCACGAAGCCAAGATAAATGCGGAACAGGTGCAAAATCAATTAGACGATACCAAGGAGAAATTTGCTTTGCTTTTGGAAAATAACCTGGCGAATTACAGGATTCAGAATCAGAAATACCAAATCGGTCTGGAGCAGGAAAAAGTGGCTTCAAACAATCTGAATATGGCTGTAAGGCAATATCAGGAAGGGCTTATCAACATTTCCCAAAGATTGGAAGCAGAAAACGATTTGTTTAAAGCATCAGCCAATAAAATTCAGATTTTAGTAGAGCAAAGGCTGTCCGCTTTAGAAACACTTTCCGTAACCGGAGAATTAACCAAAACCATTTTAAACTAAATTATCAAAAGTAATGAAAAAGATATATTTATTATTAGTTGTAGTGATTTCCGCTGTCGGTTGTGGTAAGCCGAAAACCGAGGTTATTCAGGGAAAAATCGAAAGGGAGCAAATCGGAATCGTATCGAAAATTCCCGGAAAAATCATTGAAATCCGTATTCAGGAAGGAGATTTTGTGAGAAAAGGCGATACGCTTGCTATTTTGGACATTCCCGAAGTCGATGCCAAAAAAAGTCAGGCAAAGGGTGCTGTTCAGTCGGCAAAAGCCCAATATGATATGACTTTGAAAGGAGCTACGGACAATCAGCTCAAACAGCTAGAAGCCAAACAAAAAGCACTCAAAGAACAGTACGAACTGGCTCAAAAATCCATTAACCGATTGTCAAATATGCTTAAAGATTCGTTGGTTTCCCAACAGATGTATGATGAGGCTTTCGCTAAATATCAGGGGGCTCAATCGCAGTATCTGGCTGTTCAGGCTGAAATTTCGGACGTGAAATACGGAGCAAGAATCGAACAGCAAAAAATGGCATTGGGACAGCAGGAAAGGGCTTTGGGAGCTTTACAGGAAGTTTCGGTTGCGGATTCCGAGCGGTATATCATTGCTCCGCAGGATATGACGGTAGAGTCCATTACGCTTAAAGCAGGGGAGCTGGCACTTCCCGGTTATACCTTGATTAGCGGAACGATTTCGGAATCGACTTATTTCCGTTTTACGATTCCCGAAAGCCGGCTTTCAAAGGTTCAGAAAGGACAGGAAGTAATGGTTAATGTGGTCTATAACAAAAGTCAGGTTAAGGGAAAAATAACTTCGGTTAAGGCTTTGGGAGCTTATGCAAATATTGCAACGGCTTATCCCGATTACGAAATTCAGGAGAGTCTTTTTGAGATAAAAATCAGTCCGATTGATATCAGTCAGGCCAAAGATTTGTTTACGAAAACTACGGTTACTTTAGAACTGTTAAAATAAAAATCAAATGAAAAACTTTTTTTCGCTTATAAAAAGGGAATTCCGTTTGTTTTGGGATAACAGTGTGCTTCGGTTGCTTTTTATTGGGGCTCCGATTATGTACGGAATACTTTTAGGCTTTGTTTATCAGAAAGGTAAGGTTACCGATTTGCCTGTTGTGGTGGTTGATGAAGACCAAAGTCAGATGAGCCGAAAAGCTATTGAAATGATGCAGGATAATGAGGTTCTGAACGTGGCTTTTATCCGGTACGACCAGAACGATTTAGCTAAAATCGTAGCGGAAAACGATAATATTCCTGCGGTTGTGATTATTCCGAAAGATTTTGAGAAACAGGTAATGACCAAAAAATATCCCGAAGTGCTTACCATTGTAAATACTTCGAATGTTTTAACAGCCAATTATGCTTCGACTGCCATTCAGATTTGTTTAGGAACACTTAAAGCGGGAGTTCAGATTGAAGCTCTTAAAAAACAAGGAATGCCTGAAAGTGTAGCAATGTCGCAATATGAGCCGTTCAAAACCACCTTTATCAAAAAATACAACCGAAGCACGAACTATATGTACTTTTTGTGGCCTGGCATTTTGGCAACGGTTTTACAACAGGTTTTGCTGTTAGGCTTGGCTTTGTCCTTTGCTTCCGAATACGAAAACGGAACTTTCAGAACATTGGTTTCGGAAAACAAATCCCTACTTAAAATAATGGCAGTTAAGATAATTCCGTATCTGATAATGAGCTTCGGTATTTGGATCTTGTATTATCTGTTTACGTTTTGGTTCAGGATTCCGTTTTATGAAAATCTAGGTGCTTTGACCTTTGTAGCGGGAATTTTCGTGTTGTCGGTATGCTTTATCGGGATATTGGTAAGCATATTGATTCCGAGTCAGCTCAAAGCAACCGAAATATTGATGGTAATAGCCACTCCGAGTTTTATTTTGAGCGGATTTACGTGGCCGCTTTCGCAAATGCCCGATTGGGTTGTGGCTGTTGCAAATGTGATTCCGCTTACGCATTTCTTACAGGCATTCAGAATTTTGCTGATAGAAGAAGGAACGTTGTCCCAATGTTCGGGTGCAATTTGGGCTATGATTTGGATTGGACTTGTTTGTGCGGTTTTGTCTTATGTAGCTTTGTATTTTAAAAGGAAAAAGGTGTTGAAGCAAGGTTGAATTTTGTACTGCAAAAAAATCCTGTGTGGTAGATTTTTATTATTTTTTTCTGTGTCAGGTTGTTATTTTTCATCCGTTTAATTTCAGGGGTACGGTTGTTCTGCCATTGCCACTAACTAGTATATAACCTCAAAAATATATAACTTTTTCTATATATTTTAATATATACCGTGGTATTTATCAAATATCGCTAGGTTTTGTGCGTATTTAAGAAGCAGGTGATATCCTTTTCAAGGTCTTGTTTTAAATATGCTAATGGCTCCCCTACTCCTGGAAATGGTGATTTCACAAAGCTAAAATCAAGTATTTTCTGGTAAATGAATTGCTCTCCTAGAAAACGAACTAAGTGTTCATAAATTTGATTGATAAGGCTTGCTGTGTCTTGGATAAAGACATATTCTGGGCAGTATATCATTACCGCATAACGTCTTGATCCTTCACAGAATTCATTTATAAAATAAGTAAGCTCAGCGAACTGGAATTTTATATTATTTGTTTTGATGCTAATGGAGTCGTTTTTGATATCATCTGCTGAAATATCGGCTTCTTCAAAGGCAGTAATTTCAAGTCCTTCTAACTTTGGTGCTTCTTGAACTAAAGCGACAATAGCTTCTATAAAAATTGGGTTTCCTCTGGCATAGAAATTTATAAAAATTTGCTCATTTACAAAACTAACGGTAAAGGACAAATCTTTGCAGTAATAGTTAAGATGTACATTAAAAGCGTTCATAAATTCCTTAATTGCACTTTGAGAGGGGTAGTTTTGAACCTTGTATATATGCTGGCGGAACCAGCTCCAAAAATGTTGTGGATTGTTATAAATGACTTGTTTTTTTAATTCGGTTTTGATTGAAATCTGTATCATTTTATTTGATTTTAGTAGTTGGCTAATAATTATCTTTTGTCTTGGGTATGGGGATGAAATGCGATGAGGTTGAGCATTTCTCTGAGCTTTGATCGCACGCGTTTGCCGTAGCGCTCTTCTATTTCACTAGCGTTTAGGTTGGTGGTAATATGCGTCATTCTCTTTGTAAAAAACTTGGGTTTAGTTCTGTAGTTGGTATAAAACTCGTGTCTGCTAAGCAGCACCTCAGCCATTACGTTTGTATCTTTACCATAGAAACGACCCGTTGGCTCTAGGCCGAGATCATCAAAGCAATAGGTCTTTTGATTGCCGTATTGAGAGATGATCTTACTCCCATGTTCATTATAAGCGAAGGTAATTTCGCGCGCCGTTACCATTTGGTATTCGGGTTTTTGGTAGCATATTTCTGGCATAAGCTGCATAAGCGAAGTTTTGCCCACACCAACGGGGCCAGACAGCAAAACACCTTTGTTGAGGTTGAGGTGTAACCTTTTGGCGTTGCGCTTATCTTGGATCATAAGTACGCAGAGTTTGTAAATCAGTTCGTAATCGGATGAATGAATTTTAAAATGGCTCCCAAAGCGTTCTTTGCCTTTCGCGGTTAAGAAAACAACCACTTGTTTTAGGCTATAATGAAAATGATTATCGTGTTTTATGGCAAGGCAAAACTCTTGGTTATTGGCCGCCTTAATAAGTTTACCTATAGGATTAGAGTGGTTCATTGTAGATTTTGTTTTGGTTGAGTTGATGATTATTATCGATACCTTTTTGATTAAACTGCTGAAAACCTTTGGCTGAGGTCAGCCACTTTTTAGCCAGGGGTTGCCAATTTGTGATTGGCTTCACCCCTGCTATGTTCCAGTTGAGCTTCTCATAATACGCGATAAACTTTTCTGCCTCCATTAATAAATCAAGCTTGCTTGATTGATCTTCTTTTTTAAAAAAGTGGATGACTTCATTTTTAAAATTCAGCTTAAGCTGTTTATAAGATTTATAATCTTTATATAATTTATATATGTTTATATATGGTGGTAGTACATGTTTACCACTTGTTCCCTGCTTGTTTATCGCTTGTTTAGCTTTTGGGTAAAAATTACCTAAGCTAAAGCGACTGCTTTGATAGACGTTCTTGGACGGATAATAGCGGATGTAATTCCACTTCTGAAGTTCGTTCAGGCATTTGTAATAGGTTTTTGTAGAACCTATTTTTGAATACTGCATAAGCTCCTCTCGCCCTGCTTGGAATTCGGTTTTGAATCTGCTTGCATTGGCAAACTGAAACAAGGCCATGTAAAGTGAAATATGCGTGGGCCTGAGCTTGGTATCCTCATGAATCTTCCGGAACGCCTGGTTGAGGTGTTCGATGTAGTTCATGAGACTAGATTTTATTATCGGTTAAAAGTTTATCAATTTGCTCAACATCATAATAATACGAGCCACCAATCTTACTAGAAGGAATGACATTATTCACTCTGTAATTCAGCAAAGTAGGTTTAGAAATATTGAGGTACTCCGCTGCTTCTTCGGTTCTTAGCCAGCGTTTTTTAATCCCTTTTTTCTGATTGAGCTCAATTTCGTTTAACTTCTTGAGAAGATCATTTTTCAGATCTTTTAAGTGTTTTGTGGTTACAATTTCTGCGTTCATAGTGTTTGATTTTGATTAATACTTGTTTTGAGACTTTCCAGGAGTAAAAATCAGTATGAAGCAGGAACAAATCACCCGATATCAGGTGTATATCGGGTGAAAATTTAACATTTAAGTAGGCTTATAAATTGTTTTTCAGCGCGAATTCAAGCTTATTGATGAATTTTGTAAGGTCTTTTCGGTTTTTAATATCATCAATGGTTTGGTAGTAGTTTTTAGGAAGTTTGACGTGAAAAGCCGCGGATAGGGCTTGGATAATTTCCTTAATGGTGGTATCGCCGTTATTGATTGCTTTTGAATAATAAAGGGCGTAAGCGAGTTCGACAATATCGGTTGTACTAGCGGTCCAAGGATGTTTCACTTCGAGGTTTGCTATTTGTATTTTTTCAAATTGTTTTTGATGTTGCCTTTTATATAGATAAGATTTAAATTTTTCTATTGCCAGGCTCTCCGCATAAATACCGCTATAGGAGCATTCATAAAAGTCATATGAAATGGACTTTACATACTTTTCATTTTTTGTAGCCATCAATCTTTTGCCGGTAAAATATAGCTCATCCACTTTATCGGGATTGTATCTTAGGTCGAAAACAAACTCTTTGTGTTTATCATAAAACTTATCTATTTTCTTTAATTGCTTAGCATAGATTTTATTTGCTTTTGAAGCAGATTTACCTAAAAGCTCCAGTTCGAAGTTTCTTACTTTCTTATAAAAATAAATATGCTGCGTTATATTCGGTTTTAAATACCTAAAGAATCTTGTTCGTTTTAGAACAGATTTGTCTTTATCTAAATAATAGTTTTTCTTAAGCTTGACAAGATATTCCTTAGACATGGATAAAACCTTGATTGCTTCACTCTCAATTTCTTTCGATTTTTTCTGGATCTGACTTAATTCCTCGTTAAAAGAATCGATTATTAACTGATAATCCATTGCAAAATGTATAATTAACATAAATATTTGTAAATATATATTATTAAATAACATTTGCACTAAATAAATACACCCCCTAACGACTTATGGTTTTTCTTGATTTATGGGTTGAATCTAGGCATCTCAAATCATCAGCGACCTTTGTATCAACGATTCTAGCATAGATTTGAGTAGTAGAAAGCTTGGTATGACCTAAAAGTTTAGAGACTGTTTCAATGGGAACACCATTAGACAAAGTGACCGTTGTCGCAAAAGTATGTCTAGCGATATGTGAAGATAAGGCTTGTTTAATGTTGAGCTCTTCAGCAATTTGCTTGAGGTATTTGTTCATTCGTTGGTTGGTAAAGACCGGTAGTAAATTATCGGTTTTACAGACGCGCGGATGATCTTTATACTTCTGAATAATTTGCAATGGCAATTCTAAAAGCGGAATTCTTAAGGAAGTATTTGTTTTCTGTCGGCGTGTATAAATCCATTTCTTACCATCAATTCCTAAAGTTATTTCATTTTTAGAAAGTTTCTTTAAATCGGAATAAGCAAGACCCGTATGACAAGCAAAAAGAAAAACATCTTTAACAACTTCTAAAGTGTCATTTTCAAATTCTGCATTAATGAGCTTGGCAAGATCGGCTTTAGTAAGGTAACCTTTATCAACTTGATCAAACCTCAGCTTGAAGCGTTTGACCGTATTCTTTTCAATCCACTCTAAATCCTCTGCAAAATTAATGAGCTTCTTTAGTCTCTCAAGATGCTTCATCAAGCCATTGTTGTTTAGGCCATCCTGCTCTCTCAGGAAATCTTCAAAATCAATCATAAACTTATAATTGACTTGTTTGATATAGACATCTGTAGATTTGTGTTTTAGCCTCACAAACTCGTTTAGATACCTTTGGGTAGTGTAATAGTTTTTAAGCGTTCCTTTCTTCAAAGTCGCTTTCATTTTTTGCTGATGGTAGTTTATAAGCTGATTGAGTGTTTCATATTTTACATCAAGACCAAGATATTTATTCTTAACCAGTATTGGTGTGAGAAATTCGCCTTGGCGCTCAATTTCCTCACAGATTGATGCAATTTTAGATTTGGCTTTATCGATTGCATTATTGATTTTTCGCGAATCTATAGAATTGCCTTTAGCTTTTTGAGCTTTGGCGTTCCATTGCTCTAGCTTAATTTTAATCCCTAAGCTGATCTCTACTCTTTTTCGATCTTTGGTGATTCTTAAATAAATCGGGACTTGGTTTAAAGAGTCTGGTTTTGCCTTTTTAACCCAGGCTAAGGTGGTGACTTTTGGTAACATAACTTTTTCGATTAGAGGATTAATCGAAAAGTCTCAAAACAAGCAAAAGAATTTATGGAAATAGGTTGAATGGAAAGTCGGCCTATTTTTAATTCAATTGTAAATATATAGATTTTTTGATAAATAGAAAGTTGTTGTTTTTTGATTTTAAGTTGTTTGACGCAAGTGGCATCATTAAAAATAAATCAAAAAGAGGTAACCGAATAGGTAACCGAATGGGTAACCGAATGGGTAACCGAATGGGTAACCGAATGGGTAACCGAATGGGTAACCGAATAGGTAACCGAATGGGTAACCGAATGGGTAACCGAATGGGTAACCGAATGGGTAACCGAATGGGTAACCGAATGGGTAACCGAATGGGTAACCGAATAGGTAACCGAATAGGTAACCGAATAGGTAACCGAATAGGTAACCGAATAGGTAACCGAATAGGTAACCGAATAGGTAACCGAATAGGTAACCGAATAGGTCACTTTCTATTTATTACTAAATAGAAAGTTCTTAACTTCACCAAAACAGAAAAGACCTGTAAATCAATGACTTACAGGTCTTTTTAGTACTATTTATAATTATTTATAAATATGAAAAGTCGGGGTGGCAGGATTCGAACCTGCGACCTCCTGCTCCCAAAGCAGGCGCGATGACCGGGCTACGCTACACCCCGAGTGGTGTATTTCGGTTTGCAAATATAAAACTATTTTTTAAACTCACAAACATTTTTTTTTGCGGAGAGACCGGGATTCGAACCCGGGCATCCAAAAAGGATGACAGCTTAGCAGGCTGCTGCATTACCACTCTGCCACCTCTCCAATATGTATGAACGTTGCAACCTAAATTGCGATTGCAAATATAGAGTCTTAATATGTTCTTACCAAACTTTTACCAGGCTTTTTCTTAGTAATTTTAAGACAAAAAGCTAGCACACTATAAACTAGCTAATTATATTTTAAATAAGATAATTATTTAGCTTAATTCAATAGAAAAAAATCCTCTTGTTGAAATATTTCCATTTATAAGCAAGGCTTTCTCACGCTAAAGCGGATAAATTTTTACCCAAAAAGTCAAGCTTGCTTAATTGAAAAACTATTGTACTTTTAAAAAGTAAAATAAAAATTATGATTGAAGAGTCAAGTTTAATTGATTTTGGAGCTGAAAAAAAATTTTATACCAAGGAGGAATATATTTTTAAACAAAACCAGCCAGCCTTATTTTATTTTCAAATTGCTTCTGGAGAGGTAAAAATGAATAATTACCAGCCAGATGGTAAGGAGTTTATTCAGGCCATTTTTTCGGCGCCTAGAAGTTTTGGAGAGCCTCCTCTATTTGCCGATATCGTATATCCTGCCAATGCTATGGCGACCCAGAGAAGTTATATTTGGCGACTTCCTAAATCGGCTTTTTATGAATTACTTCGTCAAAAACCTGATACGCATCTTAGGGTAAGTCAAGCTATTGCCAAACGATTGCATTATAAAGCCTTAATGGCAGCGGAATTGGCACAGCAAAGTCCCGAAAATAGGATTTTGAAAATTCTCGATTATTTAAAGTTTGAGGTTAATCATATTGTCACTCCATTCGGATATAGAACCGATCTTACAAGACAAAATATTGCCGATTTAACCGGACTCAGAGTTGAGACGGTCATAAGAACGCTTAAAGAGCTAGAACAAAAAAACGAGGTTAAAATAATTAATCGAAAAGTATATCGATAAAACACTTATGATTACAGTCATAAATTAGTGGCGACTCCCCTTCTTATTTTTGTATAAAATTTAATACTATGAGTGTTTATAAAAAATTTTATGAAGAGTTTAAAGGAGGTTATTATATGCACGCCACTTTAGGCATTATTGCTTCTAGCTGTTTGGGTTCTGTCGCAGCATTGCTTATACTTAATAGTGGCAGCCGAGCAATTGAAATGGTAGAACTTTTCTGGATCACAAGTGTTTGTATGGGCTATAACGCGGCGGTACTATCTAATCTCAACAAAAGCTGGGTGTTTAATCTTCTCATCATAAGTGTTTTAAGCAGCATTCTCTTAACTTTTTATCATTTGGCCGTATTATAAATTTAAAAACAAAGAGGTATAAGTTAGCACGAATTTCTAATTCAATTTTAGCAAATGAAGGTTGTAAAAATTTATAGTGACACCTAAAAGCTTATTAAGTTATACTAATAAATCTGTTTTTAAAACCAATTCGATAAGACAACTATAAGAGCCTTTCTTTATAATACCAGGAAATATCGATAAAAAGATAGCTACTCTAAAATTCGTTGTCTATATTTAAGGTATGAAACGTATAATTGTCAAACGCATTTATGAACCGCCCAACCAACAAGATGGCTATAGGGTTTTAATTGATAAAATTTGGCCCAGAGGCATAAGTAAGGAAGATGCTGAGCTTGACGAATGGCTCAAGGAAATTGCTCCATCTCCAGATTTAAGAAAATGGTTTGACCACAGAGATGATCGTTTCGAAGAATTCAGTAAAAAATACCAAAAAGAGCTGAGTGAGAATCATGAGGAGGTCATAATAGAACTTAATAAAAAACGAGAAAAGCATCAAATTTGTTTGCTTTACGGAGCTAAAAACACCCAATCGAACCACGCGAAAGTTCTTAAGGAATATCTAGAAAACAATTAATTATGCCACCTTTAAAAAGAGTAGAACAAATACGAGATTTTAGTAGAGAACATCATTTTGGGTTGTTATTAGGATGGAAAATTAAAACAGGTTTAAATAAAAATATAGACCCTAATCGTATACTAAGGTATGTGAACTGGTTCTGGAAAAACCATCTCATCCCTCATTTTGAAGAAGAAGAACGTTTATTATTTCCTTTATTACCCGAAAGCAATCCGCTAAGAAAAAAGGCATTAGAACAGCATGAGGAAATTTACACGAAAGTCATAAATCTACAGGCAGAAGCTTCAAGTTTACTAGCCTTTAAAGACCTTTTAGACGCTCATATACGCTTCGAAGAAAGGGAGCTATTTATGGAAATTCAAAACAGAGCCACCCCCAAACAACTCAACCAAGTCGCAGAACTACATCAATCAACCGATTTTGTTGAAAATACCGAAGATATGTTCTGGAAATAATTTTTATTACATTTGCTTAAAAATATAGCATGTCTAGCTTTATCAAAATCAGTTTAGTAAAAAATATCATCTTCGGATTGCTTTTTGGGGGAATTTATTTTCTATTAGATTACTATTCTGAATTAGAACCGACCTACAACTTAATAATTGCTTTGTGCATTGGTTACTTTATCTCACCAAGATTGCGCAAACATAAAACTCAAATGGGATATATAACTCAAGTTTTTTGGTTGGGAAAAAAAGTTTATCAAGAATAATGGTTTAGCTTAAAAATTCTTTTAATAGCTTTTGCGTTGAAGCATCTAGTTGCTGATTTATTTCTTTCTCTTTAAGTTGTGGTATAATTTTTTTTGCCAATTGCTTTCCCAGCTCAACACCCCATTGATCATAACTAAAAATATTCCAAATTACTCCCTGAACAAATATTTTATGTTCATACATCGCTAAAAGCTTACCCATTGAACTTGGGGTGAGCTTATTTATTAAAATACTCGTACTAGGTTTATTCCCCTTAAAAAGCTTGTAAGCTGCTTGACGTTTTTTAAGATCTGGTGTGAATCCGGCTATTTCTTTTTCAACCTCTTCGGCGCTTTTCCCAGTTAATAAGGCCTGACTTTGAGCAAAGAAATTTGCCATTAAAATACCGTGATGCTCTTTATTGGGATGTAAAGGTTTTTTAAAACCAATTAAATCTAAAGGAATTAACTTGGTTCCCTGATGTAGTAACTGAAAAAAAGCGTGCTGTGCATTGCTTCCTACTGCTCCCCAAACAATGGTACCAGTTTGATAATTCACTGGTTCTCCAGATCGATCGGTTTGTTTTCCGTTGCTTTCCATAACGGCCTGTTGCAAGTAGGGAATCAATTTCTCTAAATAAGTAGAATAAGGCACTACGGCTTCAGTTTCGGTTTTAAAAAAATTATTATACCATACACTTATCAAGCCCATTAAAACTGGAATATTTTGCCTAAAAGGTGCTTGCGAAAAATGCGAGTCCATTTTTTGAGCTCCAGCCAACAAATCAGTAAAGTTTTTATATCCTAGCGCACAGGCAATAGAAAGTCCAACGGAACTCCATAACGAAAAACGACCTCCCACCCAATCCCACATAGGAAAAGTGTTTTCTGGTAAAATTCCAAAATCTTGAACAGCTTTAAGATTACTGGATACTGCTACAAAATGATGCTCAACTGCTTCTTGGCTCGCTTGTTCTACAAACCATGATCTTATAGTAGAAGCATTTACAAGGGTTTCTTGAGTGCCAAAGCTTTTGCTTACCACGATAAAAAGGGTTGTTTCTGGATTTATTTTTTTAAAAAGCTCTGCTGTATGATCGCTATCAATATTTGAAATAAAATGTGTTTGTAAATGATTTTTATAATATTGCAATGCTTCCACTACCATTTTTGGCCCTAAGTCACTTCCTCCAATACCTATATTTACAATATCTGTAAAAGCCTTTCCGGAGTAGCCTTTTTTTTCTCCAGTAATTAGTTTTTCTGAAAAAATTTTTATTTGCTCCAGATTTTGCTGCACTTCTTTAGGTTTTTCTGCCGCACGCAAGGCAGTATGCCATACCGCTCTATTCTCTGTTTGATTGATTTTTACTCCATTAAATTGAGCTTGAATAGCTTGCTCTAATTGCATCTCATGCGCTAAATCAAGTAACAGCTCCACTGTTTTTTCATCAACTCTATTTTTTGAAAAATCCACATAAAAATCCTCCCATTCCAAACTGAGCTGCTCTACTCGTTTAGCATCTTTCTTAAACCAAGTCAACATTTCGGCCGTCTCAATTTTCTCAAAGTGGGCTTGTAGTTGCGCCCAAGCTTTTGTTTCTGTAGGATTTTTTGCAATTAATGCCATCACATATTATGTTTATGAAAATCAATAAGACCATCAATAGGATGTCTAATAATTTTTCCAGGGGCTAAATTCTTATTTTTTAAGCAATCTACAAGGATTTCTTTAAAAAAATAAGCTATTGAACCAATAAAATGCACGGGGTAACTGCGCGTGCGATCATCGGGTAATAAACGATTGTCGATAAAAAGATTAAAACCGTTTTCTAACAGCGATTTAAAATAAGGTTTTTCTTGGCTGTAGTATTCATAGATAAACTTAGAAAATTCAGCTAAATAAACATTAGGAGCTTCTTCTTTATACAATTTGTTTTTAAGGATATCTGGATTTAGCTCAAACCTATTTTCAAAATGAATTTTTAGTTTTTCGGGCATTCTATTGTAAAAAAAATCCTGCAAAAGTTGCTTACCAAAATAACTACCACCGGCTTCATCCATTAAAGTATAACCAAGTGCCAAAAAAGGTAAATCCACTTTATTACCATCAAAAAAACAGGAATTAGATCCCGTTCCCAAAATACAAACCACTCCAGGGGCATTGGTCACCGCCAAACAAGCGCCAAGCATGTCTTCACTTACATGTATTTTAGCCTGTTTAAATGCGGTTTGCAAACAGTGCTCAACAATAGCTTTTGGTTCTTTTGTGTTGCACCCAGCACCATAAAAATATACCTCTTGAATTTGTGAAGCATGAGCCAACATCTTCTCATTTTCTAATATTATAGTTTGAAGCTGCGACACACTTAATACGGCAGGGTTTAATCCTGCCGTATTGGTTTTTAATACTGTATTTTTATGGTAATCTAATAATGCCCAATCGCATTTGGTCGATCCGCTATCGGCTATTAAAATCATTTTAAACTTGCGCTATATTCGGCCAAATCGACTAACTTACTGGCATAGCCATACTCATTATCATACCAGGCAATTAACTTAAAAAAGTTATTATTTAATTCCATACTAGCATTGGCATCAAAAACGCAGATGTTTGGTTCAGACACAAAATCTTGTGACACCAATTCTTCTTCGGTATAGCCCAAAATGCCTTTCAAATCATTTTCGGCCTGGTGTTTAAATACTTTTCTAATTTCTTCTAAACTAGTTGATTTTTTTGTTTTAAGGGTTAAATCTACTACCGAAACATTGGGTGTAGGTACTCTAAAAGCCATACCCGTTAATTTACCTTTTAAATCGGGCACTACTTTTGTAACCGCTATGGCCGCTCCTGTTGTAGTAGGAATAATATTATTTAAGGCACTGCGCCCTATTCTATAGTTTTTACGAGATGGAGAATCAACTACAGACTGTGAGGTGGTCGAAGCATGCACGGTAGTCATTAGCCCTTCTTCCAAACCAAAATGATCATTCACAATTTTTGCTAATGGCGCCAAGCAATTTGTTGTACAAGAGGCATTACTAATTACTTTTTGATCTGCAAGCATATCCTTGTGATTAACGCCCATAACAAACATAGGAGCATCTTTAGATGGTGCCGAGATAAGTACTTTTTGAGCACCAGCGCTTAGGTGCGCACTAGCACTTTCTACTGTTTTAAATAAACCGGTACAATCTAAAACCAATTGAGCATTGACCTCATTCCATTTTAAATTTTCAGGATTTTTTTCTGCGGTTACCCGGATTTGTTTACCGTCTACCACCAAATCTCCATTTTTGGTAGAAACTTCAGCGTCAAATCTGCCGTGTACAGAATCGTATTTTAATAAATAAGCTAAATGATTTACATCAACCAAATCATTTATTGCCACTACCTCAAAAGCATCATTTTTACTGGCAATTCTAAAAGCCAATCTTCCTATTCTACCAAAGCCATTTATAGCTATTTTAATTTTCTTCATATTTTTATTATTAGATTGATGTTATTATATGGATGTTATATCGGCTACTCGTAACAAATCGGTATCAATATCATTACTTCCTGCTAGCGCCTGCTCAAAAGGAACATTCACAATTTTTTTATGAGCAATTCCTACCATTACCGCTTTATGCTGATTGATTAAAGCATCAACCGCGCCGATTCCTAACCTGCTGGCCAATACCCGATCATAACAACTAGGTGAACCTCCACGCTGAATATGCCCTAAAACGGTCACTTTTACTTCATAAGAATCTAAATTAGTATCGATATAATCGGCTAATTCAAAAATGTTTTTTCCAATTTGATCTCCTTCCGCTACGACGATAATACTAGAGGTTTTACCAGATTTTCTACTGCGTTTCAACGATTCTAGTAGGCGCTCTTTTCCTAAATTCTCTTCGGGTATTAAAATTTCTTCTGCCCCTGCTCCTATCCCAGCGTTTAAAGCAATATCACCCGCATTGCGCCCCATTACTTCAACAAGGAACAAACGATTGTGCGAATTGGCAGTATCCCTTATTTTATCTATTGCCTCTACTACGGTATTCAGAGCGGTGTCGTAGCCTATGGTATGATCTGTACCGCGAATATCGTTATCTATAGTTCCAGGTACGCCGACAATAGGAAATTGAAATTCATTGCCAAAAACTTCGGCTCCTTTAAAGGTTCCATCTCCTCCTATTACCACTAGCGCATCTATAGAATTATTCTTTAAATGCTCAAAAGCTTGATTTCTACCTTCTCTAGTCATAAATGCTTTAGATCGAGCCGACTTTAAGAAGGTTCCTCCCCTATTGATAAGGTTTTTTACCGTTCGCGGACCTAATTCTTTAAAGTCTCCTTCAATAAGGCCTTGATAGCCACGATAAACTCCTGTACATTTAATTTCATGAAAGGCACAAGCCCGAGAAACCGCCCTTATAGCGGCATTCATTCCGGGCGAATCACCACCAGAAGTGAGCACAGCGATATGTTTTATTTTGTTTGTCATAAGATCAAAGTTATTTGATTTATACTTGAAATCCTATCTTTTAAAAAAATTGCCTATAGAATTCTGATATTTCTCAATCTTTAGGCTTACTCGGCCTTATTTGTTTGAGGTATATAATCAAATTCAATATAAGAATCTCCAAAAACCGTATGCTCTTGAGCTTCGAAATCGCTTTCTTTGGCCTTGAAAATATTCTCTACATAGTTTTGCGGGTTGATATCTATTAGTGGAAACCAGGTGCTCTGAACTTGTATTTGTAACTTATGACCAGGTTTAAAAGTGTGGTTAATGTCTTGAATTACAAAATTTACATCTGTTTTTTTATGAGGCACAAAGGGTTCTGGCTTGGCGAAACTATTTCTAAAACGACCTCTCAGAACTTCACTTCTCACCATCATATGGTAATTGCCCATGGGTCTGGCCTTATTGTTCTCTTTATGATTCTTGGCCTTTGGAGGGTGAACATCAATTATTTTAACCACCCAATCGGCAGCGCTACCTGTCGTCGCCACTTTTAGTTTAGCCATAATTTCACCGCTTAATTTTAATTCTTCTTGTAATACATCGGTTTCAAAAACCAACACATCTGGTCTTTTGGCGGCAAAACGCTGGTCACCTGTCATATAAGGACGAGGTGTAAATCTAAAATTCAAATCTTCTGAGTACGGCACAGGTTTCAAGGGATCGCTTATAAATCTATGCTTTTTTTCGGCTTTTGGGCTTGTGCTCAACTGATTTTTATCGGCAAGATAAAATTGCATTTTTTTAGTTTGTTTTGGCGGCCAAGCGCTTAAACTATCCCATTTTTTTAAACCGGTGTCATAAACTAAAGCTTCTGGTAAGGAATTTCTTTTTTTGTTATCGGTTTTTAAATGTTGCTCAAAAAATTGCGTCTCAACCTCTTCTTGAAAAAACTGACTAATGTTTTCACCGAAAAAAACTTCCCCCACAGCTTGACGTTTTTTAGTACTCGCCCAACCACCGTGACTCCAAGGACCAAAAACCAAGGTATTCTTATTATTTTGATGAGCCTCAATGGTCTTGTAAGTATTAAAAGGTCCGTATAAATCTTCTGCATCAAAAAGTCCGCCGACAGTCATTACTGCAGGTTTTATTTTTTGGCTTTTTAAATGCTGAATGATGCCTCTTTTTTGCCAAAAAGAATCATAATTAGGGTGTTCTTTAAGTTGCTGCCAAAAGAAATTATCTTTGTAATAAGGATCTAGCTTACTTAACGGTGTATGATCTAAATAAAATTGATACGCATCTGGAGTATCGGGTTTAGGAAAATTGTACCAAGCCTTTTGAGTAGGACCATCGTGCTGCTCACCAAACAAGGCTGTGGCCATCCAATAACTAAGCATATAAGCTCCGTTGTGATGAAAATCATCAAAGAAGAAATCTCCTATACAAGCCTGAGGTGAAACAGCTTTTAGAGCAGGGTGATTCGCTAATAAAGAATAAGTAGCGTAAAACCCAGGGTAGGATATGCCCCAAGTACCCACGCGCCCATTATTATTAGGCACATTATTTACCAACCATTCAATGGTATCATAAGTATCTGATGCTTCGTCAATTTGATTTTTCTTTTTTTTCGGAATAAAAGGACGCATATTATCATAGCTACCTTCGCTCATCCATCTACCCCTCACATCTTGATAAACCACTATATAACCCGCTTGCATCATTTTTTTATTGGGTCCTATTTTTCTAGGAAAATTCTCTTCCCCGTAAGGCCTACAGCTATAAGGAGTTCGCTGTAAAAGTATAGGATATTCTCTAGAAGTGTCTTTGGGGGTATAAATGCTCGTATGCAATTTTATACCATCGCGCATGGTAATTTGCACTTCTTTTTTATTATAATTTTCTTTTACTGAAAAGTTATCGGTTTGCCCGAAAGCAAATCCGTGGAAAAACAAAAAAACTAGAAGTAGTTGAATAACTTTTTGGTGTATCATAGATCTAAATTTGACCTTAAAAATATAAAAAAGCACAAGTGCATCCTAGTGTTTAGCTTATGGATTAAAGCTAAGCTAAAAGCTAATTAAAAAACTAAAATTTAATTAATAATGAAAATAGAGCCAAACAATTTGACTATCAATTACTTGAACTTAAAGTTTAACTTTAGCTCCTTAATATAATAAAAATAGATTTGCTAAAAAAACTTTACGTACCTTTGCAGCTTATTTATACTATATGAACAAATTTGAAGAATTAGGGCTTGATGCCCAAATAGTGAATGCTGTAAATGATATGGGTTTTGAAAGCCCAAGTGAAGTACAAGAGAAAGCTATACCTATTTTATTAGAACAAGATACCGATTTAGTGGCACTTGCCCAAACAGGAACTGGAAAAACCGCCGCCTTTGG
This sequence comes from Mesonia sediminis, assembly GCF_042684705.1. Taxonomy (NCBI): domain Bacteria; kingdom Pseudomonadati; phylum Bacteroidota; class Flavobacteriia; order Flavobacteriales; family Flavobacteriaceae; genus Mesonia; species Mesonia sediminis. The sequence goes on from NZ_JBHULZ010000023.1 coordinate 510,551, forward strand.
TTTTCCACTTATCCAGCGTATAAACGCAAACTCAAAAAAAACACAAGGCTTAATTTTATCGCCAACACGCGAACTTTGTTTGCAAATTACCAACGAATTAAAAAACTACTCTAAATATGTTAAAGGTTTATCTACCGTAGCTATTTATGGAGGAGCCAGCATAAGCGAACAAGCTAACCAGATTAAACGTGGTGCGCAAATCATTGTTGCCACTCCGGGTCGAATGAAGGATATGGTAGGCAGAAGAATGATTGATATTTCTACCATAGACTACTGTGTACTAGATGAAGCAGATGAAATGCTAAATATGGGTTTTTACGAAGATATTACCGACATTTTATCGCACACGCCTAAAGAGAAAAAAACCTGGTTGTTTAGTGCAACAATGCCAAAAGAGGTTGCCACCATTGCATCTAAATTTATGCATAAACCGGTAGAAATTACCGTAGGAACCAAAAATGAAGGTTCTAAAAATGTAAACCATGAGTACTTTTTAGTAGGGGCAAGAGATCGTTATGCTGCCCTAAAAAGATTGGCAGATGCACATCCAGATATATTCTCGGTAATCTTTTGCCGAACCAAAAGAGATACCCAAAAAGTTGCTGAAAAGCTAATTGAAGATGGTTATAATGCCGCCGCTTTACACGGAGATTTAAGTCAGAATCAAAGAGATTTGGTTATGCGCAGCTTTAGAAGTAGACAAATACAAATGCTTGTAGCTACCGATGTGGCCGCACGAGGGATAGATGTAGACGACATTACCCATGTAATTAATTACCAACTTCCTGATGAAGTAGAAACGTACACACACCGAAGTGGGCGAACAGGTAGAGCGGGTAAAAAAGGGACGTCCATGGTAATTATCACCAAAAGTGAAATGCGTAAAATTAAAAGTATTGAGCGCATAATAAAACAATCTTTTGAGCGAAAAGAAGTACCTAGCGGAGAGGAGATTTGCCAAGTACAGTTATTGCATTTAGCAAAAGACATCAAAAACACCACCATTAATCACGAGATTGAAGAATACCTACCTCAAATTGAGGCGCTTTTAGCAGATTTCTCTAAAGAAGAGATTATCAAAAAGGTTTTTAGTGTAGAATTTACACGTTTTCATAATTACTATAAAAATGCAAATACCATAAATTCGCCTAAGCCTGGAGATTACGCAGCCGAAGATAATGGATTTAGCACTCGTTTCTTCATAAACGTAGGTGAAAAAGATGGTTTTGACTGGATGTCCTTAAAGGATTTCTTGAAAGAACAACTCGATTTAGGTAGAGATGCTGTTTCACGTGTAGATGTGAAAAATAACTTTTCTTTCTTTAATACCGATACTGCCGAAGTTGAAAAGGTATTGAGTACCTTTAAAGAATTTAGCTATCAAGGAAGAGCAATTAACGCCGAAGTAACAAAAGCTAACGAAGGAAGACCCGATAAATTTAAGCGTAAACGCGGTGAACGCAAAGGAAGGAGAAAAAAGTTTGACGATCGAGGAGGTGATCAAAAAAAGTCTTCAAGACGATCAAAACCTAGAAACGCTGGCGGTAAACGTTCTGCAAATATTAAAAGTTCTGTAAATAGAAGACGTAATAAAAAATAATTTATTTACTTTACAAAAAGTAGTAAAATGAAGCCCCAAGCTGTACGTTATATACTCTTTTTACTGCTGGCTACCTCTTTTTATTCGGTGCGAGCACAAAAAGATTCTTTACAAACCATAAAAGGAAAGGTGCTTAACGCAGCTAATGATATACCGCTTGATAATGTAAATATCATCAACTTAAATGAGGTAAAGGGCACTACCACAAACAAGGAAGGATATTTTGAAATAAAAGCTCGAGTAAACGATACCCTGTATTTTAGTTTCTTGGGCTTTAAATCTATTCAAGTTAAAGTAACCAATGACTGGACTCGCTTTGGCGATGTAAAGGTTAAAATGACTGAAATAGCCATTGCTTTAGAAGAGGTTACACTCTCTCCTTTAAAACTTACGGGGTTTCTAGAAATAGATGCCAAAAATATACCTATATACGAAGATTCCAGGTATAGTATATCTGGACTTGATTACGGGTATGAAGCAGGAAACAACACTCCGGGTGCCTTTGCTAAGACCCTACAAGCCATTACCAATCCCGCTGATTTGCTTTATAATGTCTTTGGAAAAAAACCTAAGCAAATGCGTAAATTGCGTAAAATGAAGCAAGATGATGAGATCAGAAACTTGCTGCAAGATAAATTTAATCGCGAAACTTTAAGTGCTCTGTTGCAAGTTAGGCGAGTAGATATTGATGAAATTTTGCAAAAATGCAATTACTCTAAGCAGTTTATCAAAACCGCTAATGACCTTCAAATTCTTGAAGCCATTAGTAGCTGCTATGAAGAATACAAGGTTTTAAACAGAAATTAGTTATTCTGTTTTTATTTGACGTAGGTATTTTTCTATAATTTTTTCGCTGCTTTTTATACTATTGCTAGCCCATAGCATACGCGTTTCTAATTGTTCCTCTGGAGTGAGCCTCCAGTCAATTTCCTTGCGTTTAATCGCATTGGTTACACTCTGTAAAATGATAGCCGCCGAAACCGAAATATTTAAACTCTCTGTAAAACCAGCCATAGGAATTTTTAAGAATCCATCGGCTTTTTGCATTACTTCATCACTTAGGCCAGCTTTCTCGGTACCAAAGAAAAATGCAGCAGGTTTATCTATGTTAAAATCGGGTAATAAACAAGCGTCGTTATGTGGTGTAGTAGCTATAATTTGATATCCATCTTGCTTTAAACGAGTAATACAATCAGTTACTTGATTGTATCGATTTACTTTAACCCATTTTTGAGCACCCATTGCAATCTCTCTATCAATTCTCTTTTTATTCCTTTCTTCAACAATATGAATGTTTTGTAAACCAAAAACATCGCAACTTCTTATAACAGCACTGGTATTATGTAATTGGTAAACATCTTCTGTAGCCACTGTGAAATAATTGGTACGCTGTGCCAATACTTCTTGAAATCGTTGTAACCTTTCTGGCGTTAAAAAACTTTCTAAATGGGCAAGGAGATTCTTATCTATCATGAATTTATCTATAAAGAAAAAGGCAAAATTAGTGTAATTTTTGTATACTCGTAGTTTATTCTGAATTTTATGACACAAGATGAACTGGTTGCGTTAATCAACAAAAAAGATGAGCAGGCTTTTGACTATTTATACGATATGTATGCTCAAAGCTTGTTTGGTGTCATAGAAAACATAATTAAAAATAAAGCACAATCTGAAGATGTCTTGCAAGAAGTGATGGTGAAAATTTGGAGAAATTTACCCCAATACGATCCCGAAAAAGGTAGGTTTTTTACTTGGATTGTGAATATAGCACGTAATTCAGCTATAGATAAGTATAGATCTAAAGCATATAAAAAAGAAAGACAAAACCTAGATGCTAATAATTTCGTACATAGTATAGAAACACATGCTTCTTTAAATAATCAAGTAAATAGTATTGGGATTGAAAAATTTATTAAGAAATTAAAGCCCGCTTGTATCAAAATTATTGATTTGCTATTTTTTAAAGGATTTACACACAAAGAGGCCTCAGAAAATTTAAAAATTCCTTTGGGTACCTTAAAAACTAGGAATAGAGCATGTATTCATGAACTAAGAAATTTATTGCAAGTAAAATGAAGATAAAAGAATACATAGAGTCTGGAATATTAGAGTTATATGTTTATGGCGCTTTGGAAGAGGCTGAAAGCAAAGAAGTAAAAAAGAAAATTGATTTACATCCTGAACTTCAAGCTGAGGTTGAAGCCATTGAGCTTGCCCTACATAGGTTAGCTTCGGGAACCGCATCTTATTTACCGGCTACTAATTATGCCAAAATTAAAGCTCAATTATTTAAAAACAACCAGCCTAAAAGCAAAATTATACGGCTAATACCAATCATAGGTTATGCCGCTGGGCTAAGCCTTTTTGTTACTTTGAGTGGCATTTTTTATGTTGAAAATCAATCCGTAAAGCAAGAGTTAAAGCAAATTGTTAATTCTAAGGAACGCATTGAATTAGAAAACGAACGCCTAGTTAGTCTTGAACAAGAGTATCAGTCTAAAATAGACTTTTTAACCGATAAAAACACTAAAGCCATCCTCCTGCCTGGACAAGGGAACTATCAAGAAAGCTTTGCGCAAGCCTTCCTAAATACTTCGGATAATAAAGTAGTAATAGATTTAAAAGGTTTACCCGAGGCTCCAAAAGGTATGGTATACCAACTATGGTCTTTAGAATTAAATCCTCTAACCCCTACAAGTCTTGCTCTACTAGAACCTCCTACGGGTAATAATTTTGTGTCTATTAACATAAATCCAAATTTAACCACTGAAGCCTTCGGAATTACCTTAGAGCCAGCTGGCGGCAGTGCTACACCAACTCTAGAACGCTTATATACTTTAGGAAAGGTATAAAAAAGAAAAGCTGCCCAAATGGGCAGCTCTCATCAAACAAAACAAATCACATATTAGTTACTATTTGAACCAATATCTCCTTGAGCAACAATAGTGGCTAAATCGGCCATACTTTTGTGAATATTGATATATCCTCCAAAAGCAAGTGCGTCATCATAACCAAAAACAGCGTTGTCATCTTTCATAGCAATATTTGTTTTTGAAATTCCTGTATCTCCCATTACTTGAGTTAAGCTAACTGCGATACCTCCTGGGTTGTTGACGTCTCCCATATGAATATGAGCTGGGTGCATATCTCCTGCCATCGTACCCATTAGTTCAATTACTAAAAGTGCTTCGCCATTCATTCTTTCATAAAAAGTAGCATCACCCATAACACCCGATCCAGAAACCGCATTAAGATTATAACTCATCATCTCACCAGTCAACTCGTTTTGCCCAATATCGCCTTGAGCAACTAAAGTAGCCAAATCGTCAGCACTTTTATGGATATTAATGTACCCATCAAAATTCAATAATTCATCATAAGTAATCATATCTCCGTTGTCTAGCATTCCTGCTTGTGTTTTACTCATTCCGGTATTTCCATTAACTGGAGTTAAACTTAAAGCAATGGCACCGCCATCTGCCGCAGTATTCATATGAATATGACCTGGGTGCATTCCATTTGCTGGAGTATTTTCTAGCATAATCTCGATAAGAGCGGTTCCGTTTACACGTTTCGTAAACTTAGCTTCACCCATAATTCCTGGCACATCTACACTCCCTAAAGCATAGGTTTTTGAAGTCATTGTCAACTCATTCTGCCCAATATCGCCTTGAGCAACTAAAGTAGCCAAATCGTCAGCACTTTTATGGATATTAATGTACCCATCAAAATTCAATAATTCATCATAAGTAATCATATCTCCGTTGTCTAGCATTCCTGCTTGTGTCTTACTCATTCCGGTAGCTCCATTTACTGGAGTTAAGCTTAAAGCAATGGCACCGCCTTCTGCCGCAGTATTCATATGAATATGACCTGGGTGCATTCCATTTGCTGGAGTATTTTCTAGCATAACCTCGATAAGAGCGGTTCCGTTTACACGTTTTGTAAACTTAGCTTCACCCATAATTCCTGGCACATCTACACTCCCTAAAGCATAGGTTTTTGAAGTCATTGTCAACTCATTCTGGCCTATATCGCCTTGAGCAACTAAAGTAGCCAAATCGTCGGCACTTTTATGCACATTTACATAACCATCAAAATTGAGTAAATCTTCATAGGTAATAGCCATACCGTTGTTCAATTGACTAAAAGTGGTTGTACTCATACCAGTAGAACCATCGATAGGTTCTAAACTTACGACGATGTCGCCTCCTTCTGCTGCGGTGTTCATATGAATATGAGCAGGATGCATAACTCCTGCTTGTGTACCTTCTAAAGATACTTTAACTCGTGTCATATTATTATTAGTTTTTTCAAAGGTTACCGTACCCATAATGCTTGGGTCTGACACTGACATAAGCGGATAAGTTTTACTTTCAGGCATTATAGGTGCCATTCCAGCGTCGTCGTCATCGCTACAGCTAGTTAAACATAAAAAGGCCAGTACTAAGGTTGTCAAAATTTTTGTTTTCATAATTTCTTTTATTTGATTAAACATTTTTGATTCTACCTTACTTACGAGCAAAAATGTACTTCGGTTTTTAAAAAACTGATTTATTTTTAAAAAAAATTGACAACAACTGCTAAGTCATTGATTATAAACACCTAAATAAATCCATAAAAATTTTATTATTCTTTATTTTTTTTAAATTGCTATATATTTATCCAAATAATATGAAAAAAAAGCTAGTAGTTTTAAGTGGTGCTGGAATATCTGCAGAAAGCGGTATTCAAACTTTTCGCGATGCTAATGGTTTATGGGAAAACCATGATATTATGCAAGTAGCCTCTCCCGAAGGATGGGAAGAAAACCCCGATTTGGTCCTTTCATTTTATAATCAAAGACGCCGACAATTGAAAAAGGTACAACCTAATGCAGCTCATTTGGCATTAAAAGATTTAGAAAAATTTTATGAGGTTTGCATCATCACCCAAAATGTAGACGATCTTCATGAGCGCGCCGGAAGCACCTCTGTTATTCATCTTCACGGTGAACTCTTAAAAGCCAGAAGTTGTGTAAATGAAAATGAAGTGCTTTACTGGCCAAATGATTTAAATATTGGCGATTTTTGTTCGCAGGGAAAACAACTAAGGCCACACATTGTTTGGTTTGGCGAGGCTGTACCTAAGCTGGAATTGGCCATTTCAAAAGTTACTCAAGCCGATATCATAATGATTGTAGGCACTTCTATGCAAGTCTATCCCGCAGCAGGTTTAGTTGATTATGCCGCCCCAAAAACTCCTATTCATGTAATTGATTTAAATCCGCACACTAAACCAAAAGGCAATATTTTTGTATACCCAGAAAAGGCGAGCCTAGCTTTACCCAAACTGGCTAAGGTACTCATAAAACAAGCTTAACCCATTTTAGGCAATTTAGGTTTTATATTTTTTACTCTGATTTTTCTTGACAAACTCCAACTAGATTTATTAAAGGGAATAAATGTAATTGCAATACCACTCAACAATATTAAACTACCTATAAGCATTTGAAAGCTTATGGGTTCATTTAAAAGCAACCAGGCTAAAAAAGCTGTTAAAACCGCCTGACCTAGTAAAGCCAAACTAACGCGTGTGGCCCGCATTTTACTAACGGCATAATTTAGCGCTAGCCAAGCTATTAATTGGCAGACCACAGCCTGGGTAAGCAAAACAAACCAAGCTTGTGCAGAGTGATTGATTAAATTTTCTTGTGCGATTAAATTTAGTATTCCTAAAAAAACCGAAGAAGCGGCTAGGTTAATCAGCATGAAACTGGTAATATTCATATGGTCTAACACACGTTTAGACACTAAAAAATAAATAGAGTAAAAGACACCCGATAAAATTCCGAATAAAAAGGCTCGATCAAATTCAAGGTTCAAAATAAACTTGAACCCTACAATGGTTACCATACCCAAAAGTGCTACTACTGTTCCTATCCAAAAATTTGTTCTTGGTTTATCAGCTAAAAACAAGAAAGCGCCTATACCTACCCAAATTGGCGACAAATTGGTGAGTAAGGTGGCTTGGGTAGCGGTTGACTCCTCGATTGCAATATTCCATACGGCGACATCGGCGCCAAATAAGGCACCACAAAGTAATGCTAAAAATATAAATTTTAAAGATGGCCATCTAAAGGCTTTAGTAAACAAAACAATAGGAAGCAAAATAATAAAAGCAAAAAACATGCGATAAAAGGCCGAAACCAATCCAGATGTATATCCCATTTTAACCAATATAGGGAAAACCGATATACCTAAAATACCGGTTACTAAAGCTAACTTCTCCCGTTGCATAGCATCAAATTTTAAAAGGCCAAAATTAGTTCAAATTTCAATACGATTATTTTTTTAACAAAATTATAATCGACTCTTTTTAAGCAAATTAAAAAGCCTGTTCGTTAAATTTAAATTGTTATAACTGTAGTGCTATCCTTTTCGGATTTAATTCCTAAAAAGCCAAGGCAATTTAGGCTTAATATATTTTAAGCTAACAAAAAAGAAATTATCTTTGTTTGCTTATTGAAAACAACACAACTATTTTTATGAATGCACTACAAGCCATAAGTCCGATTGACGGAAGGTACGCTTCAAAGACAAAAGAATTGATACCTTTTTTTAGCGAAGAGGCTTTGATTAAGTATCGCGTTAAAATTGAAATTGAATATTTTATCGCTTTATGCGAAATACCCCTACCTCAACTGAGTCATATTGAAGCTGACTTGTTTCCAAAATTACGCACAATTTATGAAAACTTTACCAGTGATGATGCACAGGCAGTTAAAGATATAGAAAAAGTTACCAATCACGATGTTAAGGCCGTTGAGTATTTTATTAAAGAAAAATTTGATCAATTAAAACTAAGTGAAGCTAAAGAGTTTATCCATTTTGGGCTTACCTCTCAAGATATTAACAATACGGCTGTGCCCCTAAGTTTAAAAGATGCATTAGATCAAGTCTATATTCCAGAAATAGACGCGGTTATTGAAAAATTAAACCAACTAGCACAAGAATGGGAAGCGATTCCACTGTTGGCGAGAACTCACGGTCAACCTGCTTCTCCTACTCGATTAGGTAAGGAAATCGCTGTATTTGTAGAGCGTCTTGATCAACAGCGCAAGCTTTTATTAGCGTTACCAACCGCAGCAAAATTTGGAGGGGCTACCGGAAATTTTAATGCACATCACGTTGCTTACCCTAATGTAGACTGGAAAAATTTCGCGGAGAGTTTTGTCGAAGGTTTAGGGATGAAACATTCTTTTCCTACAACTCAAATTGAACATTACGACTATCTAGCCGCTTGTTTTGATGCTCTCAAACGAATCAATACAATTTTAATTGATTTAGATAGAGATATATGGACCTACGTTTCTATGGATTATTTTAAACAAAAAATAAAAAAAGGAGAAGTTGGATCATCGGCAATGCCACATAAAGTAAACCCTATTGACTTTGAAAATAGTGAAGGTAATTTGGGGATTGCAAATGCTTTATATGAGCACTTGGCGGCAAAACTACCCATAAGCAGATTGCAACGTGATCTTACCGATAGTACTGTACTGCGTGCAATTGGTATGCCTTTGGGGCATAGTTTAATCGCATTTAAAGCTACCTTGAAAGGATTAAATAAGTTACTTTTAAATGAAGAAAAACTACAAGCAGATTTAGAGAGCAATTGGGCGGTAGTTGCCGAAGCTATTCAAACCATATTAAGAAGAGAGGCTTATCCTTCTCCTTATGAGGCTTTAAAAGGACTTACTCGAACCAATGAAAAAATAAATGCAGAGAGTATTGCTGCTTTTATAGAGACCTTAGAAGTGACAGATGAGGTTAAAAATGAACTCAAACAAATAACACCACAAAATTACACGGGTATTTAAGGAGTCAAACACCTACTTCGTTTTATTTTTACAACCCAGTTTCAAAGCTAATAAAAAGGCTTTGAAATGTTTAACAATCCATTTACCATGAGAAAAATCTATATTTTACTTAATCTAGTTTGCATATTGAGCTTAATAGCTTGCCAAGAAAATGCAAAAAAGACAGGAACAAGTTCAGAAAAAACTGAAGTAAACACTAAGAATAACGAGACCAATATAGTTGATTTTGAAGACAATCAAACCCAAACAGACTTTAAGTACTATTTGGCCCTGCAAGAACAATTGGTGGCTAGCCACACAGAAAAATCTAATGCGATAGCCGAAGAGTATATCCAAAATGCCATCAATAAAGACACTGAGGTTTTTGAAATATACCAAGCTGTAAGTAATGCCAGCGATATAGAGGCTATGCGTGAGCATTTTTTTAAATTATCTATTGTTTTAGAACAAGAGATCGATAAACAACTAAATTCTGGTACTATTTATAAAATCAACTGCCCTATGGCATTTAATAATGGAGGTGGTTTTTGGTTTTCTAAATCTGAAGAAGTGCTTAATCCATATTTTGGCGATAAGATGCTTCGTTGTGGAAGCGTGATGGCTACTCTCAAAAAATAAGACAAAATAAATCGAGTTTAGCCCTAGTTGCACTTATAGAAAAATATGGTTTACCTTGTTTTTATAATTGGGTAAACCGTATTTTTGATTTAAATCCAACATTCTTATTTTTTCTCGCCTATCATCAAGAAAATTCGCATTTATTGCTTGTATTCTAATGCTGCACCTAATTAAACACCGACTATAGAGCACTTAATACGCAAGGTGAATAAGTGGACTAAAAAGAGTATATCTACAAAATTTTTAACACTCATAAGATTTAAAGGTTCTTAATTACTTAAATCCTAAAAATTAGTGCTTTGTAAATAAACCCTACTACCCTATTAATTATTAAAAGGAGTTTAAAATGATGATTAAAATGCACTATCATAAAAGTAAAAACTGAAGTCAACATTTCGTGTCTCTACTAACAAACCCTCAGCTTTAAATAGGTATTTAAATAAATGTACCTTAAGTAGAATTTCGCTAATTTGTTATTCTTCAACATTCGAAAAGAAATTGTACTTTTACAAAAGCAACTAGACTAAGTTGGCTGAAGATCGTAATTAATAGGTAATATTACAACTATCAGCTCGGAATAGGATTAAACTAGTTAAAATTAAGTAGGCCGTTGGAGATTGAAAATACGATAGCTCTCAGCAATATTTTGTATAATATAACCACTAGCTTAGCAACAGTAAATTAATTTTCTAGTTTCAGGAGTTAATTAAAATGTATGCTAGTTATAATAGTGAGAAGTTTCAGTACATATACAGAAAATAGCAAAGGAGTACTCGTGTGCCCTTTGAACTATCGAAATATTCTTTTATGAAAAACACCATATTATTTGTCATTTTATTGGTAGCAGGAGGTTATTTAGCCTACATCGTTTTCAACAAAGAAATGCCTAAACCCAAAAGTTATTATACTGGAAACACAACACAAATTTCTCTAGATAAGAAAATTATCAATCATAGTCACGTAAACTTAAGAAATCAAAATAAATGCTTGGTTTGCAAGCAAGATATAATAAAAGACCAAGGGAATTCAATTCAAATAAAACCGGAACAATTCCTTGTTTCTACTAGTTTATTTTCTAGTGCAGAGATAAAAATAAGAAGCATTCAACCCGATTTATCTAATCATTATCAGCTTAAGATAAAACCAAAATCGTTTAAACATACTTATTATCGTCAACCTAGACCTTCTAAAGGTTTTTTTAAATTGACCCCAGCATTAGATACCTCAACAATTGTACAACCAGGAGAGGTAATTGGAAAATTTTATCCTGAAAACTTTATTGGCTACCAACTGGCTTATTTAAAAGCGTTAAAATCTCCAAGTGAGATTAATAATCTCATCTCTTTAAAAAATAATTTATACCGTGTAGGATTAAAAACAGAAGATCTTAAAAAAATTGAAAAAACGGGTAAACTTTTACCGCATATTGAATTTAAAGCGCCAGATTACGGTAAAATAAACTTAGTTGACTCTAGTATTAGGAGAGAATCGAAACTGGATTTACCACTATTTGAATTTAGTAATAAAAAGCTGAAAGAAATAACGTTTAAGTTGCCAGCTAATTGGCAATTAGCAAAAAACTTCACGGACAATATTTACGTTTCCATAACTAATGATAATATTCCTCTAACCTACCTTGAGTATCATGCTTCAATCGTAAAGAAACAACAAGGAATATTTATTAAAATACTGGTTGATTTTAAGAATATTCCTGTAGAAGACGATTTATTACTCAACGTTTTTCTACCAAAGCAAGAATTCGAAAAGCAAAAAAATAAAATTTTAATTCCTCAAGAAGCTTTAACAACAAATACAAAAGGAGAACCAATTCTTTATGTAAAAACCTACCCCAAACAACTTATTTTTGAATCGCGTAAAGTGAAAGTAAAAAAACACTCCGAACTTTATTATGAAGTTTTACAAGGTCTTAAACCAGGTGAGTATATTGTAACTCAAAACGTAGAAACCTTAAGTGCATTGGAAAGTATCTACCAATCAAATTACCAACCTTAAAATTATACCTAGTTTTAAAATACAATAAATAAGCTTTATAATAGTTCTAAATATAGCATAGTAAAATTAAATTTATGTCGGCTATTATACAAAAAGCTTTAAATCATTGTTTACGTATCTTAAGGGAAAGTAGATGTAATTTCCTAGCATTTCATAATTGCCAACACACGCAAGATGTCTACAACAATGTAAAAGCAATTGGAAGCTATGAAAAACTTAATCAAGATGATTTGGAAATCGTCTTACTGGCGGCGCTTTTTCATGATACAGGAAACACCCAAGTTTTCCAAGGCCACGAGTTGCTTAGCGCCCATAAAGCTTGCTGTTTTTTGAATCGGAATAATTATCCTAAAGATAGAATTGAAAAAGTAACCAATTGCATCTTAGGAACCAAAATGCCGCAACTACCAAAAACCCAATTAGAAAAAGTGCTTTGCGATGCAGATTTAGCACATTTAGGATCAACGGCTTTCCAAGAAAAGAATAAATGCTTGCGTTTAGAGTGGCACAACCAGCTCAATTTATCTTTCACAACCAAAGAATGGCTAGAGCTAAATTGCTCTTTTCTAGAAAATCATACTTATTTTACAAGTTTCGGAAAAAAGTTTTTAGAACCTCAGAAACAAAAAAATATGATACAAATAAAAAAATTATTAGACCAAAACAACAATCAGAAAATTGCTTAAGTAATATAGATTCCCATAAAATTTAAGTAATTTTGTTTTATGAGGTTAGTCGTTTTTATCTTTTCTGTATACCTATTGGGGCTCAATTTTGTCCCTTGTGGTGACAATCTACAAAACAAAGATAACTTTAGTAATTCAAATTTAATAGAACAAACGACTACTGATTTATTGGTCCTTGAAGCTACTCAAGAGCACAATGAGTCAGAGCATCACCACGAGCTTGATCTTTGCTCTCCTTTTTGTCAATGTCATTGTTGTCATATTCACATCATTCAAACGCAAAATTTTAATTATGAGTTAAGTGTGAGGCAAAATAAACAGCAAAAGCATAGACTCACCCAACAATTCTTAGAAAACTATCAACTAAACCTATTACAACCTCCGCAGGTCTAAAAATTAATCCGTAAAGAAAAGTTTAGCTACTTTCAAACTAAGCCTTAAAGTTTAATTTTTTATACCTAATTATATGATTAACCGCATTATTGATTTTTCAATCAAGCATAAAATGCTTATTGGAATATTCATACTAATTTGGGTAGTACTGGGGTTTTATAGCGTTAACCAAGTACCCATAGACGCCACTCCAGATATTACCAATAATCAAGTTCAAGTAATTACCGAATCGCCAAATCTAAGCACTGAAGACGTTGAGCAATTTGTCACCTACCCTATAGAATTGGCCATGAGTAACCTTCCAGATGTCGAGGAAGTACGCTCTATTTCTCGTTTCGGCTTATCGGTAGTAACCATTGTTTTTAAAGATGAATTAGGAACCTATCTCCCCAGGCAGTTGGTAAGTGAAAAATTAGAATTGGTACGAGAAGAAATACCAGAAGGCTTTGGCAACCCTAATTTAAGTCCAATTTCCACAGGTTTAGGAGAAATTTATCAATATACATTAGCCGTAGACGAAAGCTTTAAAGATGAATACACCCTAACCGATTTAAGAGTTGTTCAAGATTGGATAATAAGCAGGCAATTAGCCTTGGTACCTGGTGTTGTAGAGGTAAATGCATTTGGTGGCAAAGAAAAGCAATTTGAAGTAGCCGTTCATCCGCGCCGATTAAAAGCTCTTGATTTGACCATCGCTGATGTTTTTCGCAGTTTAAAATCAAACAATCAAAATGCAGGAGGTGCTTATATCGAAAAAAATCATCAAGCTAATTTTATTAGAGCCAAAGGCTTAGCTAAAAATGTCAAAGATATAGAACAAATACTCATTACCACCAAATCAGGTGTACCGGTACGCGTTAAAGATGTAGCTAAAGTAAAAATAGGACACAATTTACGTTATGGAGCACTTACAAAAAATGGTAAAGGCGAAACGGTTGGCGGTATGATCTTGATGCTAAAAGGAGCTAACTCTAATGAAGTCATTCAAAACGTAAAAGAAAGAATGGTACAAATAGAGAAAAGCCTACCAGAAGGCATTAAAATTGAGCCTTATTTAGATAGAAGCAATTTAATTGAACGCACTACCAGTACCGTAAAAAATAATTTACTAGAAGGAGGCTTAATCGTTATTTTTATCTTAGTCTTGGTTTTAGGAAACTGGCGAGGAGGACTCATTGTTGCCTCTACTATTCCATTATCTTTACTTTTTGCATTTATTTTAATGCATTACTTTGGAGTTTGGGCCAATCTAATGAGCCTAGGAGCAATTGACTTTGGTATCATTGTAGATGGCGCTGTAATAATTGTAGAAAGTAGTGTTTTTTACCTGAGCGCCTATTTATTAAAGCATAAAAAAATAACGCAATCTAATAAAGAGAAGCTGATATCAAACTCCTCTAAGAAAATGATGAATGTCGCTTTTTTTGGTCAGCTCATTATTATCATTGTATTTATCCCTATCTTAAGCTTAGAGGGTGTTGAGGGTAAGATGTTTAAACCCATGGCCTTAACATTTATCTTTGCCATGCTGGGCGCTATGATTCTTTGCCTCACTTACGTACCTATGATGACGGCCTTGTTTCTTAAAGCAAAGCCGGCAAAAGAAAAACGATTTAAAAAAATAAATCAAGGCATTAAAAAGTTAGAATCGGCTTACACTAAAGCTCTTAGTAAAAGTTTAAACTGGGGGCGCTGGTTTGTGGGTAGTGCCGTAATTTTGTTAGTGCTTGCCACCTATACTTTTATGCAGATTGGAGCAGAATTTATTCCGCAACTCGATGAAGGTGATATTGCTTTTCACACCATACTTAAACCTGGAAGTTCGCTTAGCGAAACAGTTGCCACTACCACACAGGTAGAGAAAATAATCTTAGATAAATATCCAGAAGTCAAATCTGTAATCAGTCGTATTGGTGTAGCCGAGGTAGCTACAGATCCTATGCCTATGGATATCGCCGATACTTTTATCATATTTCATAATGATCTTGAATGGACTACTGTGCCCAATAAAAAGGCTTTTATAGCAGCTGTAAAAGAAGACCTTAATCAACTACCCGGTATTTCCTACGAGTTTACACAGCCTATAGAAATGAGGTTCAATGAGTTGCTTACAGGAGTCCGAGAAGATGTGGCCATTAAAATTTTTGGTGAAGATTTAGATATTTTGGCGCTTAAAGCGGATGAAATAAATGAACTCATAAAAAACGTGCCGGGAATAGCTGAAGCTAAGGTTGAAGCGACCACTGGATTACCTCAAATAACTATCGATTACAAGCGGAATAAACTGGCACAATACGGCTTGAGTATTGAACAAGTAAATAACCTCATTACTACCAGTTTCTCAGGAAAAAAAGCCGGGGTAATTTTTGAAGGCATTAAAAAATTTGATTTAGTAGTGCGGCTTCCTGAAAATCAACGTGCTAATGCCGAAAGTCTTGAGAATTTATTTATAAAACTACCTACAGGTAATCAAATACCCTTACGAGAAGTTGCAGCGGTTAAGTTTGAAACTGGTCCTATGCAAATAAGTAGAGACAATACCAACCGGCGCACCTATGTGGGTATAAATATTAGAGATCGAGATGTGGCTTCGGTAGTACAGGATATACAACAAATTTTAGACAAAAACCTAGTACTCCCACCTGGGTATTATTTAGAATATGGAGGAGCTTTTGAAAACTTAGAACGAGCAACAAAGAAACTTAAAACCCTAGTACCACTCGCTTTGTTACTTATTTTTATACTCATTTACTTCGCCCTAAAATCCGTAAAGCAAACCTTGATAATTTATATGGCTATTCCTTTGGCAGCCATCGGTGGTGTGTTTGCTCTAGTTCTTCGTGGGATGCCCTTTAGTATATCGGCGGGAATTGGTTTTATTGTACTTTTTGGGGTGGCCGTTTTAAACGGACTTGTTTTAATTAGCAGTTTTAACGCGCTCAGGCAAAATAAAGAGTTACCCTTACGTGAGCGCATACTAACCGGAACCAAGCAGCGTTTACGTCCTATTTTGCTTACCGCGTTAACCGATATTTTAGGTTTTTTACCTATGGCGCTATCTACATCGGCAGGTGCCGAAGTGCAGCGGCCACTAGCCACGGTGGTCATAGGTGGACTTATAACAGCAACTTTACTAACCTTATTTATTTTACCTATTTTGTATCAATGGATTGAAACAAGAAAACATAAGAATACTAGTAAAAAATGGGCCTTTGCTACAATAACATTGCTATTAGTAAGCCTACCAACACAAGCGCAAAGCATTGATAATCTACCAGCATTAAGCCTAAAAGCCGCAATTGATACGGCAACAACCAATTTCCCACAAATAAAAAATGATTTGCTTACTGTAGAACAGAGTTTGCAAGCAAAAACAGAAGCTTATAACTGGGGAAATACACAAATATTCACGGGAGCCGAAGAACTTAAAGATGGTCGCGGAGTGTATAATCTTATTGGTATTAGTCAAAACAACATTGAACTTTTAGGTATAGGCCGAAAAACAGCTTGGGCCAAGGCAAAACTAGAACAGGCACAAGGTTTAAAAAAGCTTTCTTATGAAAATTTAAAAAAGACCGTAAGCGAAAAATGGACAGAAGCACTAATTGCCAAAAAAACGCTTGAAGTATATTTAGCTCTTGACAGTATCTACCAAGAATTTGAACGTGCTATAAATATGCAATATGAAGTTGAAGCAATATCCACCATGCAAAGGGATGCTGCAAGAAACCTAATCCTACAAAAAAATATAGCCTTACGCCAAGCGAAAAGTAATGCAGAGACCAAGCTTTTAGGCTTAAATCTATTTTTATTTACCGATACAATTTATGATGTTAAAGACCAAATAGGTACAATGGAGAATTGGTCAACAAAAAACTTCGAGGAAAAAGAACATCCAGAATTTATTCTCAGTCAAAAAAATGCAGCCCTGGCTCAAGCAGTGTGGCAAAAAGAAAAAAGTAAGCGCCTGCCTAGCTTTAACTTAGAATATGTTTTTCAAGAAGTAAATAATCAAAAAGGTTTTGCCGCCTATCAAATTGGTTTAAATATTCCTATTTTAGATGGCACCTTAAAAAGCCGCATAAATCAAGCTAAACTTGCATATCAAAAACAAAAAAACAATCTCGATTTTAAAAAACGAGAACTAGACCTTAAGTTTAAAATAGCTTATAATAACTATTTACAAACAAAAAGCAACTGGGAAAGTTATCAAAAAACAGGTTTAAACTTGATTAAAAAACAGAAAGAAGGCGCGCTTTTTGCTTTCAAAGAAGGAGCCATTAACTATATTGAATTCACTCAATTGGTTAAACAGGCAATCGAAACCGAACTAGATGCATTGCAAAGCTTACAAGCTTATTTAATGGCTGTTCACAATCTTAATTATTACAATCCTAATTAATCATGAAATATATACTATTATCATTATTGTTGTTTAGCTTTACCGCTTGCCAGAAACAAGATAAAGCTAATCAAGAAAAAAACGTAATTGCAACCGATGCCGAGCACCACGATGATATTTTTCTTAGTAAAAAACAGGCAGAAGTATTAAATCTTAAATTAGAGCGTTTGCAAAAGCGCAATATGGGCCAAACCATCTCGGTA
The DNA here is from genome assembly GCF_042684705.1 of Mesonia sediminis. Lineage (NCBI taxonomy): Bacteria > Pseudomonadati > Bacteroidota > Flavobacteriia > Flavobacteriales > Flavobacteriaceae > Mesonia > Mesonia sediminis. Next base: position 528,327 of record NZ_JBHULZ010000023.1, read on the forward strand.
AACGGCACCTTAGAAGTTCCTCCACAAAATGAAGCTAGTGTTAATAGCGCCATAGGAGCTAATGTTCAAAATATTCTAGTCATTGAAGGGCAACAAGTAAAAGCCAATGAAATTATAGCCTATTTGCAACATCCCGACATTATCGAATTGCAAACTACCTATTTGAAAAACTACAACGACCTGATTTACTTGAAAAAAGAGTATGAACGTCAAAAAAAATTATATGAGGCAGGTGTAGGATCGGGAATGAATTTTCAAAAAGCTGAAGCCGATTTTAGAGCTAAAAACGGTCTAATAAAAGGCTTAATAGAAAAATTAAGACTGCTAAATATATCGGTAAATAACCTAAAAAACGGAACGGTTCAAAATAAAGTGGCTATTAAAAGTCCCATTAACGGGTTTATACAAAAAGTTAAAGTTAAGACAGGACAATTTGTTGCCCCACAAACAACTCTATTTACGGTAATTGATGACCATCACGTTCACGCCGATTTTTTGGTTTATGAAGACCAAGCCCATCTGGTAGAAGAAAACCAGAAAATCAAATTTAAAATCGGGTCTAGTGAAAAAGAATTCGAAGCGGTTATCTTTGCCACCTCAAAATCACTTGAAAAAGAAGCCAATGCTATCCACGTTCATGCCGAAATTAAAGAAGGTGACTTTAAATTCATCCCGGGAATGTATTTAGAAGGCCGTATTTATCTAGAAGAAACCATGCAGTGGGCTTTTCCCAATGAAGCCATTGTACAAGAGGGTACAAAAACTTATGTTTTCGCGGTAAATCCTAACAAAGAGAATTATAGCTTTGAGCCTATATCGGTAATTCCTCAAACCAACGATGGCAGCCATACTGCAGTAAAATTTTTAGATGAACAGCCAGAACAAGCGCTTTATGCTATGAACAACGCTTATTATATCTTGGCTGAATCTAAAAAAGGAGAAGCCGATCACAGTCACTAGTATCCATTCATATGAGAAATTCAGACACTTTTACATTTTGGGTAGCAGCCATTGTAGTTTTACATTTTATCGTGGGCTTTATTTGGCTAATTATCAAAATGTCACCTAAAAAATCAGATAAAAAAAGAGAATTAGAACAAGATAATGAGTAAGCGGCTTTATAAAAAGCATAATTATTTCTTAATTTTGCCTAAAAATTAATTAGATGCTAATAATTGGAATTGCTGGTGGTACTGGCGGTGGTAAAACAACAGTAGTAAATACCATTGTAGATGAATTGAAACACGATGAGGTGGCTGTAATCTCACAAGACTCTTACTATAGAGACACCAGTGAACTCAGTTATGAAGAACGTACACAAATCAATTTTGACCACCCACAATCAATCGATTTTGATTTATTGGTTAACCACCTAAAAGCCTTAAAAAAGGGAGAAGCAATAGATCAACCCATCTACAGTTTCAAAGAGCATAACCGCACAGGAGAAACCATTTTAACTCACCCTAAAAAGGTAATGATTGTAGAAGGTATTTTAATTCTAACCAACCCGAAGTTACGCAAAATGTGTGATATTAAGATTTATGTGCACGCTGATAGCGATGAGCGATTAATAAGACGCTTAAAGCGCGACATGAATGAAAGAGGCAGAGATCTTGACGAGGTTTTAAATCGGTACCAAACTACCTTAAAACCCATGCACCAACAATTCATTGAACCTACCAAAGAATTTGCCGATATAATTATACCTTACAACCGCTACAATACAGTCGCGGTAGATATAGTGCAAACTATCATAAAAGAAAAATTAGCTTAGTCTAAAAATCCTTACTCAATTCTGTTGGTAAGGATTTTTTTTCAAAGTCAAGACACTAACTAAGCAATCGAATATTTTGTATCTTCGTACTATGCGATTAAAAGCCTTATTTCAAAATCCTTGGTTTAAATTCTTGAGCAATAAATATGTGCTCCTGCTATTGTTATTCGGGATCTGGATGCTTTTTTTAGACAGCAATTCTTGGTTGGTTCATCAAGAACTAAATGAAGAAATTCACGAATTAGAAGAGAACAAGGCTTTTTATGTAGAAGAAATTAAAAAAGACACCAGCATTTTAAGGAAACTCGCTAAACCAGAGGAGTTAGAACGCTTCGCACGCGAAACTTATTTTATGAAAAAAGAAAATGAAGAGGTGTATATCATAGAATATAAAACAAAACATGAGCAAGAATAATACAACGCTTTTAGCGGATTTTAATTCGGTTTCGGCAAAAGAGTGGAAAACAAAAATACAAGCCGATCTTAAAGGGGAAGATTATAACAACTTAATTTTTCAAGATAGAAACGGAATTGATATAAAACCATTTTATCACCAAGAAGAGACTGAAATTGGCTATATGCCAAAATCTCCAAAAAATTGGTTAATTACAGAGTCTTTCGAAATTAGTGCAAATACAAATATAGATGATGTTCTTGAAGTTCTAGAAAAGGGAACACAAGCACTTTGGCTCAAGTTTAAACAAAATAGCCCTAACCCTATCGCTTTTGTCGAGGCTCTTTACTCTAAAAACATTCCGGTTTATCTAGATTTTGAATATCAAAAGGAAGAAGAAATTAATACTTTAATAGAGTTCCTATCCGGCAAGAATCACCAGTTTTCTATAGGGATAGACTGTATCGGTCATTTAGCTAGCACAGGAAATTGGCATCAAAACCTAAGAAAAGATTTTGAAGATTTAAACTGGTTGATTAAGGCGCAAGGTACTTTCCCTATATTCCTAAGTATTCGTACAGAGATCTATGAAAATGCCGGGACCAATCATATACAACAGGTTGCTTATGCGATGGCTCACGTAAACGAATACTTAAATCATTTAAGTGTTCATTTTCCAGAAAAATCGAAAAATTTTAAACCCCTATTCCATGTAAGCATAGGTGGAAATTATTTTGCAGAAATCGCCAAATTAAAGGCTTTACGAATCATATACAGCGAGATTGCCGAAGCCTACGAAATACCGCAAGACATAGAAATCTTAGCATTCCCTAGTTTAAGAAATAAAACTTTATATGATTATAATGTAAATATGTTGCGCACCACAACAGAAGGCATGAGTGCTATCTTAGGTGGTGCAAATTGGGTAGCAAATACAGCCTATGACTCCGTTTTTCACCACGATAACAATTTTGGCCGACGTATTGCTCGTAACCAGTTGCTGGTTTTAAAAAATGAAAGTTATTTTGATAAAGTGAGTAATCCTGTAGATGGCAGTTATTACCTTGAAAGCCTAACCCAGCAAATATCCGAAAAAGCGTTAAGTATTTTTAAATCTATAGAACAAGCTGGTGGTTTTATAACCGCCTTAACGGATGGAACCATACAACGTAAAATAGAAGAGGTTGCACAAGAAGAATTAAAATCTTTTGAACAAAAAGAAAAAATACTAGTGGGAACAAACAAGTATTTGAATCTTGATGATAAAATGAAGAATGAACTTGAAAAAACACCTTTTCTAGAGAAATTTCCTCGCAAAACCTTAATCAAACCGATTATTCAAAAACGCCTTGCCGAAGGAATAGAAAATGAGCGTTTAACTAACGAATAAAGCAGCCATCAAGATTATGAAAAGAAAAGATTTACAACATATTCAAATTAAAAAGCAATCGGGAAAGGCTACAGATACAAACGAAACTTTTCTCACCGCCGAAAAAATAACAATAAAAAAAGTATACAGTCCACAAGATATTGCCAGTTTTAAGCACCTCAACTATGCAGCAGGAATACCGCCTTATCTAAGAGGTCCTTACAGTACGATGTATGTAAAAAGGCCGTGGACCATTAGACAATACGCAGGATTTTCAACTGCCGAAGAAAGTAACGCCTTTTATAGACGTAACCTAGCGGCTGGTCAAAAAGGACTATCGGTTGCCTTCGATTTACCCACTCACCGAGGCTATGACTCCGATCACGACCGCGTGGTTGGAGACGTAGGAAAAGCTGGGGTTGCTATTGATTCGGTCGAAGACATGAAAATACTCTTCGACCAGATTCCATTAGATAAAATGTCGGTTTCAATGACCATGAATGGTGCCGTACTGCCTATCATGGCTTTCTATATTGTCGCTGCAGAAGAACAAGGCGTAGCACCTGAGCAATTAGCAGGTACCATTCAAAATGATATTTTAAAAGAATTTATGGTGCGTAATACCTATATATATCCACCTAGTCCTTCGATGAAAATCATTGCCGATATTTTCGAATACACCTCGCAAAATATGCCTCGTTTTAACAGTATTAGTATATCTGGCTACCACATGCAAGAAGCAGGCGCTACTTGTGATATCGAGTTGGCTTATACCCTAGCCGATGGTCTAGAATATATCCGTAAAGGATTAGAAGCAGGAATGGATATTGATAGTTTTGCTCCGCGTTTATCCTTTTTCTGGGCGATAGGTATGAACCATTTTATGGAAATAGCCAAAATGAGAGCAGCTAGAATGCTATGGGCAAAACTTGTAAAACAATTTAACCCTAAAAATCCAAAATCGCTGTCTCTACGTACACACTGCCAAACTAGCGGATGGTCGCTTACTGAGCAAGACCCCTTTAATAATGTGGCGAGAACCTGTATTGAAGCTGCCGCAGCAGCCTTTGGCGGTACTCAAAGTTTGCATACCAATGCACTAGACGAAGCCATTGCGCTACCAACCGATTTTTCGGCACGCATCGCCCGTAACACACAATTATACCTACAAGAAGAAACACAAATCACCAAAACAGTAGATCCTTGGGCAGGAAGCTATTACGTAGAAAGCCTAACAAATGACATCGCCCATAAAGCTTGGGAACTCATTCAAGAAGTAGAAGAATTGGGAGGAATGACCAAAGCCATTGAAAAAGGTATTCCTAAAATGCGTATTGAAGAGGCTGCTGCACGTAAACAGGCTAGAATTGATAGTGGGCAAGATATTATTGTAGGCACCAATCAATACCGACTAGAACAAGAAGACCCAATTGTAACCCTTGAGGTAGACAACCAAAGTGTGCGTAAACAACAAATCAAACGCCTAGAATCATTACGCAAAAATCGTAATGAAAATAAAGTACAAGAGAGTTTAGAAAAATTAACTCAAGCCGCAAAAACGGGCAAAGAAAATTTACTGGCCCTAGCGGTAGATGCGGCAAGAAACAGAGCTAGCATTGGCGAAATTAGTCTAGCACTCGAAAAAGTTTACGGAAGACATAAAGCACAAATAAAATCATTTAGCGGCGTGTATAGCAAAGAAATAAAAGACGACGAAAGCTTTAAGAAAGCGAGAGAAATGGCTAATCAATTCGCTACACTTGAAGGTAGAAGACCTAGAATTATGATAGCCAAGATGGGGCAAGATGGGCATGACCGTGGCGCAAAAGTAGTAGCCACAGGATACGCCGATGTAGGATTTGATGTAGACATCGGTCCTCTTTTTCAAACCCCGCAAGAAGCAGCAAAGCAAGCCGTAGAAAATGATGTGCACGTTTTGGGTGTGTCGTCTTTGGCGGCCGGACATAAAACTCTGGTTCCTCAAGTTATCGAAGAGTTAAAGGTCTTGGGACGAGAAGATATTATGGTTATTGTTGGTGGGGTGATCCCTTCTGCCGATTATGAATATTTATTCAATGCTGGTGCCGTTGCCGTTTTTGGGCCCGGAACAAAAATTAGCGATGCAGCTATTCAAATATTAGAAATTCTTATCGATGAAGAGTAAAATTAGTTTAGTCATCCTTTTTAGGGCGTTACCCTAAAGGGTCGGGCTTTTGTTACAATCTTTGAGGTGTAAAAACACCTCAAAGTATTTTCACGACAATCCCTAACGCAAGGCCATAGGATTTCTAATTTTAATTATTTTTATTAAATCAATGCCTATGAAGACTACTAAGACGCTTGTTTTTGCTGTATTTTTAATGTGCAGCCTCCACGCTATTGCACAAGAAAAAATTGCCAATCCCAATTTTGATGATTCTTTAGCTCAAAAGTATGAAGCCGATGATTACGGAATGAAGTCTTACTTTCTAGTAATTTTAAAAACCGGTGAAAATAAAAGTCAAAACCAAGAATTATTGGCCAAAAGTATGCGCGGTCACTTAGATAATATTAAGCGATTAGTTGAAAATGGCAAGTTGGTGGTAGCTGGCCCATTAGGAACCAATCAAAAGAATTATCGCGGTATTTTCATTTTTCAAGGGGTAGAAAGTCAAGAAAAACTAGAAGCCATCTTAGCTACTGATCAAGCAATTAAAAATAATTTTTTGGCTTATGAGGTTTATCCGTGGTACGGTTCTGCCGCCTTGCCAGCTTACTTACCCGTATCTGATAAAATTTGGAAGAAAAAGCCTTAGTATTTAAAAAACAATCCCAAATACACTCAGCATATTCGGGATTGTTTTTTGCTTTATTGTTCGCTCATCATTTCTTTATAAGTTTCTGAGTAAATATAATATCATCAGCTTGAAGCTGAATATAATAAAATCCGTTTGGTAAGCCTTTCAAAGCATAAATCGATTCCTCTCCGCTAAAAGAATCAAGTTTTAAATCCTTAATTCGCATACCCAATTGATTATAAATCGATATGCTTAGATTTTGACCGATAAGAGATTCAGCCTTGACCTGAAAATAATCCGTAAAGGGATTAGGGTAAACAAGCCAACTAGACTTTTTTAATATTGGGTTAGCTAAGTTTTTTTGCTTGAACAACAAAGCAAACCGATTGGCAGCAATACTCTGCGGTATATCTTCATCTACCGTGAAATCTACTTGATTTGCCCCTTTCGTAAGAGGAGTCTCTTGGTTTAGGTATCGATCTAATAAAAATACACTAATACCACCAAATGCTGGTAGATCAAAATTAAGTCGGTAATTATTAAATCGGTAATTATTTACAAAGAGGTCTAAAGTGTCTCCTTTCACTGGCATTTCCCTTCGTTCTATACTTAAGTAATTGTTTTGATTGATTATTGCAATATTCTCATCTAGATTCCCCATTTTAGCAGCATCTGCATCATTCACTTGATTGGTGTAAGCAGCATCAAAGCGTATAATAAAACTATCGGTTAATTGCATATTAGAAGCCTCATTGGCATACAATTGACCGATTAAAGCCAAATCTTGCGGTTTATTCGATCTAAAAACCTGTGTGAAATTTTGATTTACTTTATCCGCTTGATTAAAAATTATTTTTGGGTTCGCTCCTCCTGTACGCACAAAAAATGCTTGATTTACCTGAATATTAGCATTTGCTTCTGAGCCGTCTGAATTGGTACCTGAAGGTAAATCTACCACAACAAAACCACCCCGTACATTTTTATTAGGATCCCAAATATAATATTGGTTCGGATTAATGTCTACAGATCGCGAAAGAACCTGATTTAAGTCAACTTGTGCTTGATACGGATTACCGACAAAATTAAACGCGCCGGGTGTTGCGTTTAACTCACTGCTAGGCACTTCAAAATTGCCAGCTTGAGTCAAATTACCACGCATACGCAGCCGCGTGGTGTCTGGCTGACTTGCGTTTTGGGTCACATTTATGTCTCGACTACCACGTACCATTAAACGATAAGGAGTTCCTGCTTGCAAAGAAGTATTCAAAGTGCTGCTAACGGCATACCACTGTTGGTTCGCATTATCAAAGCGCCATAAAGAAGGGTTACCCGAAGGCGTGGCATCAAAACCGTTTTGACCAGTAGTTGAACCCGTAATATGTGTGCCGTAACCCGGATTAGGATTTAAAAAATTGGAATAATCTGTGTTGTTTGCCCCTTCTTGCCATTGTTCGTGAATAGTTCTAGCGCTGGTTACCGAACTACTTAACAATCTGTACGCTCTCTTTGGAGGGATAATTCTTTCTACCTCAACTTCTCCCTGTATATTCATAGTATTTGGAATGGGTCCTAAAGTACCCATTTGGGCGGGGCTTTTGCTTCCAAAAATTAATTCACCGTCTATTTGCATTTTGTTACCGCTCAATTGTAAATAATGGTGATTGATTAGTTTTTTATTTGGAGCAATAAATAGGTTCTTACCACTAAAATCATTTTTACTCATCCAATCATCACCAATAAGTATATCTTTAGTAGTGGTAACATCTGGCGCCAATTGATTTACCCACTCATCGTTCATGAATAACAAGTAGTCTAGCTCGCCAGGATTTGCTTGGGCACTATCGGTTTCAATAAATTCGTTGGTAAGTATATTTTGGTAATTTCGCTTATCTTCTACTGCAATGTCGTTTTGCGTATCATCTAACAAGCTGCCATCTGCGGTATTCACTGTACCGCCAATGAACATACGCCACCTTCTTGCTTTACCTGTTCCAAAATACATATTTTGACTACCAGCAATAAACTGAGTATTGGCATTGATTGCCCCAAATTCTTGTTCAAAGGCTGCTTGTGTGGCTCCGCGTGAAATTAGCATAAAACCATTTGGATGAATGTACGTATTAGCATTAGATCCTACCGCCAAGTCGCCTACCCGCCAAACCTTATTATTGTCCATTACCAATTTTATGTCTTTCATTTCAATAATTTGGTCTGAGGCATTAAAAATCTCGATAAATTCATTTTGATAATTATTCGCATCGCTTATTTCGGTTATGTAGACCGTTCCAGGAGTAGGAGCAACCGCAGCAGTAAATACAAAAAAGCTCAAGCTATTTTGCACGGGAAACATACCATCGTCAACGCTTAATTGTAATCCTTTACCACTTTGAGTATGCGATATATTGGCAAATGATACCATCCCATTTACCGCGGTTTCGGTAACAGGACTACCTGCTAAACTACCTGTTGAGGTGAGGTTAACACTGAGGTTATAATCGGTGTCTATATTTCCGTTGGCATCGGCAGCAATGACCTGCACAGGTGGACTCATAACTTGATTTACAAAAACATCACTAGGCTGTTGCATAAAGCGTAATTCGCTGGCATGGACCTCAATACTAAAAACATTACTCGTAATGTCTCCCAGCAATAGTGGATCTGAAAAAGTTGAACCATTGTTTGCAGCTGTAAATCCGTGATTTGTGGCTGGAATCTTAAATTGAAGATCGGCTCCGTCTACGATATTTTGATCTTTTAAATAAACACCCATCAAAAATTCTAAAGACGCACCATCACCTACGCTAATAGGCGGATTAAATTCTAAAATGATTTCTTGATTGCTAACATTGATTTGATTAATAGCATAGGAGTTTAAATTCTCATCGATCAAAGTAAAATCTGCTAGATGGTCTTCCCACAAAGCCGTATTACCAGCAGCGGGCACAAAGCGCAATTGATTTACATAAGTAGGTAAATTATCGCCACTGCCTTGATCTTCTATAATAAATCCGAAAACCTCCTCTGCATTACCAGAAAGTGTAGCGTCTAAAGCATCGATATTAGTTCCTGTTACCTGACTAATAGGAGAGTAAACTTCTGTAGTGGCATCACCATTAATAGTGGGTGTGCCGTATATTTCTATATGATCTATAGCAATATCTTCATCTCCACTGTCTAAATTGAATTCAATTTTTAAGTTTAAGGATTGTCCTGTTGCAGGAATGCTTCTCACAAATTGTTGAAAACTAGGACTCAATGCAATGCCATCTCCTACCCCATCAAAATTGGTATCTATAGCTGGTTCTGTATTTGTACTACCCCCTCTAGACTCTATATGCAGCAAAGGAGTATAGCTACCGCTATTATCAACCTCATAAGAAATATGCACATAATCAGACGAGTCCCAATCTTCATCGCCGTCAGTAGCATCCTCTTCTGCCAAGTAAACTCGAAATTCTAAATTGGAATAGTAGGCGATATTGATATTTGAAAGCATTATGCTTTGTTGAGCCGAAGCTCCCTCTCCATCAATATCTTGCGCGGCAAAAAAGAAATCACCTAACTTACCTAAATAGCTCGGGTTTATATCTGTGCCGTCGGTGCGGATAAAATAATCTTCACTATTATCTGTAAACTCGGGGATACTGGTGCTATACCCCGCATTGGTTTCAAAATCTTGCAGATAAATCTGATTTTGGGCATTTAGTGAAAAAGTTAAAATAAAAAAAACAACAATAGAAAAATAGGCTGGATAACCGCTGAATGAAGCAAACATAATATGAAATATTTAAGAAACTAAAAATATACAAATTATTTTGCTTAAATGTTAATTTAATTTGAACAAAACGCTACAAAACATTAATCTATTCAATTATAAAACCTAAAAATTTAAACGAATAGTAAATTAACTAAGTGATATAAAAAACCCCAAATCATAAAAACAATTTGGGGTGTATTGGTGTTAAGTGTTTATTTTTTAATGATTTTTTTACTGATAGAACCTCTATTGGTATTGATTTTTACAAAATAAGTCCCTTGAGAAAGACTTGAAATATCTACCTCTATTGATTCGTTTGAATGTAGGATTTGTTTACCAGATAAATCAAAAATTTCAAGCGTTCTAATCGCTATTCCTTTGGGCGTTTGAATTTTTAATTCGTTCACCGCAGGATTTGGATACAGTTTTACCTCGACTAACTCCATCTGATTTGCAGAAAGACTCCCATTGTAATAAGATATATTATCGTAATAGGCATCCTCTCCATAATTATTATGCAACATATTAAAACCTTCAATATTTAATTGAGAAAAATTATTGGCGGTGTAAATTAAAGTATTATCTAAATAGTACTTTACTGCAGAAGCACTTACTTCTATACGAACATTTACCCAGCTTTGGGGCACCCAGCTAGCAGAAGTATAATCTGAAGAATAATTTTCATCGATAATAATATACACCATTCCACGATTTTCCATACCTATTCCTGCCACAGGTACAAAGGTATCATTCGCATCAATTCCGTAAAGGGTGAATTCAAAATCTGAGCCTAAGGTATCGGTGATGAAGATATCATAAGAAAATGTAAAATCTTGAAAAGATTTGGGAGTAATAAAAGTCTTCGCCGCACCAAAAATAGGTAGCCATTGCGAGTTAAAACCTGAATCATAGGCATTTTTAAAAGAATAACTCCCTTGGCTTGCTTGTTCGTCAGAAATTATCTGGCTTTGCAAAACCCCGTTGCTGCCCTCAGAAACTTCCCAGGCATTTTGACCATGTAAGTTCCCTAATTGAAATCCTTCTGCGGTTTCAAAAGAAATGTTTGTTTGCTGAGCAAACAAGTTTAAAGTTGCTACGAAAAGTAACACGCTTAAGTAAATTTTTTTCATATCTATTATTTTAAGAACCGACGAAAATAGAACTTAATATTGGACTAAAAAGTTAATAAAAGTTTAATTAACATCTGAAAACCCTTATAAATACTAGCCTAACCAAAATATAACCTTGTGTTTTTTAATTTATTCTGAAACTTATTTTTTTTAAGAGGTTTGTCTTGTTTATGAGTGAAAAAATGGAAATTTAAAATATGAACTTAAAAGGAATTGAAATACCTCTTTAGGGTAAATTGGATTTGGAACACCTCATTACAAACATTCGATAGCAATAAAATTTTATACATTTATTCTCATCAGGGCAGATTCGATGGGTCAAATATGTCTTTCAATTTAGAAAGTGTTGAACACGCTTTTTGTGCTTTTAACTAAAGCTGCACAAATTTAAAAGGTAAACTCTGGATAAGTCTAGATATTTTCAAAAATTGTTATGTCGAAAAACTGGTTTTAGATTTGATGAGAATCAAAACCTCAGCTAAAATCTTCGAAGAATAGGTCAAACAGAAAGTAAATTTGGTTTTTCAAGCGATTAACATTTAAGAGAAGGTAGTAGTTAAAAACTTATTGCACTTTAATCTCGCTATTATCTGTTATAAATAATTGTTTTACCGCCTGTTTTTCCCTTTTCGGACTTTATTCTTAACGTAAATTAATTTGTGTCTGCTTTTTGACGTTTCACGTTGTTCTATTTCAAATTGCTGAGTGGCTTTTATTAAAGGAGTCAGTTTTTCAAAGCCATAATTTCGGGAATCAAAATTTGGTCTTTTTTTCTGGATTAATCCGCCTACGTCACCCAAAAAAGCCCAACCATCATCGTCAGACAAATCGTTTATAGTAGATCTAATTAAACTGATTTCCTTTTCGGTTATTTTATCTACATTTTCTTCCGATTCGCCCTTATCGGCCGACTTATTTTGACTTTGATTTTTAAGAATTTCGATATAAATGAACTTATCACAAGCCACAATAAACGGATTGGGCGTCTTTTTTTCTCCTATTCCTATCACTTGCATTCCTGCCTCCCTTAAACGAGTAGCCAAACGTGTAAAATCGCTATCGCTAGAAACCAAACAAAACCCATCCACCTTTTCACTATATAAAATATCCATCGCATCGATTATCATAGCCGAGTCGGTGGCATTTTTACCCGTAGTATACCCATATTGTTGTATGGGAGTAATCGCATTTTCTAGCAACAAACTTTTCCATCGGTTCAATCCTGGACGGGTCCAATCACCATAAATCCGTTTGATTGTAGGATTCCCATATTTGGCAATTTCTTCCATCATTTCTTTTACGGGAGAAGAAGGAATATTATCGCCATCTATTAATACGGCTAAGTTTATATTTTGACTCATAAGCGATTAATTAATTTTATAAAGCACAAAACCTTAGAGCTGGTTTTAAGGATTGAAAGTTAGTGGTTTTTAAGAGCAAATCAAAACTTACTTTAGCGCTAAAACCAATTTAATAACCTATCAGGAGTACAACATTAATATTTTTCGTGTTTTATATTTCTAGAAAAACCTGAAAATAGTGAAACTTAAGATTTAAACTTTAAATCCTTAATTTCTTTTAACTTTGTAAATTCTAAGGCTATGTTATGAAAAAGCAAGTACAAAATTACTTTTTGAGCATTTTATTTTTATTGCTATCAACGCTTAGCGTGTCTGCTCAACTACAGGAAATAGATACAACCCTAACAACAAATTCACTAAAGGTAGGAATCGCAGGAAGTCAGCCTTTTGTTTTTAATAATGAAGACCAAGATGGAATTGCTTTAGAAATTTGGGATCGAATTGCGAACAAACAAGAATGGGATTACGAATTAAAGAGTTTTTCGTCTATAGAAACAGGACTCCAGCAGTTAAATAGCAACCAAATAGATATGCTTATCGGCCCTGTAAGTATTACCTCAAAACGAGTAAAGGGTTACAAATTTACACAACCTTTTTATCAATCTAGTTTAGGTATTGCTTCTCGAAAAGACGAAAACGGGCTTTGGCAGCGAATCAAGCCTTTTTTTAGCATAGAGCTTCTTTTAGCTGTAAGCGGATTTTTACTCATATTAGCGGTAGTAGGTACGTTACTATGGTTAGCAGAGCGTCACGAATCACCAGATCAATTTCCTAAGGATCCTGTAAAAGGAATCGGAAACGGTATGTGGCTTGCTATTGTAACTATGAGTACTACCGGTTATGGCGATATGGCGCCTATTACTTTAAAAGGGAGAGTCATTGCTGGTATATGGATGGTCATTACATTAATTTTTGCTGGATCAATGATTGCGGGTATCGCAAGCACATTAACTTTAAGTGGATTAGGTACCTCTACAATCGATAAAATTGAAGAAATTTCAGGAAAAAATACGGCCACAATTACCGGTTCACCTGCAATAGCATTTATAAAAGAACACAAGGCTAAAGTTACACAAGTAAGTAGTTTACCTGAAGCTATGCAACTGCTCAAAGACAAAAAAGTAGATGCCGTAGTTTACGACCGCCCACAGCTACTTTATTATCAAGTCAACCACCCCGAGGAAGAGATTTATGTAGCTAAAGCCGAATATTATAAACAAGGATATGGTTTTGCTTTCCCAGAATATACCAATAGACTAAGTACTATAAACTTGAAGCTACTCGAGCTAGCTGAAGAACAGGAAATACAAGAGATAGTTGACCGATACCTTGGTAAGGACGACTAAGTTTTGGTCTTTTTTAAATAGGATTTTGAACAATTATTAAAAAAAACAACTTAAAATTTAGAGATTCATATAATTGGAAAACGACGTGTTTTTCAGACTCAATTATAAGCGTTTATAGTCCTTTTTACATTATCGATATTAATTTAAAGATGCTTATTAATTTTATTCAAAGCTATATTGTGAGAAACTACCTTAAACGCTAAGCAATTGTAACTGACAGAAGGCTTTAGAAGTCATACTTGTTGATAAATTGCATAAAGTGTGCAATGCCCCTAATTTAAACCAATAAAATTCTGGTAATTTTTGTTGCGCTAAAATTATAATTGTCTGTTAATTCATCATTTCAAAAAGCCTCTCCCCCAGCAACATTTTAGACCCATTATAGAAAAAACAAGCATAAAATTGAATGAGCTATTATCATATTCCTGTTGTATAGCACCCCTGCGCAAACGCTTAATCCTTAAAGGGAGAAATTCATTAAATTCTTTTGAGTTCCTTAGCCATTTTCCAAACGGTTTGTTTTCCGAATTCGCTGTAATAAGTAATAAAATTTCCTTCAGTATCTAAGACCACACAACTAGCACAAGGAAAATGATATTTAAAAAACATTTTTTCGATGAGTTGATTTTTATCTTTTTTCCAGCCTATTTTGTTTTGGTAATAATAGTTTAAATTTTCGTCATTTTTGTAAATCCAATGATGACTAACATTGCTAATTCTTTTGAGTCTTTTTAAATAATCTTTATCAAAAATATTCCAAGTAGAATAATTTTTGACATCATTGCATCTGTCTTTCCCAGGGTAATATATTATTACAATTAACCCATCATTTATTTTATTCTCTATAGATAAAGACATTTTTAGCTTATTAAATTTGTTTTCGTTCAGTTTGCCTATTGATTTCTTTCTTACTAATAAACCTTTCACTATGGAATCATTTTCAAAATATAAATCGAGAATCCCCTTACCGGTTCTCCCCTCTTTAAACTCATTTTCACTTATTTCTTGATTAAATTCATTAAGATAAACAACTTTCTTCTCCTGTGATAAAAGCTTAAGGCTAGATAGAATGCAAATGATGATTAAGTAATACAATTTCATAGTTCTTTTTTTATCGGTTTTGCTTATGAATATTCGCGTGTTTAGCACCTAATTTAGCAGAAAAATACCAGATAGAAAATCCGCGAGTTTAGACGTTTCAAGATAAGTTAATAAACTCTATCAGTCAGGGAGATACACACGTTAAAGTAAAGGTTTTAATAAAATCATTAAATTAAGATAAATAAAAAGCTAAAACAAATAGAAGAAAAAGTTTATTTTGTGAAAGACAATCGTGAAACTTCGGTACCCCCTCCTCCTTTTTACACAGACATATTACAGTTATACTTGGCTTTTAGCCTTCTATTTTTAATCGCATAACTTCGGGTATATTGTACCGTCAAAAAACCTTTTCTTATGCATAAAAATATTAAATATTTTAGAGTAGACATCGGTCATTTGGTTTTTGACCTTACAAAATCAGATGGGAAATACAACTAGTTTAAAAACACTTTTTCAGGCTTCAAAAAGTGAAAAATTAAAATGCAGGATGAAGCTGTTTTAGACCGTCTCAGTAAAGCAGTCGTAAGGTTTTCCAAACGTAGAATAAAACAAACAAAGGACTTGAGAGATGAACTTTTAATATTGATTTAAATAATACCTCATGAATTGATGACCCTTAGGTAAACCTCACCAAGAATTAAATCGAAAATCGCCCTGATTTTAGTACTTCTAATGTATGGGTTTGAGCAATTTACAAGCGGAAGTGAATTGTATAATTATGCAAGATTAACTAATGTGATTCGTAAGAGTGAAAGCAATTAAAATAAACCTAGTAAATTAAGCTATGTAAGAAATCAAAAACTCTGTAAATTACTATTTATGGCAATTATAATGCATATTAATATAATAAGGCTTACCGAAAAATTTATAAACGTATACTAGCAAAAGGGAAGTGTAAAAAACCAGCTTAGACTGCTGTGAGCAATAGGTCCTAAAACAGGTTTTTGCTATTGTAAAATCAAAACTAGTATATGAAGATTCCTACAAGTGTAATATAGCTTAAAACTAATAAGTTTTACTTGTTTTTTACCACAATACTTGTTGTAAAACCTATTTATTCATAAGCTTGGTTGCCGTAATTACATAACCACTCGAATGTTCGCCAAAATAACTAATAAAATCGCCATCCTTTGAAATCACCACAAAGCTACTGCAAGGATAATGATGTTTAAAAAATAGCCTTTCAATAATACCGTTTGGATCTTTATGATAAATTGAATCATAACCTTTTTGTAAACCACTATGATCCTTATAAATATATATGGGTTTAGTTTGTCCTACTTCATAGATAGCATGTTCAAAAACTTTGCGCCAATTTATACGGCTATCATTTTTTGATTTATTTCCACTTGAATTGCAAGGATCTTTACCGGGATAGTACATGATTACCAATGGTTTTTCGGAATCCAATTCTCTGTTTATTGCTTTTTCAAGTGTTGATTCCAACAATGCTCTATTGTTTATTTTCCCATGCCTTTCTCTCAAAGTTAGTTTCTTATGATGAGCAGAATCACCTGGAATATCTAATAACCTATTGGTTTTCCGTATTCGTTCAAATTCAGACTTGCTAATTTCAGTATAGTTTTCGTCAAAGTATTTAGTTTTAACTTTTCTATTCTTGGTGGAAGAACAAGAATAAAAAAATAATCCAATAAGAAAAAGGAGTAGAATTTTTGGCATTTTACTGAAATAATTTAGTTTTTTAACCGTTTTTTGGTTGATTAACTACTACTTTTAGATAGTAAGTTCAGGTAAATTTACATTATTTTTTCGATAGGATCTGTATTTGATTGTTGGATTTTTGTGGCCTTCAGCTGGCTTTCTTAAATCCAGGCTAAAATGTGTTCTTAGGTTATTGTAAATATATTCTGCGCTAATTCAGTGTTTTTAATCGTTTGTTTTAGTCCATATTTATATTTAAGGGTTCTGTTAATTCGCTCTGCAACTCCGTTTTTATAGGGAGGATACTATTCTGTCATACTCATAATAATAATATTTTTTTTCAGCAAATTGGGTGTATTGGGGATTACAGTATTGAAAACTTCTGTTAGAGTGGTGAATCAATTTTTCATTGGAGTATTTTCTATTTTTAATAGCCATAGCCGGATATAGGCTTCCCAAAAAAGGGAATGCCTATAGTGAACCACCAGAATATTGGATTGAACAACTCAAAAAACAAAATTAAAAGATAATAAAAAACGATTCTTCAAGACGTAATAGAATACAACACCTCAAAATCAAGAAAAACCGCATAAAGTGATAGCAATAAACCATTCAATACGCAAAGAGGTTCAATTTATAAGCTTTATGGGTATCCTAAGTCTGCCGCTAAGAAAAGACATGTGGCTAATCATCTCTAAAAGAGCAGCACAGCAATAGATTAATCCCCATAATACCAACCGACAAACAGCCGGGTTAGTCAACACGGCGTTCATGTTAGGCCGTACCGGCCACACGAACGCTTAGTTATTGCCATTAGTTATTTCTTTCAATTATTTTGGATATATATCCTTCAAAAATTCCGACACAAGTTTCATCTTTTATTTCAATTGTTTCATTTCCTAGAGATAAATAGTAGTAAGTTCCAGGTGCACATCTTCTCATTGCTGAATTTAGTAATCTTAATTTCTTTTCGAACATTATTAAATTATCAAGGTCATTTTTATCAAGTTTAATCACTTTTTTTTCTTTGATTTTTTTTCCATTTCGTTCTTCAGTATACTTATATTTTAGGATAGCATCATTTTTATTAGGAATAATTTTAATCTCTGTATCTGTATATACAAAGCAGCTGCCTCCAGACAATTTTAATTTCCAATTTTTATTTTCCTCAAGACTTTTTTCAATAAAGGTCTTAATTTCATAATCTTTCATTTTTTCGACACATAAAAATAGTTTTCGAGTTTTAGGGGTAATCAAAAATGTTGTGTCTTTTTTCTGATTATAAATATTATTATATTCAATTTTGACTTCGTTTGCAGAAGTTTGTAGCCTAAATAAATCAAATTTAGATTTTGTAGTCTGACTAATAACTTTGTGATTAGTCAGTATTTCAAATTTAATTTCTGAAATATCTCTGTCCGATTCTCTATCCTTAATGCAGTTATATGCGATTAATTCAATTGTATTTTGACAAATTGTTGAATTACTGTAAAGAAGTATTAGTATTAACAGGATTTTTTTCATAATTGATGGCAACGGCAGTCTGTCTCAAAACTACCAATTAATGCTCTTAAAAATTCTATTTTTCTGATTTTTATGAAATTTATCGATGAATCAATATTTTTTGAAAATGA
>NZ_JBHULZ010000024.1:0-677 GCF_042684705.1 Mesonia sediminis
GTGCAGACCTTTGACTTAACCAGTCAATCTGCAGCCATTTTGGCCAATGAAGCAACACCAGCTAATTTCACCCTGACCTATTATGCGAGTCAAGCAGACTATACCGCAGGTACAGCCATCGCTAACCCAACGGCTTATGACAATACCAGCAATCCGCAAAGTATTGTAGTAGAAGCAGAGGGCCCTAACAACTGTACTTCAACCACTAGTTTTGATTTAGTGGTAAACCCGCTACCAAGTTACAACACCCCGGTGACCCAAGTGGTTTGTGATGACGCTACTGCCGATGGTATTGCTGTATTCGATTTAACAGCAGCCACCAATCAGCTTACCGGGAATAACCCGAACTACCATGTAGACTACTATGAGACCCCAGCCGATTTGGCTGCAGGAACCAATGCATTGCCTAGTAACTATACCAATACAACAGCCTATAACCAGACCATCTATTTTCAAATAGAAGATCAAACTACGGGATGTTTAATAGATGATGCTATCGACTTACAAGTAGATACCGCCCCGGCGGCCAACACCCCACAAGTGTATACCTTCTGTGACGATGACAACGACGGCTTTGGTTTATTCAACCTGCCCAGTTTAGACAATGAAATCACTGGCGGGGCAGCCGGTGTAAGCGTAAGCTACCACCAAACCTTAGCCAATGCACAGAACAATGC
>NZ_JBHULZ010000025.1:0-1142 GCF_042684705.1 Mesonia sediminis
ATTTCTTTTAAGAACTAATTTTTGTTTTTTACTTCATCTTTTCAAGCAGTCAGATTCATTATTTTTCCGCTTTGCTTTTCATTCCGAGGTATTTTTGCCAACTGTTTTGTGTATGGCTCGTTGCGGGAAATCCGTAAGGATTTTCCGCCGTAAAACGAAGATAGCAAATTGCAATGAATTCCGATTAGGAATTCAGCCGCAATGAGCTATACACGTTGTTGCCAGTAGTTTTTATTCCACTTTAAATTCCTTTTCGAACGGTATGTCAAATTTTTGTTCTCTATGATAAAAACGTAAAATTCCGTTCATTTTATAAATTCCAGATTGTAATGAATCTAATTCAATGTCCGCAAAAGAGTAATTATCTTTAAGTTCAAAATCAATTTTTTGTTCTTTTCCATTGAGTTCGATTTTATTAATCAAAATGTGTCTGTTTTCTTTTATTGGTTGTCCAAACCTTGAAGTCAAGGTAAGTTTAATTCCGCTGTCTGTTTTTCTTGAGATTATACTGTCTATGTCAACTTTATACAATCCATCAACAGAATAAGTTTGTCGGCTCGCATATTCAAATGAATAAGCCATTGCAATTACAAGTCTATTCTTTATGTATTTTAGACTTAAATCTTTAGAGTCAGTTTTCGGCTGTTTAAATTCTGGTAATAAATAGTCTTTTCTATTGTCTACAATTTTCGGAACCTCATTTAGAATTTCGTTGGATTCCGCAATAATGTTTTCCAGATTTTTTTCTTTATTCTTGATTGCTCTGTCAATTGCAGAAATTAACGATTCAAATCTTGAATCCAATTCATTTAGTTTTTCAATTTCTCGAGAAGGCATCTCCTCAATTATTCTATAATAATCTCCTTTATTCTTATTCAGAGTTCGGTTGTTGAATTCAAAATTAGCTTGTAAAAATGAATTCATTTCGGTCAATTCCTTGTCTTGGTTTTTACAAGAAAAGAGTATGAAGATTGAAAGAAAATAAACTAAAATTTGGCTTTTCATTTAATCAATATATTAATGCTTTTTAGTTCGGTTAAATTACTGGCAACGGCTTTGGCTATGATTTCGTTGCGGAAAAATACGCAGGATTTATTCCGTTGTAGCTCAAAGATAGAAAAAAGGATGGAATTTTCGGTAGA
>NZ_JBHULZ010000026.1:0-1622 GCF_042684705.1 Mesonia sediminis
TCGCTGCCCATAACAAAGCTCTAGCCCAAGCCGACAAGGATACTAAAACTGAGATAAAAAAAGAGATTGCCCAACGTAAGGTACAACGTGTGAAATACGAACAGTGAACTTTCCTGAAATAGGTTGACTAAAAATTAAACCATTAATTATAGTCACTTATGAAAATACAAAATGAACACTGGCGAAAAAGCAGTACCTGAAAACATTTACAGAACTCTATAACACGAATACGGTTTAAAACAAACGATTAAAAACACTGAATTAGCGCAGAAAATGACAGCACAAGCAGTGTATATTTACAATAACCTAAGAACACATTTTAGCCTGCATTTAAGAAAGCCAGCTGAAGGCCACTAAAATCCAACAATCAAATACAGATCCTATCGAAAAAATAATGTAAATTTACCTGAACTTACTATCTAAAAGTAGTAGTTAATCAACCAAAAAAGACCGTAAAAAAGGTCAACCTATTTCAGTATAATACAATTTAGCAGTACCGTTTTTATTATAAAGTGAATGAAAAATACAATCCTATACTTTTTACTATTTTTTTCTTTAAACCTTTTTGGTCAAAAGTTCATCGTTGTCGATAAGGACACTTATGATTTAGTAGAGTCTGTATCTTTTACAATTTATAAAGACAATAAGGTGGTTTATCAAGATGTTACTAAAAACAATAAAGCAACCATTATTCCCGAAGACCTTCAGTATGATAAAATAAAATTTACTAAAACACACTATAGAACGTATACGCTAGAAACACAAAATTTGAATGAAGCCGTTTACCTATCTAAGGAGCATATTCAGTTAGACGATCTGGTAATTTCCACAAAAAAAGAAGGCTCTATAATTTTTGGGGAATCAAATAGGATTATAAACTCCCAAAGCAAATTCATTACATCAGAAATAGATTCTGGTATAATTTTCAAAAACCATCACAGCAATTTAGATATTAGCCAGACCATTTTCTATGTTGACAAAGTAAAGTTCAAAACAGCTTATAAAATCCACTTTTTTGAAGTCGAAGAAAGTTTGCCTTCAGGTAATTTACAAACGCTTCATTTTATTAAAAAGATTTATTCAACCGATACCCTTTACTTAAATCCTAAGCAAAAAAACAGAATTGAGATTGAGCACAAAGAGGATATTTTATTTGAAGAAGGCAAAACACTTTTTGTTTGTATAGAGCTTTTATACTATTTAAATGAAAATCATCAAAAATTTACTCCAACAAATAAAGACAAAACAAAATTGAAATTTCAGTTTTCCAACGAAAATAATTATTACGCCAAGACATATAATATAACTAAAGGTAAAGAATCTGTTTATTTAGAAAATAGTAACCTAATGGTTAAATATGATTTTGCTAATTTCCTGTTTAAAACCCCATCTAAAAGAATTCTTATAACTCCAGCAATCCAACTACAAGCAAAGGAAGTAAAATTATAAAACAAAAAAACCTATTGCCAATAACTAAGCGTTCCCCAATGAAAAATCGGGGCAAGCTGTGTGGCCGGTACAGCTTGTCCCGACTTCTTTTTTCGGGAGCCTAACATGAACGCCGTGTTGACTAACCCGGCTGTTTGTCGGTTGGTACTATGGGGATTAATCTATTGCTGTGC
>NZ_JBHULZ010000026.1:1708-224507 GCF_042684705.1 Mesonia sediminis
TTTAGAGATGATTAGCAACATTTCTTTTCTTAGCGGTAGACTTAGGATACCCAAAAAGCTTATAAATTACACCTCTTTGCGTATTGAATGGTTTATTGCTATCACTTTATGGGGTTTTTCTTGATTTTGGGGTGTAGCATTCTATTACGTCTTGAAGAAGCGTTTTTCATTATCTTTTAATTTTGTTTTTTGAGTCGTTCAATCCAATATTCTGGTGGTTTACTATAGGCATTCCCTTTTTTGGGAAGTCTATATCCGGCTATGGCTATTAAAAATAGAAAATACTCCAATGAAAAATTGATTCACCGCTCTAACAGAAGTTTTCAATACCGTAACCCCAATTACACCCAATTTGCTAAAAAAAAATAATAGTGTTATAAGTATGAACGAACAGTATGATCCCTATGAAAACGTAGTTTAAGAATGTATTTACAATACCCTTTAATATAAATATAAACTAAAACAAACGATTAAAAACTCCGAATTAGCGCAGGAAATGACAGCACAAGCCGTGTATATTTACAATAACTTAAGAACACATTTTAGCCTGGATTTAAGAAAGCCAGCTCAAGTACATAAAAATTCAACAATCAAATACAGAGCCTATCGAAAAAATGATGTAAATTTATCTGAACTAATTATTTAAAAGTAATAGTTAATCAACCAAAAAAAACCGTAAAAAAGGTCAACCTATTTCAGTATAATCCAGAATTGTGAATCCTGATAAAATGACAAATTACTTTATCTCTAAAAGTAGCGGACGATTGGAAACGGGAAGTGAGGTGATTTGGAAATTTCCAGAATTTGAGGAACAATTTCCAATAACATGTTAAAACTGATAAGTATGACGCTATTTCATTTGTTTGGGATCCCGAGACCACTGTGAATATAACATTAGAAAATATGGCAGACGGAAGTACTCTAGTGAAAGTAAACGAAAATGGAAAAGAATTTAGTGAAGACAATCTGAAATGGGCCCTGGAAAATTCAGGAGGATGGGCAAATTTCTTAGCTTGCTTGAAAGCTTACCTGGAATATGGAATACAACTCAGAAAAGGAGCTTTTGACTTTATGCGAAAATAACCGAATAAAAATTAAAATAAATGAAAGTTACCGCTAAAAAGAACGAACAGATTGCCAAAATGACCTTTGCATCGGTTTACCCACATTATGTGACCAAGGTTGAAAAGAAAGGAAGAACAAAACAAGAACTTCATCAAGTAATTGAATGGCTCACCGGTTATGATGAAAATAACTTGCAGTCACTTATCGAAGAAAAAGCCACCTTTGAAGCCTTTTTTCAAAAAGCAAATTTGCATCCCAATGCACATTTAATTAAAGGTGTTATTTGCGGCTACCGAATTGAGGATATTGAGGACGAGTTCGAAATTTACAGACAAGTTCGATATTTAGACAAATTGGTTGATGAATTGGCAAAAGGACGAAAAATGGAGAAAATCTTAAGGGAAGCTTAAAATAAGCTGCGTTGTTATAAAAGTATGCTTTTAATCATGCCAAATGTTTCATTGAAAATTGAGAGATGAAAGGATAGCGTGTTTTGAGCTTGGAAAAACTATCAAGACCAACTATAAGCAATTATAAATCTGAATTACTAAAATAACTACTTGTAATTTAGTGTTATTTTTGAAAGCGTTCAAATTAATGAAATTAGTATTTAATAAATCGTACAAAATGCTAACCATAACCAATATGCTATGCGTATTGACACCAATTGTAGTATACGGTTTATAGATATATGCCTATAATTCAGGCCAAAGCCAAACCGAACGCATTCAGATATTTAAAAGTTACTTACCTCAATGGCTAAGAGGAAGGTTTAGGGCTAACTATTTAGGTTTGCTTTTCTGTACCATCGCATTAATTCTTAGCAGCCTTGCCAAAAAAAACATCAATAGGTTGTATCTTATCATTAACACTACAGTGATAATTTTGAGTATCGTATTTTTTTGCTTATTTCTTTTATCATTAATTTAAGGCTTTTGATTTATCCTAAAAAAATCAGGTTATCCCTTTAGTGTTTTTTAGCATAATTACTGAATGCGTCTACCTTCAAAATCTAATTATATGATAATAAGTGGAATTATAGGATTTTAATCGATTAGCGTTTTAAATAGTTAGGAAAGAATTAAAAAAATTCCCTATTCGCGTAAACACCAATAGGGAATTATTTTAGCACATTAATTAACCTTCAATAAGTCAATTCTTTTAAAAAGTTATCGGGTTGATAACGCTTAATTTTATCTAAACTTTTTTGCACAGCCGTATTATCTACGCGGTGATTGGTGAGCTTATTGTCTAAATAATCGCCATAAGCCGCCATATCAACAAATCCGTGACCCGATAGGTTAAACACTATTGTTTTTTGAGCGCCTTCAATTTTGGCTTGCTCTACTTCCCGAATAACTTGTGCTATAGCGTGGGTTGATTCTGGTGCAGCAACAATTCCTTCCGCTTTAGCGAATAGTATTCCAGCTTCAAAACAGGTAAGTTGATCAATAGCTTTTGCCTCAATAAAACCGTCTTTTAAAAGCTGACTACATAAAACACTAGCGCCATGGTAGCGCAAGCCACCAGCGTGAATTCCTGCCGGTACAAAATTATGACCTAAGGTATACATTGGCATTAATGGAGTATAGCCTTGATTATCACCAAAATCATACCTGAATTTCCCTTGTGTAAGCTTTGGGCAACTACTGGGTTCTACCGCTACAAATCGCGTATTGGAAGTTCCTTGCATTTTTTCCTTTAAAAAAGGAAAAGCTAAACCAGCAAAATTAGAACCTCCACCCAACGGGGCAACAATTACATCGGCTTGGGCATTGTCCATTGCCAATTGTTTTTGCGTTTCCAAACCAATTATAGTCTGGTGCAAAAGCACGTGATTTAACACCGAACCCAAAGAATATTTTGTATCATTTTCTTGCACGGCTCGCTCTACTGCCTCAGATATTGCTATACCCAAGCTTCCGGTATGATTTGGATCGTCTTCTAAAACAGCTCTTCCCGCTTGGGTGCGTTGCGACGGACTAGCGTATACATTTGCTCCAAAAGTATTCATCAAAATTTTTCGATAGGGTTTTTGTTTAAAACTTACATTCACCATATATACCTCACACTCCAAGTCAAATTGTGCACAGGCATACGCTAAGGCCGTTCCCCATTGTCCTGCTCCGGTTTCGGTGGTTAATTTTTTAATTCCCTCTTCTTTGTTGTAGTAAGCTTGGGCAAGCGCCGTGTTAGGCTTGTGCGACCCACTTGGGCTAACGCCTTCGTACTTGTAATAAATTTTACCCGAATAACCCAATGCTTTCTCTAAACCACTAGCCCGAAAAAGCGGAGAAGGCCTGTAAACACGGTATTTTTCTAAAACCTCATCGGGAATATCAATATAGCGTTCCTGACTCATTTCCTGTGCTATCAAGGCTTTAGGTAAAATGGGTTCTAAAGCTTCTGGCGCCAGTGGTTCTAAGGTTTTAGGGTCTAATGGAGGTAATGGTTTCTGTGCCATATCGGCCACAATATTATACCATTGCTTAGGCATTTCGTTTTCGGGTAGATAAATCTTTTTTGTCATAAAATAAAAAATTAAAAATTGATAAAATAAAAAAGCCCGTCTGTAAAAATTTACAGACGGGCTTTTCTCTCGAAGAGATTATAACTTTAATATATACCAATAGCAAAGTAGCACGCCTGTTTTAAGCTGTGCCACCACCACGTTGTATTTAAAGTTAGTTTTCTCATTATGTGTGCAAAGTTATTTAAACTTTTTACTTTCAAAAAATAATAAAGGAAAAAAAATTTAAGCATAATTACTATTTTCTCGTACAACTTTTTAATTATCAAATATTTAAATCATCAAAAAAATCACAGAAATCAGCAAAAATATTTCGTTCTTAAATATTTAACATGATTTTTCAGTTTGTTTTTTACAGATTTTAATTTGTTTAAATTAGCTTTGTAGCCTAAACAAAACGAAATGTACTTTATAAACTTACATCATCATCATTTTCATATTTGCTCATCAGGCGAAGTGAAAAGGGTATGTTGTATGTAAAGCAAACTATATTTTTTAAACAAACCGTCTGAGTAAATCAGGCGGTTTTTTTTTTGATTTACTCAGACCTATTTATCCAAAAAACAATGAGTAAATTAAAAATTGCTATTCAAAAAAAAGGTCGCTTGTATGAAGAATCCATTCAACTTTTAAAAGAAAGCGGCTTAAATTTTAAGGAAGGAAACAATCAGTTAAAGATTGTGGTTGAAAATTTTGCGCTAGAAATTCTACTGCTTCGCAACGCCGATATTCCAGAATATGTTGAAGATGGCATTGTTGACCTCGGTATTGTAGGCGAAAACATTTTAATAGAGCAGCAGGTCGATTATGATGTTTTAAGGAAATTGGGTTTTGCCTCCTGCAGACTCTCTTTGGCTATTCCCAAAGCTGAAAATTACAACGATATTTCTGCTTTAACTCAAAAGAGAATAGCTACCTCCTATCCCAATACCCTTCGCGCTTACTTAACCAAAAATAATATTCAAGCCGAAATTCACACCCTCTCAGGTTCAGTTGAAATTGCTCCCAACATTGGTCTAGCCGATGCAGTTTGCGACCTGGTTAGCTCTGGCACAACGCTATTTAATAATGGCTTACGTGAGGTAGAAACCATTCTTAATTCTGAAGCAGTGCTGATTAAGTCTCAAAAAATCAATTCCGTAAAACAAAAAAGCATAGATAAATTGGTCTTTAGAATGGATGCCGTTTTAAGACCTAAGAAAAGTAAATATGTCTTACTTAACGTACCCAATGATAAAATTAATGCGGTAAGCCAAATTTTACCCGTTTTAAAAAGCCCCACGGTTTTGCCTCTCGCCCAGCCAGGCTGGAGTTCGCTGCACTCTGTTATCGACGAAAATCAATTTTGGTCGGTTATAGATCAGCTAAAAGCTGCAGGTGCCGAAGATATATTAATCATCCCCATCATTAAAATGGTTTTATAATGAAAGTTTTATATACCCCCACAATAGAGGAATCGCAAAAAGCTTTACAGCGACCGTCGCAACAAACTGAACAACAAATTGAGGATACGGCAAATATTCTTCGGCAAGTTCGCGAAAAGGGAGATCAAGCCATCCAATTTTTTAATGAGAAGTATGACAATTCCCGTCAAGCGGATTTTAAAATAGAAAAATATCAAATTCAACAAGCGGCAACACAACTAGATGAACCCCTAAAACAAGCCATTCTAAAAGCTTATGCGAATATTAAAAAATTTCACGCCAGTCAGTTATCGCCAAAGAAGAAGATAATAACAAGTGCGGGAATAGTGTGTTGGCAGGAAAATAAACCTATAGAAAATGTAGGCCTTTACATACCGGGAGGTACCGCTCCCTTGTTTTCAAGTATTCTAATGCTGGGTATTCCTGCTCGTTTGGCCAATTGCCAGCGTATAGTTGTTTGCCACCCCATTAAAGGTAATGCCAGTATGCATCCCGCCGTAGCTTTCTGTCTCGATTTACTAAATATTACCGAAGTATATAATATTGGTGGTGCACAAGCTATTGCTGCCATGGGTTACGGTACCTCAAGCATTAAACGAGTAGATAAAGTCTTCGGTCCTGGAAACGCCTATGTTACGCATGCCAAGCAAATTTTACAACAAAATGGAATAGCTATTGACATGCCTGCCGGCCCCAGCGAAGTGCTTGTTATTGCAGATGAAAGCGCTAACCCAGACTTTGTAGCGTCAGATTTAATTGCCCAAGCCGAACATGGGCCAGATAGCCAGGTGGTGCTATTAACCACAAGTAGAGCAATTTTAAAGCAAACCTTAGCTGCCTTAAAAGAGCAAGTTGAAAAATTACCAAGAAAAGAAATAGCCGAAAAAGCTTTGCTTAATAGCGTGGCTATTTTAGTAAAAGATCTGCCTACGGCCTTTAAATTGAGTAATTTTTATGCCCCCGAGCACCTCATACTGGCAATTGATGAAGCGGGGCAATATTCCGACAAAATTAGCAACGCTGGCTCGGTTTTCTTGGGGCATTACAGTTGCGAATCTATGGGCGATTATGCTAGCGGCACCAACCACACGTTACCTACTTTTGGTTTTGCCCGAAGCTATAGCGGCGTATCTACTTTGAGTTTTTGCAAGCAAGTCACTTTTCAAGAGATCACTAAAAAAAGCATTGAAAATCTTGGTGATGCGGTTGCTTTAATGGCTGAGGCTGAAGGCTTGGCTGGTCACAAAAATGCAGTCGATTTAAGAATAAATAACCTTAAATTATGAATGAGATAGAGAAACTTATCAGACCCGAATTGCGTAACTTAAAACCTTACTCTTCGGCTAGGCACGAAAGCAACCAACAAGATTTAATTTTGCTCGATGCAAACGAAAATCCGTTTGGAGAACTCAACCGCTATCCAGATCCTTATCACACCCAACTTAAATCGGCTTTAGCCAACTTAAAAGGTTTGGCTACCAATCAAGTTTTTTTAGGCAACGGCAGCGACGAGGTCATTGATTTATGTTTTCGGCTTTTCTGCACCCCCAAACAAGATAGCGTTATGGTTTTTACACCCACCTATGGTATGTATGAAGTCTTAGCGCAGATCAATGATATCTCAGTAATCAGAGAGCCTCTAATTAACAATCAATTGATCGACATAAAATCCGCGAAAGCGAGTATTGAAAGATATAAGCCCAAATTGCTTTTTATCTGTTCGCCTAACAATCCAACAGGATCCTCAATACCGATTCGGGACATAGAAGCATTACTAGATTTTTATTCGGGTGTTTTGGTGATAGACGAAGCCTATATCGATTTTAGTAAAGAAGAAAGTGCTTTATCTCAATTAAGTAAAAGGAAAAATCTAATCGTCTGCCAAACCTTAAGTAAGGCTTACGGTTTAGCCGGAATTCGTTTAGGGATAGCCTATGCTTCACCAATGATAGTACAGTGGCTAAATAAAATTAAACCACCTTATAACATCAGTACTATAAACGCTCAAGCCGCTTTTAATAGGCTCGCCCAAAAACAAGATGTTCAAAATGAAATAAACTTAATTCTTCAAGAAAAAGCACATCTAGAAAATGAACTAAAAAAACTGGAATGCATCACGTATGTCTATCCTAGCCAAGCCAATTTTTTATTGATAGAAACACCCAAGGCTGAAAAATTACACGCCTTTCTTCTATCAAATAATATTCGGGTACGCGACCGCTCAAGCTTGATCAAAAATTCTTTACGGATTAGTATTGGAAGTCCACAAGAAAACAAACAATTACTCAAAACACTTAAAAGCTATGAAAAAGAAAGTATTATTTATAGATAGAGACGGCACTTTAATATTAGAACCTCAACCCGATCAACAAGTTGATAGTCTTGAGAAACTCAGTTTTTACCCCGGCGTATTTACCTATTTAGGAAAAATAGCTCGCGAATTAAATTATGAATTGGTAATGGTAACCAATCAAGACGGTTTGGGAACCTCTTCTTTTCCCGAAAACACCTTTTGGCCCGCTCATAACAAAATGTTGACCGCTTTTAAAAATGAAGGTATTGAATTTAAGGCGGTGCATATTGATTCTAGTTTACCCCAAGAAAATGCACCTACGCGCAAACCTAATACGGGTATGTTGCAGGCTTATATTTATGGTGATTACGATTTAGAAAATTCGTTTGTAATAGGCGACCGTATAAGCGATATTGAATTAGCAAAAAATTTAAATGCTCAAGCCATTTATTTAGGTGAGCCTCAAAACCAAGCAGCACTTTGCAGCACTTCTTGGGAAACTATTTATCAATTTTTAAAGAAAAAACCTAGAAAAGCTTCAAAGTCGAGAATTACCAATGAAACAAAGATTGAAATCGATTTAAATCTAGATCAACCCGATGAGACTAGCATCCAAACAGGTATAGGCTTTTTTGATCATATGCTTGAACAGATTGCAAAGCACGCTCAAATAGGTTTAAACATTCAAGTTAATGGCGATTTGGAAGTAGATGAGCACCACAGTATCGAAGACGTAGCCATTTGTTTAGGCGATTGCTTTTTAGAGGCTTTAGCCGATAAAAAAGGAATTAACCGATATGGTTTTATGTTACCTATGGACGATTGTTTGGCACAAGTGGCAATCGACTTTGGTGGTAGACCTTGGCTATTATGGAAAGCCGATTTTAAACGTGAAAAAATAGGCGATATGCCTACCGAAATGTTTATGCACTTTTTTAAATCTTTCTCAGATGCCGCCCGTTGTAACCTCAACATAAAGGCCGAAGGAGAAAATGAACACCATAAAATTGAAGCTATATTTAAAGCTTTTGCACGCGCATTACGAGCCGCTATAGATAAGAATGAAACGTTTAATATACCCAGCACAAAAGGAATTTTATGATTGTTATTTTAGATTATAATGCAGGAAACACTCAATCTGTTATGCACGCCATTAATCGATTGGGCTACAGCTGTAAGCTCAGTAAAGATTTAAACGAAATTCAACAAGCCGATAAAATAATTTTCCCTGGTGTAGGCCAAGCTAGCGTGGCGATGAATGAACTTAAGCAAACGGGAATTGACAAGCTTTTACCGCAACTAGAACAACCGGTTTTGGGCATCTGTCTAGGCCTTCAATTAATGTGTACGCATTCAGAGGAGAACAACACCCTAGGTCTTGGTATATTTCCTACTAAGGTAAAACAATTTAACACTCCATTACCGGTGCCGCATATGGGCTGGAATAAACTTCAATTTAACGACCAGCCATTATTTAGCGGTCTAGACCAACAGGCCTACTTTTATTTCGTGCACTCTTATTACGCCGAGTGGTGTGATTTCACACAGGCTACAGCCACCTATGACCTTTCGTTTAGTGCCGTTTTACAAAAAGACAATTTTTACGCCACGCAATTTCACCCCGAAAAATCGGGAATAGCGGGTGAGCAAATTTTAAAAAACTTTTTATCACTATGAAAATTATACCTGCTATTGATATCCTTAACGGAAAATGTGTCCGTTTACAAAAAGGAAATTACAGTCAATCAACCACTTATAGTGACAATCCGGTTGCTGTTGCTCAATCTTTTGAGGACCAAGGATTCACCCATTTGCATGTAGTCGATTTAGACGGCGCGAAAGCGAATAAAATCATTAATTACAAAAGCTTGGAAGCTATTTGTAAAAACACCCAATTGCAAGTCGATTTTGGAGGTGGAATCAAACGAGAAGAAGACATTCAAATGGCTTTTGACGCCGGTGCTCAGCAAATTATTGCCGGAAGTATTGCTGTAAAACAACCCGAAGTATTTTTATCTTGGCTAAAAACCTACGGCCCCGAAAGAATTATTTTAGGTGCCGATGCCAAAGACCGAAAAATTGTCAGTATGGGCTGGCAAGAATCAAGTGAATTCGATGTGGTAGATTTTATAAAATCGTTTAAAAAACAAGGTGTACAGCACGTTATTTGTACTGATATTAATAAAGACGGAATGCTCACCGGCCCCGCCTTTAATTTATATGCAGAAATTTTAAAAGAATCCTCATGCCAACTTATCGCCAGTGGCGGGGTGCATTCTATTGAAGATATTAAAAAGTTAAAAGCTTTAGGTTGCGCAGGTGTTATCGTGGGCAAAGCAATCTATGAAGGACAAATTAACCTTAAAAATCTAAGCGAATTATGTTAACTAAAAGAATTATCCCCTGTTTAGACATTAAAAATAATCGAACTGTAAAAGGGGTTCATTTTTTAAACCTTATAGATGCAGGCGATCCGCTTGATTTGGCAAAATTGTATGTGCAACAGGGAGCAGATGAACTGGTTTTTCTAGATATCACAGCCAGTAACGAAGGCCGCAAAACCTTGGTAAATCTTGTTCAAAAAATTGCTCAGGAAATTAATATTCCTTTTACCGTAGGTGGCGGCATTAGTAGTGTAGAAGATGTACGCAGTCTTTTAAAGGCGGGAGCCGACAAAGTTAGTATTAACACCGCAGCATTAAATCGACCCCATTTAATAAAAGAAATAGCCGATCAATTTGGCAATCAATGTGTGGTGGTAGCGGTTGATGTAAAAAAAATCGACGGTAATTATTTTGTCTTTAAAAATGGAGGACGAATAAACACCCACATTAAACTTGAAAAGTGGTTGCATACTGTTGAAACTTTAGGTGCGGGTGAAATTTTATTAACCTCAATGAATCAAGACGGAACCAAAGACGGATTTGATATAGAATTAATGCAACTTGCCGGCATGTGCGTCAACCTACCCTTAATTGCTTCGGGCGGTGCGGGCAGAGCATCGCATTTTGCCGAGGTATTCAAAAAAACGAAAACATCGGGAGCCTTGGCAGCGAGTATTTTTCACTTTGGAGAAGTGCCTATTCCAGAATTAAAACAAATTTTAAAACAAAAAAACTTACCTATACGATGAACAATTTAAACTTTGAAAAAACAGGCGGATTACTACCCGTTATT
Organism: Mesonia sediminis; assembly: GCF_042684705.1. Classification (NCBI taxonomy): domain Bacteria; kingdom Pseudomonadati; phylum Bacteroidota; class Flavobacteriia; order Flavobacteriales; family Flavobacteriaceae; genus Mesonia; species Mesonia sediminis. The sequence continues at coordinate 12,198 of NZ_JBHULZ010000026.1, forward strand.
GTTCAAGATTACCGTAATTTACAAGTGCTAATGTTGGGGTATATGAACCAGGAAGCGCTTAATATAACACGAACTACCAAGCAAGTTACATTTTTTAGCCGCTCTAAAAATAGGATTTGGACCAAAGGAGAAACGTCTGGAAACACACTAAGCGTAAAGAAAATTATAAGCGATTGCGACCAAGACACGCTACTCATTTTAGCTAAACCCAACGGACCTACCTGCCATACAGGTAGTCAATCATGCTTTGCTACACAAGGGAATTTTTTATATGAATTGGAAACTATCCTTGAAGACCGCTTGAGATCTGACGACCAAAATTCGTACACCAAAAAACTTATGGATCAAGGCTTGAACAAAGTAATTCAGAAATTTGGTGAAGAAAGTGTAGAGCTGATTATTGAGGCTAAGGATCAAAATAAAAATTTATTTTTAAACGAAGCAGCCGATATGCTCTATCACTTTTTAGTGCTTTTGCAAGCCAAAGAAACTTCGCTAAAAGAAGTGGAAGATAAGTTGATTGAAAGAAGAAAAAAGTAATTTTTTTAGCGAAAATTTTGGCAGTTCTAACGAACTGCCAAAATGTGCTATTTGATAACCAACAAAGGCATTTTACGGTGATTGCTAAGCAGCTCATTGGTTACGCTTCCTATAAATAAACTTTTAATTGCGCTACTTCCTTTTGCTGTTACTACTAGGCAGTCACATTTTGCTTTATCTGCAAACTCCTCAATACTATCGGCTATAGAAGCATTTTCTCTATAAACATAGGTAAAAGGAACCTGAGCATCAATTTTATATTTTTTAACAAACCAATCTACCTTTTCCTTTAGATGCTTCTCGGTTTTATCAATAGCTTTTTCAGTGTTGATATACGGATAAAAGGAGGAGGGTATATTATAAACATGCAAGCCTTGAATCTTTGCTTTTACGGTTTGGCTCCAAGCCTCGCTCAATTTAAAACATTGTGCCGAAGCGGCGCTAAAATCTGTAGGTACCAAGATACGATTTAAGGTAAATGGCGTTTCCTCGGGTACCAGCATCAAATCCGCTTTAAGCATGCGTACCAGTTTTTGATTCATGGCTCCAGTACCTTGTAGTGCATTTTTATTACCCGAAATTAACAAGTCGATTGCATACTCACTAGATAAATGACTTAGGATCCCTTCTGTATAATCATCGCTAGTGAGCAAGATAGAGTAAGGTGAATCACCTGTATAATGAGTATCAACACTATTTTGCATACTCTGCTCTACAATATTATCTATAGAAATATCATCATCGAGCAAATCCTCATATAAATCATTAATTTTATAGTGCTTAATGTTGTGGGCTAAATACACATGTTTTATAGGCAACACTTGGGTTAAAAAACTCACATAGCGCAGTAATACCGCATCCATTTCGGTTAAATCGAGGGCCAACATGACCGTCATTTCTTTTTTCAACTCCTTCATGATAATAGACTTAATGCTTTAAGTTTTAATAGTGCTTTCGTGATCATCTTGGTTTTGTGTATTGTCGACTTCTAGTCGTTCTTTATTCTTCTTATCGCGCTCTTTATTGATAAGTTCAATTATATTTTTACGATAGGATTCTTTTTCTAACAATTGCTCCTTTCTCCTTGTCTTTTCATAATCTTCATTGAGGCCCTTGTATAAAGAAGCACACATCATTACCAGCATAAAAGCAAAAGGAAGACCTGATATGGTCACTACCGTTTGTAAAGCGTTCAAGCCACCACCATACATCAGTACCGAAGCGATTACACCAATGGCTACCGCCCAAATTACGCGTTGAAAAGCAGGAGTTTTTAATTTACCTCCCGATGTTATACTATCTACCACCAAAGCACCAGAATCGGCAGAGGTAATTATAAAACTACAAATGAGTACCACTCCCAAAACCTTAAGTAACATAGCTAGCGGAAATTTATCAAAAAACACATATAAGGCAGTAGAAATATTATCATTAACCGCCGCGATCATAGCCGTGTCGCCCAAAAGTATATCGCGCATAGTAGTTCCTCCAAAAGCACTAAACCATAAAAAGGTAACCAATGCTGGTAAAATAAGTACGCATAAAATAAATTCTTTAATAGTTCTTCCTTTAGATATTCGTGCAATAAAGGTACCTACAAATGGCGACCAAGAAATCCACCATCCCCAATACATTATGGTTCTTGTTTTTTGCCAATTGGTTCCTTGTAAAGACTCCGTCCAAGTTGACATATCTATAAAATTAGTGAGGTAACTACCTAAATTCTGAATATAGGATTTAAAGATAAAAGTAGTAGGCCCCAAAACCACCACCAAAATAAAAATTGCACTCGCTACCCGTACATTGAGTTTACTTAACATTTGAACTCCCTTATTTACACCACTAAAAGCAGATAAAGTAGCTGCAAGTGTAACACCTACAATAATTAATATTTGGTAAAAAAGCGAGCTTGGAATTCCAAAAACGTGGGTAAAGCCCGAGTTGATTTGCCCTACGCCAAAACCAATGGTGGTGGCTAGACCGAATAAAGTGGTAATCACAGCCATCACGTCAATAACATCTCCCATCCATCCGTAAATACGATTCCCTAAAACTGGATAAAAAATACTGCGCAAAGTAAGCGGCATTTTTCGGTTAAAGGTAAAATATGCCAGTGCCAAACCAACTACCGAGTAAATTGCCCAACCGTGAATACCGTGATGCAAGAATGAAAAATTTATCGCTTCTTGTGCTATTATCGCCGGATTTTCTCCTGCCAAACGCGGCGGATTTAAAAAATCACGTACCGGATCGGCTATACTAAAGAGAACCAAACCGTTACCTATTCCTGCGCTAAATAGCATTGCAAACCAGGCCCAAAGACTAAACTCTGGTTTGGCTTTACTACCGCCAATACGCACACTACCAAATTTACCAAACGCCATATACAAACAAAAGAAAATAAAGAGATTCACCGCCAAGGTATACATCCACCCCCCGTGCGCCGAAACCGCAGTTTGGGCAAGGTTATAATAGTAAGATGCCTTCTCTTCAAACAATAAGGTAAATCCTACGATGGCTATTAAAATTGACATCGCCGCAAAAAAAACAGTTTTGTTTACTAATAGACCCAAAAATTTGCTTGCGCTTTCTCTACGCGTTACTTTAATTGACATAGTTTTAATTTATGATTATTGATAAAAAAGTAACTGGACAATTGCAAAGTAAATTTGACATTCGATATCCCAATTAACCTAGGTAGGGTACTAAAACGCGCACAAGGAAAAAAAAATTAGTGATAAATTATTTAAATACTGCTATCATTCGTTTGTATGGCGCTCCCCTTACGGGTCAGGCTTTTCGCTTCAATCTTTTTGTATTTACAAAAAGGATTTACGCTACAATCCTTAGCGCAAAGGCGTGGCTAATCTAGATTTTCAAGTTCAAAAAGATCTTCTACTCTTACTTTAAAAACCCGCGCCAACTTTAAAGCTAAAATGGTAGAAGGCACATATTTTGATTTTTCAATTGCATTGATGCTTTGCCTGCTCACCTGCACCAATTCCGCCAATTGAGCTTGGGTTAATTCAAATTTTGCACGGTATATTTTAATTTTATTCTTCATGCTGCAAAGATTTCTGTTGGACGTATAAATTCAGGTGAAACTTAAGGTTATAAATTAGCAAAACACCCAACAAAGCAAATAAAGCAAAATAGTAGAAGGCCAAACCATACAAAAAGAAACTACCTAATATCAGTAATACATAATTGATTAAAACAGCCGAAAGTAGACTAGAAAGTCTAGTTTTTGCAATATACTCATCTTCAATTTTTTGTTTAGAAAATCCACTGAAAAGCAATCCTAAAATAAACAGCACCAGTATAATTTCATCAAAAATATTATTTTCAATAAAAGCAAAATATTGAGTATCGGCTAAAAATTCAATATCCCAAAGAGCCCATACTTTAACCGTCAAAAAACTAAACTCCCAATCAAAAACCAGTGTTCCTATAAATAATACCAGCGCCACAATAAATAAAGTAAATCCCAGTTTTTGATAAACCGATGGGAATAAATATGTTTTCATAATTATTGAATTTAAAATGTAAAGCTAAAATTACAAATTGTAAAGCAGACTTTACAAAAATAAGTATTAAATTTTATTTTAATATAAAAGCTATTCAGTTAAAACAGAAACTCAAAATTCTTAGTTACCTTAGTAAAACAAAAAGAATATTATGAATTATCAAGAAAAAATGCTACGCGATAACGCCTTAAAGGGCAAAACCATATTGGTTACAGGAGGAGGCAGCGGCTTAGGAAAAGCTATGACCCGTTACTTTTTAGAGTTGGGCGCCCAGGTTTGTATTACTTCTAGAAACTTAGAAAAATTAGAAAATGCCGCACAAGAGCTGAGTGCAGCAACCGGCGGAACTTGCCATGCAATTGCCTGTGATGTACGTCACTATGACCAAGTAGAACAAATGATACAAAAGGCCATTGCTAAAATGGGTAGCATTTCTGTTTTGCTAAACAATGCTGCGGGAAATTTTATTTCGCCTACAGAAAGGCTTTCTTCCAACGCCTTTGATACCATCATAGATATTGTCTTAAAAGGTACCAAAAACTGCACTTTGGCGCTAGGTAAACACTGGATAGACCAAGGAGAAAAAGACAAAACTGTACTAAATATTGTAACGACTTACGCCTTTACGGGCTCTGCCTATGTGGTTCCTTCGGCAACGGCCAAGGCTGGAGTTTTAGCGCTCACTAGAAGTTTAGCGGTGGAATGGGCTAAATACGGCATACGTTTTAATGGTATTGCTCCAGGCCCGTTTCCTACCAAAGGCGCTTGGGATAGGTTATTGCCTGGTGATTTAAAAGAGAAATTTGATTTAGCCAAAAAAGTACCTTTAAAGCGCGTTGGCGAACACCAAGAATTGGCCAACTTAGCCGCTTATATGGTATCTGATTTTTCTGCTTATTTAAATGGAGAAATCATCACAATAGACGGAGGAGAATGGCTAAAGGGAGCCGGGCAATTTAATTTACTCGAACAAGTACCAGACCATATGTGGGATATGCTTGAAACCATGATAAAAGCAAAAAATAAAAAATCATAGTAAAGTGTTAACAACTTCAATTTTTAAATGCTAGAATAAATTGTATTTTTACCTTCTAAAATCCGATTTTATTAATGGGTAAAATTATTGCTATTGCCAATCAAAAAGGAGGAGTGGGAAAAACCACTACCTCCGTTAATTTAGCTGCTTCTTTAGGGGTTCTAGAGAAAAAGGTTTTGTTAATCGATGCCGACCCACAAGCAAATGCTAGTTCTGGTCTAGGTATAGATATTGAAAGCATAGAGTTAGGCACCTATCAGCTATTAGAACATACCGCAAAAGCCGAGGAGGCGATTTTAAAAACCGATTCGCCCAATGTTGATATCATCCCGGCCCATATCGATTTGGTGGCTATTGAAATTGAACTGGTAGATCAAGATAAGCGTGAGTATATGTTACAAACGGCTATCAGGCATCTCAAAGAGCAATATGATTATATTATTATAGATTGCGCCCCTTCTTTGGGTTTGCTTACGCTTAATGCCTTGACTGCCGCAGATAGTGTTATCATCCCTATACAATGTGAGTATTTTGCCTTAGAAGGTTTGGGCAAACTTTTAAACACTATAAAAAGTGTGCAACGCATTCATAATCAAAACTTAGATATAGAAGGACTTTTACTTACCATGTATGATGCACGCTTGCGTTTGAGCAATCAAGTGGTAGATGAGGTTAAAAAACACTTTGACGAGATGGTGTTTAAAACCGTTATTCAACGCAACGTTCGCCTTAGTGAAGCGCCAAGTTATGGCGAAAGCATTATAAATTACGACGCTGCAAGTAGAGGAGCTAGCAATTATTTAAGCTTAGCAGAAGAAATTATCAATAAAAATAAATAGCAGTATGTTATGGCAAAGGCTACCAAGAAAAAAGCTTTAGGAAGAGGATTGTCTGCCTTACTTAACGATCCAGAAAACGATATAAAATCGGTTAAAGATAAAAATGCCGACCAGGTGGTAGGTAGTATTGTTGAACTGCCGCTAGACACTGTAGAGGTAAATCCGTTTCAACCACGAACCAGTTTTAATAAAGAAGCCCTTCAAGATTTGGCGTCTTCTATTCGTGAACTTGGCGTTATTCAACCTATCACGGTAAGAAAAATTGATTTTAATAAATACCAACTGGTTTCTGGAGAGCGTCGTTATCGCGCATCAAAGCTAGTAGGACTTAAAACCATACCAGCCTATATTCGAATTGCCAACGATCAAGAATCGTTAGAAATGGCGTTGGTAGAGAACATTCAAAGACAGGATTTAGACCCAATAGAAATTGCTTTATCCTACCAACGGCTATTAGAAGAAATCGATTTAACGCAAGAACAATTGAGCGACCGTATAGGTAAAAATAGGTCAACAATTAGTAATTATTTACGATTACTTAAACTTGACCCAATTATTCAAACCGGGATGCGTGATGGTTTTTTGAGCATGGGCCACGGTCGTGCGCTTATCAATCTAAGCGATCACGAAGTTCAGTTAGGAATTTACGAGAAAATTATCAGTGAAAACTTATCGGTACGTGAAACCGAAAAGCTAGTTAAAGAAAGTCAAAGCGGTAAAACCAAATCTAAGCCTAAGCCACCTAGTATTCCACAACATATCAAACAAGATGTAAAAGAGTTCTCTAGCTATTTTGGTGCAAAAGTAGATGTTAAAATGACAAAAAAAGGAAATGGTAAATTGATTATTCCGTTTTCTTCACAAGAAGATTTTGAGCGTTTAGCAAAACTCATTCAAGGTGAATAACAGATTGTTTTTTATACTTATCGTTTTTGTACTGGGGTCGCTCAGTGGCTTTAGTCAGACCGACAGTCTGAGTATTAATCGAGCCCAAGAATTAAAAGAATCACCAAAAGAATACGACCCATTGGCGCCATCTAAAGCCGCTTTTTATTCGGCTGTTTTGCCAGGATTGGGGCAGGCTTATAATAAAAAGTATTGGAAAATACCTTTGGTCTACGCCGGAATTGGTGGCGGTATCTATTTTTATATAGAGAACAATAAAGAATATCACCGGTACAGAGATGCCTATAAACGCAGGTTGGCAGGTTACGAAGACGATGAATTTCAAGGCGTTCTTCAAACCGAGGCTTTAATCGATGCACAAAGGCAATTTAGAAGAAATAAAGAAATATCTATATTGGTTTCGGCGGCTTTCTACATATTAAATATTATTGATGCCAATGTAGATGCCCACTTAAGTCAATTCAACGTAAGTGAAGACCTCAGCCTTAAACCTCGCTTTAATATCGATGAGTTTACAGGCAAATCGGCTTACGGACTCTCATTAAATTACAAGTTATAAATGAAAATTGCGCTATTAGGATACGGAAGAATGGGTAAAACCATCGAAAAAATAGCTACCGAACGTGGCCATGAAATCGGTTATAAAACCAATACCAAGTTAGATGAGGAGATTTTAAAGCAGCAAGATATTGCCATCGATTTTAGTATTCCAGAAGCTGCTTTTGATAATATTACTACATGCTTTAAACTGGGCGTTCCCGTAGTAAGTGGCACCACCGGATGGTTAGACCATTTAGAAGAGGCGCATAAAAGCTGCTTAAAGCATAAAAGCGCATTTATTTATGCGTCTAATTTTAGCCTGGGGGTGAATCTTTTTTTTGAGTTAAATCGAAAATTAGCTCAATTGCTCCAGCCCTACCCCAATTACAAAGCTAGCTTAACCGAAGTGCATCATACTAAAAAATTAGATCAACCTAGCGGTACGGCCATTAGTCTAGCCGAGGATCTTATGGCTCAACAAGCATATACCGGCTGGCAGCTCACCAATGACAATCAAATTAAAAGTGGCAGCCTAGCAAAGCCCTTAGCTATCACCGCTATACGAGAAGAGAATGTTCCTGGTACGCATTGGGTCAACTACAAGAGTGAAATAGATGAGATTAGCATCAAACACAAAGCGAATTCACGAGATGGCTTTGCTTTAGGCGCAGTTGTAGCCGCAGAATGGTTAGAGGGAAAACAAGGTATTTTTAATATGCAAGACGTATTAAATCTACACGAAAAAAAATAATTAGTAAAAGAATTAAAAGTTAGAATATGAGTTTATTTATGTGGTTTGTGTTTTTCTTGGTCGTACAATTGGTGCACGGCTTAGGAACTTGGAGGATGTATAAAGCTGCGGGCCAAAACCCGATTACTGCGTTTATTCCTGTTTATAATGCCGTAATACTGTTAAAAATAATCAATCGGCCTTGGTGGTGGGTGATTTTGCTATTTATCCCCATTGTAAACCTCATCATTTTCCCTGTGCTTTGGGTAGAAACACTAAGAAGTTTCGGGAAGCATCGTGTAGCAGATACTTGGTTAGCTATCTTAAGCTTGGGCTTTTACATTTACATCATCAATTACAGCGCAGATTTAAAGCATATTAAAGATAGAAGTCTTAAACCTAGAACAGAGGTAGGAGAATGGGTAAGTTCTATCCTATTCGCCGTTGTAGCCGCAACCATTGTACATACCTATTTTATACAACCTTTTACCATACCTACTTCCTCTTTAGAGAAAACACTACTGGTAGGTGATTTTCTTTTTGTTAGCAAGTTTCATTATGGAGCCAGAACTCCAAAAACTACGGTTTCATTCCCTATGGTACACGACACTATTCCTATTTTAGGCGTTAAATCCTATACCAATTGGCCTCAACTCCCCTACTTTCGTTTACCCGGATTTGAGGAAGTAGAACGAAATGATATTGTAGTTTTCAACTGGCCGGTAGACACCGTTCCTTATTTTGGTTATAAAGGGAAAGCCAGTTATTATAAACCCATCGATAAAAAATCAAATTACGTTAAGCGTGCCGTAGGTGTTCCCGGCGACAGCTTGTCTATACGAGACGGAAAAATATATATTCAAGGAGAACCGCTGCAATTACATGACCGTGCCAAGCCGCAATACTCTTATATCGTAAAAGGCAAAGGGCAAGGCTTTTCTTTGCGTTATTTATATGAACAATATGATATTACAGATCCGGTTGGCTGGTATAATCAGAACAACCGTGAATATTACTTTAGTTCATTGTCTGAAGAAGCGCTACAACGCTTTAAAAATCATCCTAATGTCGCTTCGATAAGAAGAAATATTGATCCTGCCGGTCAAGCCGAAGCTGGTATTTTCCCTCAAGACCCTAATTTCGCTTGGAATAAAGATCAGTTAGGACCAATTTATATTCCACAGGAAGGTGCCACAACTCCCATCACAACAGAAAATATAGCGCTATACAAGCGTATTATTGAAGTTTACGAAGGAAGCGAATGGGGTACTCCACAAAACATACAAGTAAAAGGCAACCAAGTTTACCTTAACGAGAATCCGATACAAGAATATACTTTTAAGCAAAACTATTATTGGATGATGGGAGACAATCGTCACAATAGTGAAGATAGCAGGTACTGGGGCTTTGTTCCTGAAACCCATATTGTAGGAAAACCGGTATTCATTTGGATGAGTTGGGATGGCAACGCACAAGGATTTATGAATAAAATTCGTTGGGAAAGGTTGTTTACTACCGTTGGCGGATCGGGCGAACCAGTTTCTTATTTCTATTACTTTGTAATAGGCCTTATTCTTGTGATTGGTTACAATACTTTTAGAAAGAAGAAAAAAAGCGAGTAAAATGGTAGAAAACGCTCTCGTACATCCGGTTTATTTTGGCTCTATCGCACAATGGAGTTTAATGCTGCAGGCAAAAAAAATAAGTTTTGAAGCTTGCGATAATTATCAAAAACAAACCTACCGGAACAGGCAGTATATTTATGGAGCTAACGGCAAGCTACTACTCAATATTCCTATAAAACATACAGGCGATAAGCACAAGCGAAAGCTAACAAAAGAAGTGGCGATAGAAAATAGTTTTGCCTGGCAAAAAAACCACTTTAAAAGTCTTGAAGCGGCCTATCGCTCTTCGCCATTTTTTGAATTTTATGAAGATGAATTTATAAATTTATATAACAAAGCTTATACTTCATTGTGGGAATTTAACCTCGATGCCATGCAAGCCATTGCCAATTGCCTGCAAATTGATTGGAACCCAGAATTCACAGCTACATATCAAATAAAACCCACGAATGCGGCTCAGTTTGACGGTCGCTATTTGGTAGATGCTAAGGGCAGCCCCCAGTTTAAACTGAATGCTTACAGCCAAGTATTTGAAGAAAAACATGGTTTTATTCCCAATCTATCGATAATTGATTTGCTATTTAATGAAGGGAATAACGCAGCTAGTTATTTGTTAGCAACCGAATTATCTAAGTAAAAAGTAGATTTAATAGGATAATGATCGGATAGCTGTTCGCTGTAGTTTTTAAAATCTATAATCTTAAAAGCGGGCGAAGTTAAAATAACATCAATACGAAGAGGTATAAAATCAAAAACAAAGGTTTTACCAAAACCTTCTCCTGCCATTTTAAATGCGTCATTAAAATTTTCTGACAAACGGCGGTAGACATAAGAAAAAGCCGAATTATTAAGATCACCAGCCACAATACTAGGGTAATGGCTCTGGTTTACCAATGCTAATATCTGTTCGGTTTGCTGCTGTTGTTTTCTAAAACTTCGCCCCACTCGGGTGATTAATTGCTCCCGATTTTCTTTTTGTAACTCTTTTACACTAGGATTGATCTTTAAACTTTCTAAGTGTATGTTAAAAACCCTGATGGTATCCTCTTTAATGACCAAATCGGCGTATAGTGCATTGTTTCCTGTATTCTTAAAATCGGCTGAAGCCCGATTAATAATAGGGTATTTTGAATAAATAGCCTGACTCGCTTTTCCTTTCAAAACAGGCAAATAACTATAGGCATATTGTGATAAGTCTGGAGCTTCCTGATGATTATACTCCTGAAACAGTAAAATGTCAGGATCTTCTTGTGCTATAAATTCTCCTATACGTGCTTTTAAATTGGGTTGAGGCAACCAATCATAAACATTAAATTGCCTTACATTAAAGGTCATAAGACTTATAGCCTTTTGCGGATCTACTTCCGCTTCAAGCGACCTGATTTTATATAAAGACAACAAGTGGTTAAAACCGATTAGAATAATAAGTAAAGAAAGGAAAACTTGACGTTTTAACCCTAACAACCAGTAAATAACAAATATAAAATTAAGAAGAAAAAGAATGGGTAGACCTAAACTGAGTACAGCCAAAAAAGGAAAAGTTACTGGCGGAATATAGGGCAATAAATAGGCAAGCAACAGTGCCAAAGCCACAAGGGTATTGATAAAAAACACCAATTTATTAAAGACACTGAGCCCTTTCATATTATTCTTTACCTACTTTAAACAGGAAATCTTTTTCTTCCTTGGATAAACTTTCATAACCATTCTCACTTATTTTATCTAAAATAGCATCTATTTTCTTTTGCTTATCCGTCTTTGATGCTTGCTTGGCTTTAGCGGTATAAGTGTTTCTCGGATTTCGGTATACTTTTTTAAATGGTGTTTTGTTGCTAGAAGATGCAGATGAAAACCATCCGGCTACAGCATCAAAAATTTTTTCAAACCATAAGCCAATATCATTGCCTTTATTCAATTGTTTGGTATAAGCATACCCCAACAAGGCACCCCCTAAGTGCGCGATATGGCCGCCCGCATTACCAAAAGGAATTCTGATCACATCTAGAACTACAAAGACCACCGCAATATGCCAGAGCTTTACATTACCAATTAACAAGAGACGAATTTGCATTTGAGGAGCTTGTGTGGCAACCCCAATCAAAATTGCCATAACCGCAGCCGACGCACCGATTAATGGCACATTGCCCAAGTTTGAAAACACCGGAAATAGATTATAGCTCAAGGCAAAAAGCAGCGCACCACTTATAGCGCCTAAAAAATAATAATTCAATAGCTTTTTCGGAGCAAAAAAGGTAAGAAAAAATCGTCCGGCAAAATGCAAAACTAGCATATTAAACAACAAGTGAAAGAAGCCAGCGTGTAAAAATGCGTAGCTAATTACACTCCATGGTTTATACAACCATGATTCTATTTGAGTAGGAAAGCTAAACCAATTAACAAAAAAGTTACCTGAGAATTGAAAAAGAAAGGCTAGGGTTTGAAATACAAATTGCAATACAAAAACCCCAATATTTAAGGCAATGAGTTTTTCAACTACATTAGCCGTCTTGTACTTTACACGCAATTGATCTCTCCAATCCATCTAATTCCACCGGTTAGCGTTAAACTGATTTTTTTTCCAATACCACATCATTATAAACCCGATCACGGCTCCCCCAATATGCGCCCAATATGCTGTATTGCTAGGCCCTAATAATGTACTACCGGTCACCGCCGAATAAACATTGATGGCAAAATAGCCCCCAATAAGATACTTGGCTTTTATAGGAATAGGTATAAAGATAATATACAAAGGTAAATTAGGATAAATCACTGCGAAGGCAGCCAGCGCTCCAAAAATAGCTCCACTAGCTCCTACCATCGGAGTATAATAATTACTGAGTAAATCGCTCGAAACATTTTGAGGCAAGGCACTAAAAACCTGTTGTGTACTGCTGTAATTGTAAATCATTTCTTGTATTTGATTTACCGAAAAACCGGCTTCTAGCGCAGCGTTAAAAGCACTGTTGTAATCGATATAACTAAACAAAATTTGAAGTCCGGCTGCTCCTAAACCGGCAGAAAAGTATAAAAACAAAAAACGTTGCTGCCCGATACTCTGTTCTAATACGCTACCAAACATATACAAAGCAAACATATTAAATAGGATATGACTTAAATCGCCGTGCATAAACATATGGGTAAGCAACTGCCAAACCTGAAAATTCACGTTTTCTGGAAACCAAAGCGCAAATAAGCGATAGGCTAAATCACCTAAAAATTGACTCCCGAAAAAAAATAAAACATTGATTATCAATAAGACTTTTACCGTCTCTGTTATTCTTCCCATTACCTGAAATTTTTCTCTAAGTCTTCAACTTCTAAACGTACGAAAACTTTTTTATTATTCGGACAAATTTGTGGTTCTTTACACGCAAACAGGCTATTGATTATAGCCAATTGTTCTTCTTTAGCCAACACACTGCCATTTTTTACTGCCATACTGCGCGCCATAGACTTGGCAAAAACATCGGTTTGTAAAAATCCGCTATCGGGGATTTCATGCTCAAAATCAGCTAAAAGCTGATCTAATAGAATAGAAACTTCACTCTCATTAATAAGCGTAGGAATACCACTAATACTCACCTCGGAGGTGTCTATACTATCAAAAATAAAACCGATTTGCTCTAGGTGTTCGCGTAAGTTACTCAGCATATCTACCTCTATAGCGTTATATTGTAAAGAAAGCGGAAATAATAGTTGCTGACTTACTGCAGCCTTTACCGTTATATTGCGCAATAACTCTTCATATAAGATACGCGTGTGAGCCCGGTTTTGATCTAAAAGCAACATACCATTCTTATAAGGACAAACAATATATTTTTTTTGCAATTGAAAAACACTATCACCGCTCAAGTCTTGCTGTTGCTGCCCGAACAGGTTACCCGTAACTTCTTCACTTTCAACCTCGATTTTGGTTTCGGGTAATTGCTCATCAATCTGTGTATATAATGCCTCCCAAGCTGCATTCTTTTTAGCCGTGTGCCGATTAAACGCCATTGCCTTGGCTGCCGATTGACTGGCCGCTTGTTTTTCGGTGTCAAACGGATTAAAGTTACGATCAACCTCTATTTGTGGAACCTGTACTTCTTTCTTAGAAAGATCATAAGGGGTGTCTAAACTCGAATCCCTTTCAAAATCGAGTATAGGTGCAACATTAAACTGCCCTAAACTATGTTTAATCGCACTGCGTAAAATTGCATACAAAGCGTGCTCATCGTCAAATTTAATTTCGGTCTTAGTAGGGTGTATATTTATATCAATGCGCTTAGGATCGATGCTTAAAAATAAAAAATAAGAAGGTTGGGCTTTATCGGGCAACAAACCTTCAAAAGCGGCGTTTACCGCATGATGCAAATACGGTGACTTGATAAAACGGTTATTGACAAAGAAAAACTGCTCGCTACGGGTGCGCTTGGCATAGGCAGGTTTTCCTACAAATCCCTCGATATTAATCAGTTCGGTTTCTTCTGAAACAGGAACTAATTTTTCATTGGTTTTACTACCAAAAATATGTACAATGCGCTGACGAGCATTTGTCGCTGGTAAATTAAACAATTCATTACCGTTGTGGTGCAAACTAAAACCTATTTGTGCATGAGCAATAGCCACGCGTTGAAACTCATCAATTACATGACGGGTTTCCACTTGGTTAGATTTTAAAAAATTACGTCTAGCAGGAATATTAAAAAACAAATTTTTAACGCCTATAATAGTCCCTTTTTGGGTAACACAAGGCTCTTGAGATTCTACCTCACTCCCTTTTATTTTAATACAAGTACCTAGCTCATCTTGCTCTTGCTTCGATTTTAACTCAACTTGCGCAATGGCCGCAATTGAAGCCAGCGCCTCACCGCGAAAGCCTTTTGTGGTTAATTGAAAAAGGTCTTCGGCACGTTTAATTTTAGAGGTGGCATGCCGTTCAAAACTCAATCGTGCATCGGTAGCACTCATACCCTTTCCGTTATCGGAAACTTGTATTAAGGTTTTACCAGCATCTTTCAAAACCAAGCTAATTTGAGTGGCTCCTGCATCGATAGCATTTTCTAATAATTCTTTTACTACAGAGGCAGGCCTTTGTACCACCTCACCTGCTGCGATTTGATTGGCCACATGGTCGGGTAGCAATTGTATTATATCTCCCATAAATTATTCGGGTAAAAATATAGATAAGTCAAATTCGATAAATAATAGAAATAGGAATATAAGAATAGCTACAATAAGCAAAATGCGTTTGCGACTGGTTTGATCTTCGTCTTTTTCTTTTAATTCAGCTAAAGCGGATTTTACATTTCCTACAAAGCCTAAAGGATTGCCCGTAGTCTTTCTAAATTGATCGTATTTAGTTTTTATTTTATACGGACTCCCCTCCCCTTTATCATCATAATAACGGGGCTTATAACTAAATTGCTTGTTCTTTCTTCGCTTTAAAATTCCCATAACCTAGTCTCTTTTCAAAGGTAAAGAAAATCAAAAACAATACCGAATTAGCCAAGCTAAACTTATAAACATAAAAAAAGCCGATTAGGGTTCTAATCGGCTATTTTCTAGGGAGAATAACCTTTAAAATTTGGCTTGTTGACGCAAAGCTGCCATTTTGATGGCTGCAATGGCCGCTTCGCTGCCTTTATTTCCGTGTTTACCGCCAGAACGGTCTATGCTTTGTTGCTTGGTATTATCGGTCAATACACAAAAAATCACCGGAATATCACTTTGAATATTCAGGTCTTTTATACCCTGTGTTACACCTTCGCAAACAAAATCAAAATGCTTGGTTTCGCCTTGAATTACATTCCCAACCGCAATAATTGCGTCTAACATATCATAGGATTGCTGCATCTTTTTGCAACCGTAAATCAATTCAAAACTACCGGGTACATTCCACCGCACAATATTTTCTTTGATGGCACCATTATCGATTAAAGCATCGAATGCTCCTTGAAAAAGATTCTCGGTGATCTCGCTATTCCACTCTGAAACAACAATCCCAAACCGAAAGTTATTCGCGTTTGGGATGCTTGCTTTGTCGTATTCAGATAAATTTTTACCTGCTGTTGCCATATAATTATTGCATTGCTTTAGCCTGACCTAAATAAATGGCCACTTCGCTAGCTTCTGCAGAATCTTGATATTCTGCATCAATTTGATTTAAATATTTTTCGGCTTTCGCACCGTCTTTTAATTCTAAGGCTGTAATGGCCGCCTTTAATAAAAACTTAGGCGTCGTAAATTCATTTTTACGTAATTTGGCTGCCTTTTCATAATAATCTAAGGCCTCTTCTGGCTGGTTCAATTGCATAAAGGCGTCACCAATGGCACCTTTAGCCAAAGGAGCTATAATCTCATCATCGCTTGAGAATTTCTCTAAATGATTAATCGCTTCTTTATACTCTCCTGTATTCAAATAAGCAATACCCGCATAATAATGTGCTAGATTTCCTGTAGCCGTACTTCCGTAATTATCAATAACATCTAGTAAACCAAATTTACCGTTTCCTCCCTGTAAAGCGAGGTTGTACAAACTATCTTGGGCTTTACCCGAAGCGTCTAAAGCGTCTTCAAAATAAATTTGTGCTTGTGCAATATCATTGGCCGCATCTAATTCTTTTGGCTCTTGTACAAACTTAGTAAATGCTAAGTAACCCAAAACAGCAACCACCACTACTCCAATTCCTATTAAAATTGGCTTTTGGTTTTCAGAAACCCACTCTTCGGTTTTGTTGGCTCCTTCGTCTAGGTTATTAAATACTTCTGCGGTTGTAGATTCTTCTTCGTTAAAATTCTCTTCTACTGCATCGCTTTCTTTTTTAGCCTTAGGCTTATATCCTCTCTTTTTGTAAGTTGCCATAAATAATAGTTAATTAAGCGCAAAAATATAATTTTTATTGATATAAAAAAGAGAATTTATTTGTATTTTTTAATTGGCTTTCCTACTTACTTTGTACTTTTAAACTTTTTTACGTTTAAGCATATAGTACAGCCTATCTTATGATTTTAAAGAAACTCGCTTTGGTCAATTACAAAAACTTTGAGCAAGAAGATTTTGAATTTAATCCGCGTATAAATTGTTTTGTGGGTTTTAACGGCGTAGGAAAAACCAACACCCTAGACAGCATCTATCATTTGGCTTATGGCAAAAGTTACTTTAATCCTGTAACCAGTCAAAACATCAAACATAAAAAAGACTTTTTTGTGATTGAGGGCGAATTTGAGCGTCTGGAGCGCAAAGAACATATTGTGGTAAGCGCTAAGAAAGGACAGAAAAAGGTAATTAAACGCAATGCAAAAAATTACGAGAAATTTAGTGAGCATATCGGGCTTATTCCTGTGGTGATAATTTCACCAGCCGATAGAGACTTGATTACTGAAGGTAGTGAGATTCGCCGTAAATTCATCGATGGCATCATTGCGCAAAGCGACAAAACCTACCTCAACGATTTATTGGCCTACAACAAGTTGCTGAGTCAGCGTAACTCTTTACTCAAATATTTTGCAGCCAACCAACATTACGATCAAGAAACGCTGAGTGTTTACAATGAACAGCTGAGTCCGCTGGCCGAGTCAATTTTTCAAAAACGCAGCGAATTCCTTTCGGTTTTCACCCCTATTTTTAAAGACCGTTACCATCACATCAGTAAAGGAAAAGAGGCTGTAGATTTACACTATCGCAGTCAGTTAAAAGAAGAAAGTCCGCTTGCCTTATTCGATAGTTATTTACAAAAAGACCTACAACGCCAGTACACGGGAGCAGGAACGCATAAAGACGATTTAAGTTTTAAAATAAAAAACTATTCCATAAAGAAATTTGGTAGCCAAGGCCAACAAAAATCGTATCTTATAGCTTTAAAATTGGCGCAATATGACTTTTTACAACAACATACTGGAGTAAAACCCATACTTTTGCTCGACGATGTTTTTGACAAATTAGACGAAGAGCGTGTAGGGCAAATTGTGCAATGGGTAACCCAAGGCAATTTAGGCCAATTGTTTATAAGCGATACCCACGCCCAGCGTACAGAAGAGGTAGTCAAGAAATACGCATCAGATTATAAAATAATAAAGTTATGATTCTAAAAAAAACGCTACAATATAGTCTATATTTGGTTTTGTTTTGGGTGCTTTTGGCCTGCAACAATCAACCTAAACTTGAAGACACTCAATTGCTCAATGGCTATTGGGAAATCGAAGAGGTTAAAAAACCCAACGGACAAATAGTTGCGTTTAAGTTTAATGAAAACGTAGATTATATTGAGTTAGAAAACGGCGAAGGCTTTCGGCAAAAAACCCGTCCGCAATTTACCGGCGGTTACCAATCAAATGGCGTGCAAGAAGCTATAAAAGTTCTACAACAAGGAGACAGTCTAGTGTTACAATATAGCACCCCACAAGATTCTTGGCAAGAAACCCTACTACAGGTAGCGCCCGAGCAGTTTAAAGTACGCAACCCCCAAGGAATTATTTACACCTATAAAAAATTTGAAGGATACGATTATGGCGAGAAATAGCGAAGAGCAAGACATAGGCAGCGTGTTAAAGGCCTTTGTAAAAGAAAATAAATTAGATCAAGGTCTCAATCACGTGAATGTAAAAGAAGTATGGTACAGCCAAATGGGGCCAGCCATAAAAAAATACACCAATACTATTCGGTTAAAAGAAGACACACTCATTGTAAGTTTGAGCTCCTCTGTTTTACGTGAAGAACTCAGCTATGGAAAAGAAAAAATCATACGCATGCTTAATGAATCTTTAGGACAAGATTTAATCAAAAAGCTGATTTTACGCTAATAAAAAAACCCAAAAAATAAACTTTTTTGGGTTTTTAATAAGCTATTAAGCTTAGCAGTTATTTTAAAAACAAGCCATTAAAACATCTCTCTGCCAGCAAAATGAAAATCGCCTTCAATTTTGGCATTCTCATCGCTATCACTACCGTGTACTGCGTTTTCACCAATTGAAGTAGCATATTTCTTTCTTATAGTACCTTCTGCAGCCTCGGCTGGATTGGTTGCACCAATAAGCGTTCTAAAGTCTTCTACCGCGTTATCTTTCTCTAAAATAGCTGCAACAATAGGTCCGCTAGTCATAAACTCAACCAACTCACCAAAAAATGGACGCTCGCTATGTACACCGTAAAAAGTTTCGGCATCACGCTTGGTCATTTGCGTTAATTTCATTGCAACAATTCTAAAACCAGAAGCGTTGATTTGTTCTAATATTGCACCAATATGCCCGTTTTTTACAGCATCTGGCTTAATCATGGTAAATGTTCTGTTTCCTGCCATGGATTTTATTTTTAATTTGCTGCAAAAGTAATCTTTTCTTACGATTCTGCAAACAAACTTATTGGGAGTACTCACCTCTGGCTAAAAGCTTTTATTTGGGCGTGCCTTTTGGCTTTCGGCATAGCCTCTTCCAAAAGTCGGGTTATCGCTACTCGCTTTAAAAGTGTGCCACACTTTTAAGAGCTTAAACAGGCCGCTCTACCCCTCACGCAAAAAAAAAAGAATTGAATCCGCGCAAGCTACTAGTAATCCCATTTGCACCACTATTTTTTAGCACTTAGAAAAATAGTTTTATGACTGGCTTCTAATAGCGTCAAATACTATAACCGCTATCATTAGTAAAACCACAATCAAAGCGACCAATAGGTAAATCTTCATTATTTTTTTGTGGGTAGTAAAATCGGGCATATTATTCGATTCTATCTGTGCGATAAGTTGGTGTTTAATTAACAGTGCATCAATTTTAGACCGGTCTGCTTCTAGCAGAAAATACCGAATACCCATGTCTAAAAAAGCCTGTTCTTTTATGTTGCTAAAAAAATCGATATTGTTTTCTTGTAAAATTGACTCAAAAACAAGCTGATCGCGTTGCCGAACATACAATTTATAATGTGGTGAAAACCGTATATAAAAATTAGTAAAAGACATTATAAGACAGCAAAATTAAGTGAAAGATGAACGCAAAGCCTTTATGGTCTCTCCTTTTTTTGGTTTCGATAATGTTGCACCTTTAGTACGCAGCACATGCCGGCAATAACAAAAACTTGTGGCAAAACATCTAACCAAAACCTAAGATTAAAGGCTTGAGCCGTCAAAAAGTTAACCAGTATAAGTACTGTACTAATGAAAATAATAATTAGCGCTAGCGTTTTTAACATCCTTTAGAAATTTTTAAAAAAGAGATTCCAATCCCCTAAAAGTAACAGTATTTTGATTATACACAAAGCGGCGGAGATCTTTCCATAAAAAACCAGCCTAAAGTATCCTTTAAACTTCTAGGAGATTATTGTATTAACTTTTGAGGGCAATAAACATTCAGGCATACAGCCAAAAGGCTATTATTGTATTCAATACCCCAGCGGCTAACCACATATAAATCCGTAAACCTGAAGTAATACGATAACTAAGAAAAAACGCAATTAAAATTATGCAAAAGCACAAAACACAAGTTAGTAACCAAGAGAAAAAACCGTCCAAACCTATATTTGGATAAAGATAGTCTAAGATTTCAAATTTAATCAATAGTAAGAACATAAGTCCTGTAGCCGGTGCAATACTATTATTATTGGTGGTTTTTCGGGGTGGTGAAGTAATTATTGAAAAGTTGAAAACCTAATTTATGATATTGACTTAATTCCCAATCCATTAGCTATCTAAAATAAAAAAGAGCTTATAAGGTCCTAAGTTAGATAAAACCTAATGGTATTCTTTATACTTATTTAACTCAAAAAATATTCCTATTTTGCAAACGAAATCAAGTAATTCCAATTTTGAACTAAATTAACGAGGGTTTAGAAGTGAATGGAATTAAAAATATCTGGTTATCTTAAAAATTAGGAAAGAGCATAAGATGGTAAACTCTTACGCCTAAAACGGACGACCTCCTAGTATTGAATGCTTATATGAAATAGCTGAAATTTTAAAATTAGGCGTAAAAGAACTTTAGTAGCGAATAATAAATAATACTTTAAAATGGGATATGGTGAACAATTAGAGTTGTTTCTGAAACAGGCTAAAACAAACAATTTAAAAACTAAGCACTTTAAATCGGATTATTTAAATACTAAGGTAAAAGTTAGTTTCGGACAGGGTAATACAGCAAGAATCCCTTGGATTTCTTTTTTAATCGAGCCAAATACTACAAGTAAGGGTATTTATCCTGTATTTTTATATTATAAAGAATTTGAATTACTAATCCTTGCATATGGAATTAGTGAATCGAATGAACCAGAAATGAATTGGAAACTAAATTCTAATGAGACTATAAACGAATTCTTTAAAAAAAAATTCAAAAAAAAACCCGATAGATATGGAACTTCGTATGTTGCTGAAGTGTATGATCTCAATAAGAAATTAAATATTAATAGAATTGAAGAAGATTTAAAGGATATAATAAAAGAATATAGACTAACCATTAATTCAGCACCGGTTATAAAAAAAGCCAGTGCGATAAACCATCCTCCATTTAACGTTAAGAACTTTAAAGTAGATTGTAAAAACGCTGGTTTAATCTACTCTGACATACTCATCACTCGTTTTGTAAGTTCCCTTTTAACAAAACCATTTGTCATTTTAACAGGTTTATCAGGCTCAGGTAAAACTAAGTTAGCTCAGGCTTTTGTGCAATGGATTTGTCAGGAAGAAAGTCAATACCGTATTATCCCTGTTGGTGCAGATTGGACCAATCGAGAACCATTACTAGGCTATCCAAACGCATTAAAACCGGAAGAGTATGTGAAGCCTGATAATGGCGTAATAGACCTCATTTTACAAGCAAACTCAAATCCTAAACTTCCACATTTTCTGATTTTAGATGAAATGAATTTGAGCCATGTAGAACGATATTTTGCAGATTTTTTAAGCGTGATGGAATCCAACGAAGAAATTCCACTTTATGCAGAAGGAACTGTGGATAATGGAGTCCCTTCAAAACTTAAAGTTCCAGCAAACTTATTTATCATAGGTACGGTAAATATTGATGAAACAACCAATATGTTTAGTCCAAAAGTTTTAGATAGAGCAAACACCATAGAGTTTCGCATTAACAAAACCGAAATGGATGATTTTCTTAGTACATCAAACGATTTAAATATGAGAGCTTTGTTGGCTAAAGGAACAAATATGGCTGAAAGCTTTATAAGTTTTTCTAACAACAAATCATTTACAACCAAGGACTTGAATGAAATTAATAAAACACTACTTAATTTCTTTGGTGAATTACAAAGGACTGGTGCGGAGTTTGGTTACAGAACCGCTTCTGAGATTCTGAGGTTGATTCATAAATTAGATACTTTGGATAGTAATTTAACAACTGCTGAAAAGGTTGATATTGCTTTAATGCAAAAATTACTACCAAAGCTTCATGGTTCAAGAAGAAAGTTATGTCCTATTTTAGAGACATTAGGTGGTTTTTGTCTAAAAGAAGACCTAAAAATAATTAAGGATGTTTTCGAGAAAGATAATTTCGAGTTTTACAAAAAAGAGGGTAAAAAATTAGTGCCGACCGATGGAGTTCTGTATCCCCTGTCTTTAGAAAAAATTGCAAGGATGTATAAAGGCGCAATAGATAATGGATTCGCAAGTTATGCTGAGGCCTAATAAATGAAAGCATTATCTGAAATAGAAATAAAATTGGACTCGGTTCAAGAAGGATTGAAACTTTGGATAAGTTCCAAAAGAGATGAAACCTTATTTGATCGAATCGACTCTGCTGCTGAAAATAATGAAGCACGTTATCAATTAAGAGAAGGTTGTTATTATGATTATGAAATTAGTGATGACCATTACCAGCTAGACGACATTGGAGAGAATATCATTCAAGAACATAAGCGACACTCAAATATTGGTACAATCTCACCAAATATATTCGTAGGAACATTAGAGATTCCTTTACTTAAAAAGGAGAGTCAGGAAAAGTGCTACTCAATTTATTTAGAAGTTCAATCAATTAAGTCCAACTATCGAGAGGATTACAGAGACATGCTTGAACTGATTACTGAGAAATGTACCGATTTACTATTACAATCTAATTCGCCAGTATCTCATCATTTTGATGTGGACTATTCAAAAGACAGTCAAACCTTATATCAAAAATTTGCCTTTATTAAATCCATAATCAACTCTTCAGAGTTTAAGGATGCTATTCATAGAATAGTTACAGCGCCAGTAACCAAATGGTCTGAAACACAGGAAGAAAAAGATGTTAGAAGTGTAAGAAGATTTACAAATTCCAACATAAAAGAATTAGTTAAAGGAGGGAAAAGGACAAATCTACCCAGCGGTCATTATTTGGAAAGTTATGGTTTAAAAACACTTCCAGAAAGAATAACTAGTGTTCGTAAAACCGATTCTGTAGATACGCACGAAAATCGTTTTATAAAACATGCTTTAGAAACATTCCTCAAGTTCTGTGCTGACATCCATAAGGCTGCTGCTCCAGAATCTAAGCTCTATTTCGAGTCAAAACTATTAATCAGTGAGCTAGAGTCTCAATTGCATCATTCTGTTTTTAGTGCTATTTCCAGACCAAGTACTTTAAAATTGAATAGCCCCATTTTACAGAGAAAAGAGGGTTACAGAGAGGTTTTGAGAACTTGGCTAATGTTTGAATTAGCTGCTAAATTAATTTGGCGAGGGGGTGAAGATGTGTATGGTGCAGGTAAAAAAGACATTGCTATACTTTATGAATATTGGCTTTTCTTTAAACTTTTAGACCTATTTCAAGAGCTCTTCGAAATAGACGCAAAAGACATTTCAGAACTTATTAAGCCTACAAAAGATGGACTAAACCTTCAAATTAAGCAAGGTAAATTTACCGCCTTGAAAGGTGTTTTTGAAACAGATACCAGAAAATTAAACATTCAATTTAACTATAATCGACAATTTAGTGGTAAGAAAAATTATCCTGATTCAGGTAGTTGGACGACGACATTAAGGCCAGATTACACCCTTTCTTTTTGGCCTTTCGGAATTACAGAAAACGAAGCTGAAAGGCAGGAATTGATTGTGCATGTTCACTTTGATGCGAAATATAAAATAACTAATTTAACTGATATTATAGAACAAAGTACTACAATAGATTTAAATAAAGAAAAAACTGCAAATAAGAAGGGTATTTACAAAAATGCTGATTTACTAAAAATGCATGCCTACAAAGATGCCATTAGAAGAACGGGAGGAGCCTACGTTTTATATCCCGGTAATAAATCTTTAAATCGAAAAGGGTTTCACGAGATTATACCAGGATTAGGTGCATTCCCAGTTCGTCCATCCAAAAACGATAGTGGCATTGGTGAACTTAAGGCTTTCATTTTAGAAGTAATTGACCACTTCGTTAATAGAGCCTCACAACGTGAAAAAATTGCATTCAGGACCTATGATGTTTATAAAAATGAACCTAGCAAAAATAACAAAATAAACGAAATTTTACCCGAGACCTATGGTGCAAACAGAGGTTTGATACCAGATGACACTTATGTGCTGGTTGGCTACTGTAGTGATACAGCAAATATATCGTGGTATAAAAAAGAAGGTATATATAATTTCCGAATGAATAATGACAAGGGGTCTTTAGTATTAAACAACAAAGTGGTAAGTGCAAAATATTTGTTGTTGAGAGTACCTGGCAAGGAAAATGCAAATTTGTTTTTTGAAATAAAAAGTGAAGGTCCAAAAGTTATTGAAGGTAAAAAACTAAAGGGTTATAAAACTAAACGTTTGAAGGATTACTACCTTGTAATAGAAATAGAAAATAAAGAGTCGTTAGATTTTGGAAATAGTGAATTTAAATTTAAGGATCTAAAAGCCTACAAAGACATAATAAACAAAGAACCAAACAAAATAATAGCCGCCGGAATTCCCTTTGCTGTGACCTTGACTGAGTTAATGAATGTAAAAGTGAATGTTTAACCAAAGATGAACATTGATACTCCTATATTCTATTTATATGTTTTATTCTTAATTCAGATGTTTATCTTTTGATACAACCTTTAAGAAAATAAACAATTGCATAAACCCAAAGATTCGAGCCTCAGCAGACAACAAACAATACAAACCCCCAATTCAAAAGTTTCGATAATCTAATTTAAATTTAATTTGTCTAAACAGATTGTATTTCAAAGCGCTACGGCTAAAACCCATTATATTAGCTTCTTATTTAATGTAACCCTACTCCCAAACCAATTTCTCCTTTGCTTTTGAACACCCCCTTTCCCCCCCACCAACAAACCAAAATTATTTTTCTACGCGCTTAACCCCATAATTACCGCCCGTTCAAGGCGGAGCAATCGTATACGTTCACTGGAGATAATACTATGCTGGTTCGAAGCTAATTCGATACTCCTTCGGTACTTATGCGATAAATCCTTATATTTCGAGGGATTACCGAAGAAACATCGAAGGAGTAACGAACTAGCATAACTTTAACTTACCTTGTTTTCTTTGCTAAAAATGCTTTTAATGAACCATAAAACCACGCTAAAGCACTATACACAGTGGCACAATCATACTTTTAATCAGATTTAAACGAGGTTTAATCTTACTTTTCCTAGCGTTTTACTCGCTTTTTGAGCGGAAAACTGCGATTTTGGGACTTATTTTGAGGTATTTATGAGTCAAAAAAGTGTGTTTTTTGAGTAAAAAGTACCTTTTTCTTGCGTTTTAGCGTTTTTAAATTTCATGCCTATGGCGCATGCAAATGATCAGCATGATTTTTAAAAAGTTCAGCATGTTTTTCATGAATCATAGGCATGATTTTCATGAAACATAGGCATGGTTTTTCTAAATCATGGGCATGATTTTCGGCTTTTTGAAGCCAAAAAAGCCTCTCGCTAAACGAGAGGCTTAAGCCAAACCAATAAGAAAATTAACTAGCTTCAGTCGCTTTTTAGAACGGGTAGTTTTGAAAAATAAAAATAATTTGAAATTGTGGGGTTTAAGATGGGGTATAGAGTCAACTGGCTCCCTCTTATCAAACTACCAAATCGCTTATGTTTTCTATTAAATAAAAAAGAGAACTTGATTTCCCATTGCATAAGTAAAATTAAAGCATGCTTTTGCGGACTGCTATTATGCGTCTTTGGGCCAAACGCATTGTGCATAAAACCATCGATACAAGTCTGCAGACGAATAAAAGCTAGGCTTAAAACGTAATGTTGTTTCAAAAAATTGATTAATTCCATCAGGTTCATGGCAATAAGAATTGAGCTTAGCTCAAGGCAGAGAAAAGTTGACAAGATGAGCGAATTAGGATTGATAGGCATAGCTTACTGGGTTAAAATGGTTCATACCGGTTGTCATCTGATTTTTTAAGGATAATGGTCAGTTTTTTCATCGCTTTAATTCCTCTTAAAGGTCTATAAAAACATAGAGCAAGATAGCCCTTAATACCCATAATGCAGCGACAAAAGCTACGGGTTTGCCTACAAATTGTACGAGTTTATCAGAAAATTTTTCGAGTAGGTGAAAGAATAAGCTGAGTTGGCCGAAAAACTTACGAGTAGCACTTAATATTGAATGCCTCGGCGGCCTTAAATGGATTATAATTAAAAAAGAATTAACTTTGTTAAAGATGCGCAGGTGAACCTTACTTCCGCAAAAGCGAATAAAAAAAAACTTTCAACTTAAAAACCAAACTTATGAACCCAAGCACCACCAAACAAAAAGCCCCTAAATGGTTTATAGCCTTGGCCGTATTTCTATTAGTATGGAATTTGATGGGAGTACTCGCATTTATCAATCAAATAAGTATGGGTACAGAGGAGGTTGCGCTACTCCCCGAAGATCAACAAGCATTGTACGCTAATTATCCCACTTGGGCACTAATTGCCTTCGCCATGGCAGTTGGTGGCGGATTTTTAGGTAGTTTATTACTGCTTTTAAAAAATAAATGGGCTAAAACGCTGTTCATTTTATCTTTGGTGGGTATCGTGGTACAGATGACTCACAGCCTTTTCATTGCTAAAGCTACCGAGGTTTACGGTCCGGGTGCCGCAATTATGCCTGTAATGGTTTTGGTCATTGGCGTATTTTGTATTTATATCGCCCAACGAGCGATTCAAAAAAAATGGATTGCCTAAATTTTTAGATCCATTTCCAATTTACTTGAAGCTAGCTAATAAATTTTAAGCATTTCCTTTTCGGTTAAACCGATTTGATTTCAGCAATAAAATAAAGGCAGAACGCAATAAAATTGAACGACAACCTTTCCATAAAGAGAAAAAATTCACCTCATTACAATTTTGAACAAGTCACAAAAACCCATAGCCTTTAGTTAAAAGCTTTATTGTTTAGTATAGCTTTAAAGCGGATTTGATTAGAGTAGCCGAGCACACGCAGAACTTACTTATAGAATTAGGCATGAAAAACAACCTCTTCTTAGCACAAGTCTAGGCTTTAAAAGAAAATACAAAACTTAGGTTTTCTAAATCTACAGAAATTGTATCTTTATCCCCTATGACAGCAGAACAAATCAGTGAAATAAAATCGCTTTTGGCTCAACCCCAAAGCATTAGCATCATTCCGCACAGGAATCCAGACGGAGATGCCTTAGGGTCTACACTAGCCTTGAAATTATATTTAGAACAGCTAGGGCACAGCGTGCATTTAATCGCACCTAACCCCTACCCCGAATTCTTGAGCTGGTTACCGCATCAAGAAGAGATTATTTTCTTTTGCGAGCAAAAGCAAAAAGCTACTCAATGTCTACAAGAGTCCTCTATGGTGTTTACTTTAGATTTTAACGATTTTAGTCGGACGGGTGAGGCTATGCAGCAGGTCTTAGCTGGTTTAGAAACTACTTTTGTGATGATTGATCATCACCAAGCACCGGCAGATTACGCCCGTTTTACCTATTCTGATGTAAACTGCTCCTCTACTTGTGAGATGGTTTTCAATTTCTTGGAATTTTTAGGCGATACGCATTTGATTACCGAAGATATGGCTACTTGTTTGTATACGGGCATTATGACCGATACAGGCTCTTTTCGTTTTTCTTCAACCAGTAGCCGAACCCATAAAATTATAGCACGACTGATTGATGCTGGTGCGAATAATACGGCCATACACAATGCCATTTATGACAGTAGCAGTAGCAACCGTATGCAATTACTGGGAGTAGCCTTAAGCAATATGAAAATCTTACCGGCCTACAAAACGGCTTATATAAGCCTGTCTCAGGAAGAGTTAGACCAAAACAATTTTAAAAAGGGAGATACAGAAGGTTTTGTAAATTATGGCCTGGCGATTAAAGGAATCATATTTGCTGCTATTTTCATTGAAAACAAAGAAGAAAACATCGTAAAAATCTCTTTGCGTTCTAAAGGAGATTTTGACGTTAACCAAATTGCAAGAAAACATTTTCAAGGTGGTGGACACATCAATGCAGCCGGAGGAAAAAGTGATTTATCACTTAGCGCAACCTTAGAAAAGTTTGAACAATTGTTACCCCAACTAACCCATGAATAATATATACCGTATTTTTTTACAGTCTTTTTGCATAGGATTATTGCTTTTTAGTTGCAAAACTCCAGAAGCTAGACGTCCAGTGAGTCAACAATCCGGTTCTTTTATTCGGGAATCGGTTGCGCGCAACAAAAAATTAGTAGCCTACGAAGAAGCTTTAATCGATTCGATTATTAAGCAGGATACAATCAATACCTACCACGCTTCGCCCAACGGTTTCTGGTACCGCTACGATACCAAAATCGGTAAAGACACCCTCACTCCTCAATTTGGCGATTTGGTAAACTTTGATTATGACATTAGCACCTTAATAGGGCAGCCCATATATACTAGAGAAGAATTAGGCACACGCGAGTATGCCATAGACCAAGAAAGCGTTTTTATTGGCTTACGCCAAGCTTTAAAAATGATGAAACCTGGCGAGACCCTTACTTTTTATTTTCCTTCACATAAGGCTTTTGGCTATTATGGTGATAACCAGAAAATAGGAAGAAATCTCCCTATTCGGTCTACCATAACCTTAAACTCAATTGAATTAAATAAAGAAAAACAATTAAATGACTAAATTTATGAAATTAAAAAGTGCATTTTTATGCTTATTTGTAGCGCTAAGCCTGTATGCTTGCAATGAGAAATATCCCGACTTAAACGATGGGCTTTATGCCGAATTTGTTACCAACAAAGGAACTTTTGTAAGTCAGCTGCATTTTGAAAAGACACCACTTACCGTGGCTAATTTTGTGGCTTTGGCCGAAGGTACGCACCCACAGGTAGACACTAGTTATGCCAACAAGAAGTTCTACAATGGGTTAAAATTTCATCGTATTATTGATAACTTTATGATTCAAGGCGGTGATCCCGAAGGTACCGGAGCTGGCGGACCAGGTTATAAGTTTCCCGATGAGTTCGACGAATCTTTAAAGCACAGTAAAAAAGGTATACTCTCTATGGCTAACGCCGGACCTGGCACCAATGGAAGTCAGTTTTTTATTACCTTAAAAGAAACCCCACATTTAGATAACCGACACAGTGTTTTTGGAGAGATTGTATTGGGGCAAGAAGTGGTTGATAGCATAGGAAAAGTAGAGACCACTAAGCCAGGAGATAAGCCAGTAAATCCTGTGATTATTCAAGAAGTTAATATCATAAGAAAAGGAAAAGCTGCCAAGTCTTTTGATGCTGTAGAAAAATTTGATAGCGCTATGAAAGACGTAATCGAGCAACAAAAAATTGAAGCCGCTAAAGCTGAAGAGCGTAAGGCCGAAATGAAAAAGAAAATCGATGAGGAGTTGAATAGTATGGCCGATGGTTATGAAAAAACCGATAGCGGATTATGGTATAAAATCATTAAAAAAGGAAATGGTACCAAAAAACCAAAGGCGGGTCAAATGGTAAAAGTTCACTATACCGGAATGCTAACAGACGGCACCAAATTTGATTCTTCGTACGACCGTAATCAGCCTATCGAATTTCCAGTAGGAACAGGTAAAGTTATTCCTGGTTGGGACGAAGGGATTATGCTTTTGAACGAAGGCGATCAAGCTAAATTAATGATTCCACCTTACTTAGGGTACGGTGAGCGTGGTATAGGCCCCATTCCTCCTAATTCTATATTAATTTTTGATGTAGAATTGGTTGAAATCAACTAATACAAAAAATATAAGCATTAAAAAAGGTAGCATTTTAAATGCTACCTTTTTTATTTCGTTTAAACGCTCCTAGCTCAATCTATAATTTATTGATTTCTTCTTTAAGTTCTGCTTTGGTTTTTCCTGTTTTTTCCTCTAGTTTACCTAACATCTCATCAAATTTACCTTCAGAATATGTGGTATCTTCATCGGTAATTTCA
This sequence comes from Mesonia sediminis, assembly GCF_042684705.1. NCBI lineage: Bacteria > Pseudomonadati > Bacteroidota > Flavobacteriia > Flavobacteriales > Flavobacteriaceae > Mesonia > Mesonia sediminis. Next base: position 42,251 of record NZ_JBHULZ010000026.1, read on the forward strand.
CCATATTTTTGTTTGAATTTTCCTTTTACTTGTTTCCACTTTCCTTCTAATTCTTGCTCGTTCATAATATTTAAGTTTTTTAATTTATTTAAAAGTACAGTTATTTGCAGTTTTAAGTTATTAATGAAATCTTATCTTTATCCTAATACTATGTTATTTAAGACTTTTTATAGAATTTGCTTAGTCGTTGTGGCAATGATTTACCTCAATAGCTGCTCTAGTCTAAAATCCTATCCGCGAAGCAAAATAGAACTTGAGTTATTAGATGAGTACATCATCGCTAAAGACGCAAAATTTAATGCTGAGCCAATTGGCGGATTATCGGGTATAGACTATCGTGACGGATACTTTTACTGGGTAGTTGATGTACCTAGCAATCCGCGTATTTATAAAACGACAATCGAATTTGATGCCGATAAAATTAAACAAATTAACTTTATAGAAGCGATAAAGATAAATACCGATAATACAGACCTGTGGTTTGATTTAGAATCGGTATTAGCACATCCCAATCAACTTGGATTTCTCGTTTCGAGTGAGGGTTCTATCCAAAACAAAAAACAATCGGGTATCTATCAAATTGACGAGCAAGGAAAAATACAAAAAACCTATTCCCTACCCGATTATATCGATGTAAATAAAGGCAACCAAGCACATCATAATGGCGTTTGGGAAAGTTTGTGCTTTACCCCCGACCAATCCCAGTTTTTTGCAGCCTTAGAATTACCAGCCAGCCCCTGGGGAAAACCGAAGCTTTACGACACTCCTGCCCTGGTAAGTGTTTTGCGCTATGATTTAGCGGCCGAGAATTACCAAAAAGAATATTTTTATCCGCTAGAGCGCATACGCACATGGCCGCTAAAACCTTTTGCTATTAATGGGCTAACCGCTATGCTGGCCTTTGACGAAAGCCGTTATATTATGCTTGAACGCGCCTATTCTGCCGGCCGTGGTAATAAGGCTAATCGCGCAATTCTTTTTGAATATAAGTTTACGGATTTAAACTCAGACCAAAACCTAAAACAATTGAACCGAGAAGCCAAAACACATAAAAAACTGATTCTAGATCTAAAGAAGATAAGAAAATCATTAGCTTCTAAACGGTTAGACAATCTTGAAGGCATGTGTTTTGGTCCCACATCGCCCAACGGCAACCCCACCTTATTGCTAATAGCGGACAATAATTTTAATAGTTTCGACGAACAAATAAACCAAGTATTATGGTTTGAAATTAAAAAGCATTAAACGATTATTCGCAGTTAGAAGGTGTTAATAATACACTGGCTTGCTCAAATTTTAAACTATCGGTTAATTTCCATTCTTGGCTAGCTTGAACAAATTCATCGGCAGCATAATGCAAAGGAACAGCATTAGGTATAGTATAAGCGAAAACCTGATTAAGGTGGACACCTTCTTGCGTAAAACTAGGGTCGATTTTAAGCAAACGCGCCGATTCATCTCCGTTAGCTCGGGCAACAAAATATACCAAGTGATCTTTGGTATTTACCCACCAAATTTCCTTAGGCTCCCCCTCATTTTCAATGGCTATTTTATGGTAGTTAGCTTCATCGGTTTGTAATTCTCCTATTAGGTAAAAACTTTGCTCTTGATATCCGAAAGGAAATTGCACCCAATTTACGCTTTGCTGTAATGCCGCCTTAGCTTCTTGAAGCTGATTGCTAGTTAATTCTTCTAAATGTTTGTTTATTTTACGTTCAAAACCTTGATTATCCAGTACATCTTCAATTGCATCTTTACCAGTAGTATTTTGCTTTCGGTACATAAACATACCACAATTGCGCAGCGCCATATAATGTTCGCCTTGGTGTTTAAATTTAATCACAGCCGATTCCTGCAAAGCTACCCCTGTTTTAGCGAAGGTTTGTTGAATGATAGTATTGGCTTTTTCTCGGTTAGCCGCATTGGCTGATTCTAAAGGTTTATATTCAATAGATTGTTGACAACTGGTCAGGCCTAGCACTATGGCAAGCGCTAAAATAGTAAGTCTCATGAGGTGTTTTATTTGGTTAAGCTGTAAAGCTATATTATTTTTAACAAATTAAGTGAATTATAAAGAAAAACAGCAACATCTAGAACGGTAAAATTTGTTTAAAAAAGCAGCTTAGTTTAAAAAAGCACCTTATTTTAGCACTATGAGTAAAAACAACATCAACATACAGAATAGAAAGGCGCGATTTCAGTATGAAATCATAGATAAATACATTGCTGGAATCAGTTTAGCCGGAACCGAAATAAAATCTATCCGTCAAGGAAAAGCAAGTATTGCCGAAAGTTTTTGCGAATTTCACCGTAATGAGTTGTATGTCATCAATATGCATATAGAAGAGTATTCGCACGCTTCGCATTTTAACCACAACCCTAAAAGCGAACGCAAATTGTTACTGCAGCGCAAAGAATTAAGAAAGCTACATAAAGAGGTGAGCAATACTGGCTTAACCATTATACCCCTGCGCTTGTTTATTAATGAGCGCGGTTTAGCAAAATTGCAAATTGGTTTGGCAAAAGGTAAAAAAATGCACGATAAGCGTGAAACCATAAAAGACCGAGAGAATAAACGTAAATTAGACCGAATTAAAAAATCTTATAATGCCTAGGTATGCGCCAAAAGCTTTTTGGTTTAATCTTTTTATTAGCTTGTAGTTTACAGACTCAGGCTCAAATTACCGGTCGGGTAATCAACACCCAGCAAGAAGAGCTTGCGCAAGTTAACATCTTTATTGAAAACTCCTACCAAGGTAGCGTGAGTAACGAATCGGGTTATTTTGAATTACCCGTTGTAAATACAGACAGCTTAACTTTAGTTTTTCGGTATTTGGGTTATAAAACACTAAAACGAAAAATTATTATAGACGCCCCGCAGCATGATTGCGGTACTATTGTCTTAGAAGAAGAGCCTACCTCACTTGACCAAATAGTGCTGAACAACCAGCAAAATAAAGGGCTTATTCTCATTAAAAAAGCCATTGCGAACCGAGAAAAAAACCTTAATCTAACCAAGGCATACACGGCCAATTTCTACTCTAAAGGAATCTGGAAAATTCAAAATGCTCCCGAAAAAATTTTGGGTAACGATTTATCTGATTTACGCTCCAAGCTAGATTCTACCGGTAGCGGTATTGCCTATTTATCTGAAACCGTATCTCAAATTAAATTCCAAGCTCCCGATAATTTCCACGAAAAAATAATCGCCTCAAAACTTAGTGGCGATGACAACGGATTTAGTTTTAACAGCGCTCAAGAAGCCGAATTCAATTTTTATAAAAACAATATTGATCTGCGGCAAAATTTGATCTCCCCCATAGCTGACTATGCGTTGAATCACTACGACTATCAATTAGCCGACCTATTTTATGACGAACAGAATCACTTAATTTATAAAATACAAGTACAGCCTAAAAACCCTAAAGGACGTGTGTTTTCGGGATTTGTTTATATTGTAGATGATACTTGGCAACTTTACGGAATTGATTTGCAGACCACCGGTGAGGCGATACAATTTGAAGCTATTGAAACCATACACTTTAAACAAAATTTCAGTTTTAATGCCTTAGATCAGCGATGGGTGAAGCAAACACAAACCATAGATTTTAGCTGGTCGATCTTAGGTGTCTCTGGCGATGGTCGTTTTTCTGCGGTGTACACGAACTATGATTTTAATCCGCAGTTTACCTCAGCAAGCTTCGGAAGAGAAATTTTGGCTTTTGCCACAAAAGCCAATGACAAAGACAGTATGTTTTGGCAAGGCCAACGTCCTATACCCTTAACCGATGAAGAACAACAGGATTATTTAAAAAAACAACAATTAGCTAACCTACAAAACAGAAAACGCTACCAAGATTCTGTCGACGCTATAAATAATCGCTTTAAAGTTAGTAATTTAATAAGTGGATACACCTACAAGCAAAGCTATCAAAACCAGCGTTGGCAGATAGAGGCTCCCTTAAAAAACTTGCACTTTAACATGGTGCAAGGCTACAATTTAAGCTTACCGCTGCGTTTTGTAAAAACCGAGCCCCAAAAAAACACTTTCTATAGTTTTGCAGCCACTCCGCAATACGGCTTTTCTGATAAAACTTGGCGAGGTAGCTTCACCTACACCCAAAAGTTTAATAACTTTAGCAAGCCGTTTTTAAGTATCAGTCTTGGATCTGAAGCAAAAGAAATAAATAATAAGTCGAGTACCCCTTTACATTTATACGATTTGGCTTTAATCGGTTTCCAAAAAAATTACCTCAAGCTCTATGCAAATCAATTTGCGCGTATAAGCTATTCGAATGAATTGGCAAACGGACTCCGATTTTATTCCGCTTTAAGCTTCAACAAAAGGGATGTACTTAAAAATAGAGCTCATCATGGCTTTTTTAAATCAAGCTCACAATTTTACACGCCCAACAATCCGCTTGACAGTAACAATCGACCAGCGTCGGCTTTATTTACCCCACACCAGATGCTGCAGTACGAAGTAGGATTGCGGATTGACTTTGACCAGTCTTACTACCTGTACCCCGATGGTAAATATGCAGTCAGCTCCTCTAAATACCCTCGATTTTTCTTGTATTATAACCAAGGCTGGGCGACTGATTTGGATACCTATAATTTTTCTAAAATCAGTTTAAGAACTAATCAAAACCTAAATTGGAATCAAAGGGGGACTTTCTCTTATTTTGCTCGAGGCGGATTTTTTATCGGCAAAGACAAAACTAGTTTTATCGATTACCAACATTTTGATAGCACACCTACCCAAATACGCTTAAAACCAGGTTTAGACCGATTTTATTTACTTGATTTGTATAGTCATAGCACAACCAATACATTTGCCGAGGTGCATTTACAACATAATTTCAAGGGTTGGATTTTAGGGAAAATTCCGGGCATAAGAGCACTAAATTTAAATTTAGTTGCTACTGGAAAAGCTTTGTACACCCAAGAACATACCCCTTTTATAGAAGTTGGCTTAGGCCTAGACAATTTAGGTTGGGGTAAATACAGAATTTTACGCCTTGATTTTGTAAAGAACCTGCAATCAGGTAATCAAAATGATTTTGGCGTATTTGTGGGACTCTCGCTTTAATTTTTATCTTCTAACAGCGGTACAAATCTGAATTCACCAAACTCTTCGCGCTCAAACTCGGTTGCCGATTTTCGGGTAAAGAGCGTCATAATTTGCGGGTCATCGCCTACGGGAATAACCAATTTTCCTCCTATTTTTAATTGGGCCAACAATGGCTTAGGAACATAGGGTGCTCCTGCTGTTACAATAGCCCGATCAAAAGGAGCATATAGCGGTAGGCCTTTATAACCGTCGCCAAAACTAAGGTATTTCGGGCGGTAGCCCAGTTTTTGCAAAAAGAGTTTAGTCTTTTTAAATAATTCTTGTTGGCGTTCGATGCTATAAACCCTTGCCCCCAGTTCACAAAGCACAGCCGTTTGATAGCCGCTTCCTGTACCAATTTCTAAAACTTGATGTCCAGGCTCCACCGCTAACAACTCCGTTTGAAAAGCTACGGTGTAGGGTTGCGAAATAGTTTGATCTGCCGCAATAGGAAAAGCTTTATCTTGGTAGGCGTGATCTTCAAAACTACTATCCATAAACAAATGACGGGGTATTTTGCCAATCGCCGTTAATACACGTTGGTCTGCAATTCCTTTTTCTTTGAGAATTTCAACCAAATGTTGTCGCTTACCTTGATGTCTGAATGTATCTTTCAACGCCTTGAAATTTTTGCTAAAATTAGCTAATTTTTAAGGAATTTCAGCTGATTTACACAAAGAAATACACCGCATTTATACGCGTAGGCCGTAGGGTATTTATAACCAAATAACTAAAAATACGCTAAAATCGGTAAAATAGCCAATAACAATGGACGCGACTGACGAAAGAGATGAAAATCTAAAAAAAATTGATGCCACTTCTCTAAAAGAAATAGTATTTTTGTGCAAAACCACGATATATGCTAAAAATAGGAGTTATAGGCGCAGGCCATCTAGGTAAAATACATTTGCGCTTACTCAACCAATCCAAAAAATATGAGCTTGTAGGATTTTACGATAGCAATCGGGAGTATGCTCAAAAAGTAGCCGATGAATTTGGGTATACTTTGTATGAAGAGATTGACGATCTTTTGCAGGATGTGGCTGTAATCGATATTGTAACCCCTACCCTTTCACATTATGATATTGCTAAAAAAGCAGTGCTATTAAACAAGCATTTCTTTATAGAAAAACCAATTACTCATACTGTTGAAGAAGCAGATGAATTGGTAGCATTGGCAGCAGAACATAAGGTTAAGGGCCAGGTAGGCCACGTAGAGCGGTTTAATCCAGCCTTTAAAGCAGTACAAGACAAAATTGACCAACCCATGTTTATCGAAGCCCATCGATTGGCAGAATTTAATCCGCGTGGTACCGATGTTCCCGTAGTTTTAGATTTAATGATTCACGATATCGATGCTGTTTTGAGCGTGGTACCCTCTCCTGTAAAGAATATTAATGCTAGTGGTGTTTCGGTAATTAGTGAAACACCAGATATTTGCAATGCCCGTATAGAATTTGAAAACGGTTGTGTAGCCAATTTAACCGCAAGTCGTATTTCACTTAAGCAAATGCGCAAAGCGCGCTTCTTTCAACGCGATGCTTATATCTCTGTAGATTTTCTAGAAAAGAAATGTGAGGTAGTTAGAATGAAAGATGCTCCCCAGCAACCAGGAGAATTTGATATGATTTTGCAAAACGCAGAAGGAGTTAAAAAGCAAATCTATTTTGACAATCCAGATGTAGATGAAAACAATGCTATTTTGGAAGAATTGGAAACCTTTGCTGAGGCGATTACCCAAGATCTCACTCCGAAGGTAACTTTAGAACAAGGTGCACGTGCCTTACGCGTAGCCAAACAAATAATAAATAGTTTTTCAAAAAAATAAAAATTAGAATTATGAAGAATATTGCCGTAATAGGAGCCGGTACAATGGGTAACGGAATTGCCCATACTTTTGCTCAGTTTAATTACAAAGTACATTTAATTGATATAGCTCAAGAGAATTTAGATCGAGGAATGGCTACCATTACAAAAAATCTAGATCGTATGCTTGCTAAGGAAAAAATTAGCGAGCAAGATAAAGATCAGACTTTAGCCAATATCACCACTTTTACCGATTTAAAAGAGGGAGTGCAGCAAGTTGACTTAGTGGTTGAAGCTGCCACCGAAAACGAAGACTTAAAATTAAAAATATTCAAGCAATTGGATGAGTTTTGCGCTAAAGAAACTATTTTGGCATCCAATACCAGTTCAATTTCAATTACAAAAATTGCATCGGTAACTAGACGACCTGAGCAGGTAATCGGGATGCACTTTATGAATCCTGTACCCATTATGAAGTTGGTTGAAATTATTAAAGGTTATAGTACTTCGCAGGAAGTAACTCAAAAAATAATGGATTTATCGGTAGCCTTAAAAAAAACACCAACAGAAGTAAATGATTATCCTGGTTTTGTAGCCAATCGTATCTTGATGCCTATGCTTAATGAAGCCATTGAAACACTTTATAATCAAGTGGGCGGCGTTAAAGAAATAGACACCGTGATGAAATTGGGTATGGCACATCCTATGGGGCCACTACAATTAGCCGATTTTATTGGTTTAGACGTTTGTTTGAGTATTTTAGAAGTAATGTACGACGGATTTAAAAATCCGAAATATGCTCCTTGCCCATTATTGGTGAATATGGTACAAGCTGGAAAACTAGGCGTTAAATCGGGCGAAGGTTTTTACGACTATAGCGAATCTAAAAAAGCCGAAGTTGTGGCTGCTCAATTCAAATAAATTACTATGCCAGAAGTTGTTCCTTTTCGGGCTGTGAGACCCACCCGTGACAAAGTTGGTTTAATTTCATCTCGACCTTACCATCACTATACACAGGCCGAAAGGGAAGCTCGGCTAGACAACAATCCGTTTTCATTTTTACATATTGTGAATCCGGGTTATAAATACCACAAAGAGGTATCGGGACCAGATCGGTATGAATTGGTACGCAATCGCTATCAAGAATTTCGAGAAGACCATATTTTTATCAAAGATGAGCATCCTTGTTTTTATATTTATGAACGCAAAGATGCAGACGGTCACGTTTTTACTGGTATTGTTGCCGCCACGGGCCTTAATAGTTACAAAAGTAATTTAATAAAAAGGCACGAAGAAACCATCGCTTACCGCGAAGAAGATTTTAAAAAATACTTGCAAACTGTTGGCTTTAATGCAGAGCCAGTTTTGTTAACGCACCCCGATAATTCAGATTTATCTGCGATCATCAATAATGCGAAAAGCATACGTCCAGAATACGAATTTACCACCACCTACAGAGACACCCATTATTTGTGGTTGATTGACGATGCTCAAACCTGCCAACAAATCACTCAGATTTTTAAGTCTATGGATCATCTTTATATTGCCGATGGTCATCACCGCAGTGCCAGCGCTCATCAACTTTGCGAAGAATTAAAAAAAAGCAATAAAGAGCATACCGGTAAAGAGCCTTATAATTTTTTTATGAGTTACATCATACCAGAGAGTAACCTTAAAATTTTAGAATTTAATCGGCTGGTAAAAGATTTAAATGGCTTAAGCAAAGAAGAGTTTCTCATTCGGTTAGATAATTTTTTTAAAATAGAAAACCGCAAGAATACCTATTATAAGCCTCAAGAAAAGCATTCTTTTAGTATGTACCTTGACGGTGATTTTTATAGTCTACACTTACGAAAGTTAAACTATAAAACCGAAAATGCATTATCTCATCTCGATGCGCAAGTCTTATATAAAACCGTTTTAAATCCTATTTTGGGTATTGGCGATGCACGCTCAGACAAACGTTTGGACTACGCCCATGGTAAAAAAGGCATGGCGTATGTCAAAGGACTAGTAGACCGTGGAGAGTTTAAAGTAGGATTTGGTATGCTGCCAGCATCGGTTGCTGAAATGAAACAAATCGCCAATGAAGGTTTAACCATGCCGCCTAAATCGACCTACATAGAACCCAAATTACGCAGCGGTATCACCATATATGAATATTAAACTATGAGTAACATTTCGACAAATTTAAACCAAGTTTTAAGCGAGTTGCCAAAACACGTGCAACTTGTGGCGGTTTCTAAAACCAAAAGCGAGCAAGAAATTTTACAAGCCTACGAGGCCGGGCAGCGAGTGTTTGGTGAAAATAAAATTCAAGAAATGACCGATAAGCAAGCCAATCTGCCTTCAGATATTCAATGGCATATGATTGGTCACGTGCAAACCAACAAGGTCAAATACATGGCACCCTATGTGCAATTGATTCACGGGGTACATAAAATGAAATTGCTGAAAGAAATCAACAAAGAGGCCAAAAAAAACGAACGTGTTATCGATTGTTTACTTCAAATAAAAATTGCCGAGGAAGATACCAAATACGGAATGGATCTGGCTACGGCGAAAGAAATTCTATCGGGTGATGTATATACCCAAATGAAAAATGTAAAAATTGTAGGTTTAATGGGTATGGCAACCTTTACGGAAGATACCCAGCAAATTCATAAAGAATTCGAATATTTATCTCAAGCCTTTAATCAATTAAAATTACAACATCCTGAATTAGAAATACTTTCTATGGGAATGAGCGGAGATTATAAAATAGCACTCGAACATCAAAGTAATATGCTGCGAATAGGAAGCGCCATATTCGGTGCACGTAACTATTAAAACGCCTTACAGCATGTATGCCATTGTAGACATAGAAACCACCGGAGGTAAATACAACGAAGAAGGCGTTACTGAGATTGCTATTTATAAGCATGACGGAGAACAAATCGTTGATCAATTCATCAGTTTAGTAAATCCTGAACGTCCCATTCAAGCTTTTGTAGTAGGACTTACCGGTATCAACAATGAAATGCTACGCCAGGCACCTAAATTTTATGAAGTAGCCAAAAGAATAATTGAAATTACCGAAGATTGCGTACTGGTAGCTCACAATGCAAAATTCGACTACCGTATATTAAGGCTAGAATACAAGCGTTTAGGCTATAGTTATGAACGCAACACCTTATGTAGTCTTGAATTGTCAAAAAAACTTATACCCGATTTACCCTCCTATAGCTTAGGAAAGCTAGTAAAAAGTCTAGGAATCCCTATAACCAATAGGCATAGGGCAAGCGGAGATGCTTTGGCAACTGTTAAATTGTTTGAACTGCTTTTACAAAAAGATGCTAATAAAGAAATAGTAAAAAAAGCGGTACGCAGTTTACCCAAGAATAGTTTAGATAAAAAATTAATACGATTAATCGAAGAAATGCCTGCTACTGTTGGCGTTTATTATATGCATAACACGGCTGGAGATATTATTTATGTGGGTAAAAGCAAAAACATAAGAAAACGTATAAACCAGCATTTTACCAATACGAGTCACAAGGCTAAGAAAATGCAGATTGAAGTGCAACGCATTAGTATTGAGACCACTGGCACAGAGTTACTCGCTTTGATTAAAGAAAATGAAGCGATAAAAAAACTAAAACCTAAATACAATCGAGCTTTAAAAAAAGATATATTCAATTACGCTATTGAAATCCGTGAAAACGAAATGGGTTACAAAACTATGCGAATCGCCGAAGCCAAATTGGCTGATCAGCCCCTTACTACCTTTACCAGTTTGCGACAAGCCAAGTCGTTTTTAGAACGGGTGACAGAAGATTATAGTTTATGTGCTAAGTTTACTGGTTTGCATAAAACTTCGGGTAACTGTTTTAACTATACTATAAAAAAATGCAACGGGGCATGTATTGGCGAAGAAACACCTGATAGTTACAACTCCCGTATAGCGGAACTGGAAGAAAAGTACAATTACAAAAATCAAAATATGATTATTGTAGATCGGGGTAGAAAACCCGATGAAAAAAGTATTTTATTGATTGAAGACGGTACTTATCTAGGTTATGCATTTGTTACCCTCAATCATCAGTTTGAAGACATTAAACTATTGAAAAAACGCCTCACCTATGCACAAGAAAACCGGGATACTCGGCATATTATTCAAAGTTATTTACGCCGCAAAAAAAATCTATCGGTAAAAAGTTTTTAATCCCTTATTTTATTAATAATTTAGGCTGCTTAACCGGCTACTTGTATTTTGAACAAAAATAAGCATACCGATATCACCTGGCGTGAAAAATTGCACGACATTATTTACGAAGCAGAGACCCCTGCTGGTAAAGCTTTTGATGTTGTTCTATTGGTTTTTATTTTTTTGAGCGTAATTTTTGTGATGCTCGAAAGTGTACCCGGTCTTGAGCCGTGGGTTTATGAGTATTTAATATATGCCGAATGGATTATTACTATTTTATTTACCATAGAGTATATTTTGAGAATTATAAGTATTCGCCGACCTTCACGCTATATCTTCAGCTTTTATGGTATCATTGATTTTCTATCGACCATACCCTTATACCTATCCTTTTTTATTACCGGAAGCTCAGCACTCATTACCTTTAGAGCCTTAAGGCTTTTGCGCGTTTTTCGGGTACTTAAAATTTCGCGCTATATGGGCGAAGGTAATCGACTATTAGGCGCCTTGCGCAATAGCCGAGCCAAAATTTTTGTATTTTTATTTGCCGTGGTAGTCCTTTCAATCATCGCCGGTACTTTGATGTACATGATAGAGGGCGAAAAAGCCGGATTTACGAGTATTCCCGTTGGTGTTTATTGGACAATTGTAACCTTAACTACAGTAGGATTTGGAGATATTCACCCTATAACTTCGATGGGTAGATTTTTGGCATCTCTAATTATGATATTGGGTTATGGTATTATTGCGGTACCAACGGGTATAGTAAGCGCAGAATACAGTGCTAGAAGCAGAAATGACCAATCGTTTAATTCTTTATCTTGTTATAATTGTAACGAAAAAACGCATTTAGACCGGGCAAAATATTGCCATCGTTGCGGCTATTCTTTACGGAATGAAATAAGAAAAAAAAATGAATAATCTAATTCATATTTTAGGGCCAACGGCTATAGGCAAAACCGCTTTGGCAATAAAAGTAGCCCAGCACTTTAATACCGAAATCATCTCGGCCGATTCTAGACAATTTTATAAAGAAATGAATATTGGAACAGCCGTGCCGAGTCTGAGCGAATTAAAGGCTGCAAAACACCATTACATTCAGAATAAAAGCATACACCAGGAGTTCTCTGTTGGTGATTTTGAGAAGGAGGTCATTCCGCTAATAGATAAATTGTTTCAAGACAAAAACCCATTAGTAATGGTAGGTGGTAGCGGCTTATATATAAAAGCCATCACCGATGGCTTAGATCAATTTCCGGATATTGACCCGCATATCCGTGAAAATTTAAATCAGCGTTATGCCGAAGAGGGTTTAGAAAAACTAGCTGAAGAACTAAGAGAATTGGACCCAGAGTATGCCGCAAAAGCCGACTTACAAAACAAGCAGCGCGTTATTCGAGCCTTGGAGATTTGTTTAGGCGCGCCACAAAATTTTTCATTTTACAGAACCCAAAACAAGAAGGAAAGAAATTTTAAAAATATAAAAATAGGTTTAGAAGCCGATCGTGCTATTCTTTACGAGCGTATCGAAAAACGCGTAGATTTGATGCTAGAAATGGGGTTGTTGGAAGAGGCAAGAAACTTATATTCTAACCGTGAATTAAACGCTTTAAATACGGTAGGTTACAAGGAGTTGTTTGCCTATTTTGACGGAAAATGGACTCTCGATTTTGCGATAGCCGAAATTAAAAAAAACACTAGGAGGTTTGCCAAAAGGCAACTGACTTGGTTTAAAAAAGACCCCGAAATAAAGTGGTTTGATTATACCCAAGATAGCAAAACTATAATTCACTATATAGAACAAAAAACACTTGCCAAATAGTTGCCCATTTGGCAAGTAATTTTTGGAAACTAGAAATTTTTATCTTGAGCTGTTATTCTTCTTGATTTCTAATCACAAGTCTAAATCCTTCACCGTGAATATTTAAAATTTCAACGTTTTCATCCTTTTTAAGGTACTTACGCAATTTTGCAATATAAACATCCATACTTCTAGAAGTAAAGTAATTGTCGTCTCTCCAAATTTTAGTAAGCGCTAATTCTCTAGGCATTAAATCATTTTCATGTAATGCCAATAACCTAAGTAGTTCATTTTCTTTAGGTGAAAGCTTTTGTGGCTCTTCTTCTCTAAAAGTTAAGAAACGTAATTTAGAATTTAAATGAAAATCACCAATTTCAAATTCAAATTGTTTGCTATCGGCTACACTGTCAGTAGCTTTACGCTGCATAATAGCCTGAATTTTCATCAGTAGCACTTCGCTGTCAAAAGGTTTATTTAAATAATCATCGGCACCAACCTTATACCCTTTTAAAACATCCTCTTTCATAGCTTTTGCCGTTAAAAAGATAATGGGTATATCTTCATTTTTCTCTCTTATTTCTTTGGCTAAAGTAAAACCATCTTTGTAAGGCATCATCACATCTAGAATGCATAAATTAAAATCGTCTTTCTTAAATTTTTCAAAGCCTTCCATTCCGTTTTTAGCGTGTGTAACTTCATAGTCATTCATCGCTAAATAATCTTTTAAAACAATCCCGAAGTTCGGGTCATCTTCAACTAATAAAATCTTTTTGTTTTCAGTTTCCATATTTTATGATATTAAAGGTAATTTAATAATAAAAGTACTTCCCTTCCCCTTTTCACTGGTTAAAGTGACAGTACCGTGATGGTCTTCTACTATTTTCTTGACATAGGCAAGACCAAGCCCGTGTCCTTTAACGTTATGAATATCGCCTGTATGCGCTCTAAAAAATTTCTCAAAGACCTTTTTTTGCACAATACGATTCATTCCTTGCCCTTGATCTCTTATTTTTAAAACAATATAATTTTTTACATTTTCGGTGTACACATCGATTCTTGGTTGTTCGGTAGAATACTTAATAGCATTATCTAGCATATTTACTACAACATTGGTAAAATGTGTCTCATTGGCTAGTATCGTTGATTTTAATGCACCAAAATGTGTTTGTATATATCCACCGCGATCTTCAATTATCAACTCAACGTGGGTAATCGCTTCTTCAATAATATCATGAAGCTTAAGGCGTTCTTTTTTTATGTTGAGCTCATTTTTCTCCAACTTAGAAATACGTAATACATTCTCTACTTGAGCATGCATACGCTTATTCTCCTCACGAATCATTCCTAAATAACGGTTTACCCGATCTTGATTTTGCGCAATCTTTGGGTTTCTTATAGAGTCTAATGCTAAATTTATAGTAGCAATTGGCGTTTTGAACTCATGCGTCATATTGTTTATAAAATCTGTCTTGATTTGTGAAATTTGCCTTTGCTTCACCAGCTGTGAAATTGCACTGTAATATGCGATTATAATAATCAAGGTAAACACAATGCTCAAGAAAGTCATTACTGCAATAGACGAAAGCACTTCCTTTTTCTTTTCGGTAAAATTGATGTATAACCGATAACTATTATTATTCATTTTAAACAATGGTGTACCGTAAGTGGCAGGAGAATCAAGATCGAAGTTGGCGGTTCGAACTTTTGTTGCTAGGTCTTTGCTATAAATAGCGAATTCGAAGCCAGATTGAATTCGGCGCGCCGCTAACTCATTTTGAATTAATGTTTTCACCCTTTCGGTATCTACGCGTTTGTGGATAGGCAAGTTGGCTGCTTTTTCCTTAATTGCCTCTACCAATAAATATTTCTCATTATCCTCTAGTCTTGATATTTTCTCAAAACGTTCCTCTGCACTCAGATTTTGATTGTCTCGAAGCTTATCGTCATGAATTAGGCGCGTAATTTTTCTATTTACTAATTTTTTAAAAGCGATAGAATCTTTTTCTTCGCTTAAAAAAGAAGAAGATAATTTGTAATCTTCTTGCAAGATACTGTTGGTATAGAAAAAAGTTTCGTTGGTAAGCTCGTCTTGTTTAATTTGAAAAAGTTCGCTCAGCCTCGCGGTGGTAGGTTTTGTCGAGTCGGCTACCCGTGTGTATTGAATGTAGTATTTGTCTATTTCTTCACGTTCAATTCTATCGGCTACGCGAAACAAGACTTGGCGTGCATTAAAAGAAAACTGCTCCTCATTTGTTTCAACCGTATTTTTAATCCAATACCCCTGAACAAAGATTATTCCGATAAGCGAAAGGCTCATGAGCAACACCAAAAAGACAAAAACTTTCTTTTTCATGTCTCCAAAAGTAAGGTTTTAACATTTACTTTTTTAAGGGTTTAACCAAATGTTAACACTAGCAAAAGCCTACTTACTTACTAGGCTTAGCAAGTATTTATGAATTTCTTGCACCCGAGCTTTGGTAGCCGATAAGACTTTATTTTCTATCACCAAATCGGCCAACAATTTTTTGCGCTCATCACTCCATTGTTTATTGATTCTATCAAGCACTGCTTGCCGATTGGTTTGGTCTCGTTGCATAACGCGTTTTATTCGCTCTTCGAGTGGTGCGGTAACCAAAATCGTATAATCTACTTGGTCTTGCCTGTTTTGCTCAAATAAAATGGCGGCTTCATAAATAATATAATCGGTTTTTTGATTTGATTTCCATTGCTTAAAATCCGCATGGACGGCAGGATGAATTATGGCATTTAATCTTGTGAGAAGTTTGGGGTCTGCAAATACTAAACTACTCACATAAGCAGTATTATACTTGCCGTTGACGAACGCCTCTTCTCCTAGCAGCGCTATGATTTCTTTTTGTAAATGTTCATCTCGGTGTAAAAGCTCCTTTGCTTTTAAATCGGCAATATAAAGCGGAACCCCTAATTCTTGAAAAAATCTTGCTACAGTGGTTTTACCACTACCAATTCCACCTGTTAATCCTACTACAATCATTTTTTTATCACAAAATTTACTTTATTTAAACTCAAGCGTACATGGGTAACTTGCTCTGGTTTTTGCTTTAGTTTGGCAATCATAAAATTATCGTTTTCACCAATTTTTGCATAATCACAAATCACCTGAAAGTCTTGCGCATTTACTTGATCAAAATTGCGCAAACTCACTTGATAGATCACTTCTATTTTTTTTGGAAAAATACTCAGCGTTCCTTCTTGAGGTTTGTTAATAATTTCTATAGGAACCTCTGCTCTACCCTCTGTAAATTTTTCGGCGAAAGCCTTGTAAGTTATAGCATCCTTGTAAAGTATTACTTCTTCATGTGGCTTTGCTAATTGTACTTTTCCTTGCGTTGTTTTATCTAAATTTTTTAGGTTAAGTTCTTGGGTATTTATATAATCAATATCTTTCAAAAGATGGTCGGGCCCACTTACTTTTACTTTTTCAGGAAAAACAACCAAAGGATTGTAAGCCCCGTAACCTCTGGCATAATTTATATTTATTTGCGGTTTAACTGGTAATTCACGAATGGTTTTAAGCGAAAAAGGAAGTTTTATGCTAGGAGTAAGGAATTCCACATTGCTAATGTCCAGGCTGAGTTCTTTGGCGATTTCCTTTTTAAAGTAACCTGTATTGTAGAGCAAGTAGTTTTTTTCTTCGGGTAAATTAGAGGCATCTTGCCGCAGACTAAGATTCTTAAAGCCAATCCAAAATAACCTAAAACCTGTTGTTTGCACCCGAATTTCGACTGTTTTTTCTCGCTCATCAACCAATTTATCTTTAGGGAAATTTTCAAAAATAACTTTCAATTTAAATTCTTGAGTATAGGTTTTTGAAAACTGAATAAGCAACCAAGTACAAAACGAAAATGAAGCGAAAATGGCAAAAGCTTTGAAGTTGCTTTTGTTTAATATACTATTTCTTTTATTCGAAAAACTAAATCCTCTCATGAGTTAAAAAATAAATTAGGAAAAAGTTGCTCTGGAGTTTTACTTTTGTTTTTTAAAAGAAAGCTTGCTTTTATAAACCCTAAACCATATCCGTAAAACTGTATAAATACTGCACATAAAACATAAGTCCCAACGCGCACACTCTTTTCAAGAAAACTCGCATGCAGAAATAAAATCAGCAAATAAAATCCCAACAACAGTATTGGAACATATAGACCGACTAGTGTCAAAATTAAACTTAATAATGATGCTGCTACAAAAAAACTAGGAAACCAAAAGGCTATATTTTTTGATTTGGGATGCCATTGATTGAGAATAGGGCGCACCTTACCGAATTTATTCACTTGAGTATAAAATTTAGACCAACTTATTCGTCTTTTATGGTAAACAAAAGCCTTCTCTATAAAGCCAATGCTAAAACCTTGTTTTTTTAATCGCAGTACCAAATCTGGGTCTTCTCCTGGGTGTATACGGCCAAAGCCTCCTGTACTTTCAAAAGCTGCTTGAGATAACCCCATATTAAAACTGCGCGGCTCATAAGCCTTTACGGATTTATTTTTACCCCGAATACCTCCAGTAGTTAACATAGAAGTCATAGTATAGTTTATGGCCTTTTGCAATGGAGTAAAAGTGGCTAGTGCGGCATCTGGCCCCCCAAAACAATCAAGTGGATGAGACGTCAATTGCTTATCAACCGTTTGCAAATAATGAGAAGGCAGTATCACATCACTGTCTAAGATAATGAAATAAGGCGATCTAGCTCGTGCCATGCCGTAATTCCTACTGTCTCCAGGCCCCGAGTTTTCTTTTTTAAAGTATTGTATGCTAAGTTGGTTTTTGTACTTTGAAACCACATCTTCACTACTTATGGTAGAGCCATCCTCTACGATAATAATCTCGTAGCCAACTGTTTTTTTCATTGCAAGGAAGGATTGCAAGAGTTCTTCTATTTCTTGGGGACGGTTATACACCGGTATAACAAATGAATACTTTATTTCCATAAAAATCAATTTCAAGTAAAAACCCTACCAATAAAAGTTTAAAGGTAGGGTTTTTAGCGCTTATTGCTAAGTATTATTTTGAGTTATCTTATCTAAAGCCTTATTGTATAACCAATTTTTTAATTTGGGCGGTTCCGTTTATCTCGATTTGAAACATATACACTCCCGCTTTTAAATGTCCTAAATTTACCTTTGCCTTTAAAGCTTGGATTGGCCTCTCCCAAATAAGTTGACCTCTTAAATTATATAACTTCACCTTATCTATGGTATAAGTAGATTTCATAAAAACTATATCTTTCACAGGATTAGGATATATTTCTAAATTGACTAGTGTTTCTTCTTTGGCACTTAAGACTTGTGTAGTAAAACTAGTAGGGCCAAATAAATCGCTCAAATCGTTGCTGCATACCGCAAAGACATATACATCATAAGTTGTATTGGGTTGCAAACCTTGAACACTTAAACCTTTTGCACCGTCGTTATCGAAGATTGAAATTCCATCTTGGGTTGGATCGAAGCCTTGAACACCATAAACAACTTGCCAAGCCGTGGCCGAACCGTTTTCTTGCCAATCTATGGCGGCAGAATTTTTAGTTACATTAGTTATTATAATATTTGAGGGAGCAGAACAAGAACTGTCGGTGGTTTGAAAGCTAACTGGACCAATCCATACGCTTTCATCGTTTGTTCCACAAAGGGCACGCACATATACATCATAACTAGTGTTAGCTGTTAAACCTGTTATCATTTCGTTAGGAGTAGCATCGTTATCTGTTAGTATAGACCCACTGCCCAATGTGAAGCCAGCTGGGCCGTATTGAATTTCCCAACTGGTAGCCGATCCATTTTCAACCCAATTAATTTGGCTAGCGTTGTCTGTAATAGCCGAAATGCTGAGATTAGAAGGTGCAGGGCAAGAAGGTTCTGAGGTAATGCTCAGGTCAAAAACTCCTTCTGGCAAATCATTGGTTCCTGAATTGCCTCCAATATTGATATAATAAGTTGTGCCAGCAACACTGCTGAATACGATTTGTTCTGTACTACCCACATCCGAAAAGTCGATACAGTTCAGATTTGTACAATTACCGGTATACAACCCAAGTGCACCTGACCAATTTCCCGATTCCTCAACATCGATTGTTATTTGATTTCCATCACCTACAAAGGTATACCACACCCCATCATTCATACCTGGTGCACAAGCCGAAATAAAACCATTGTTATTTGTTGCTTGTGAAGCATCTTGTGTTATGTTATAAGGAAAACTATTTACCACAAAAGCTCCCGAACAAGGGTCGTTTAATGGTGGACCATCAGTAGTAAACTGAAATTCATTACAGGTTTGCATGCCAATTTCATTAATTGGATTGATTCGAACGTAGTAGGTAGTACTCTGAGCTAGGGTGCCCAAATTATAGGTGTTTACTCCATTTGGTATAAGTGTTGGGGCTAGCACATCACTTGCGCCAGGTGCGGTACCTA
Organism: Mesonia sediminis; assembly: GCF_042684705.1. NCBI lineage: Bacteria > Pseudomonadati > Bacteroidota > Flavobacteriia > Flavobacteriales > Flavobacteriaceae > Mesonia > Mesonia sediminis. The sequence goes on from NZ_JBHULZ010000026.1 coordinate 61,606, forward strand.
CGCTTAATTCATTAGAATGCGAACCTGTGGCATTATCCCATACTAAAATACCGTTATTTGATGCATTAACAGAACCATGGGCAGGCGATATCAAATTCACATCACAAGCTGGAAGACTGTTGTAATTTTGAACAGCCGAAATATTATCTAAATAAACGAAAAAGTCTCCTGATAACCAATTGGAAGTGAACCGCAGTTGAAAATCTGCTCCGTGTGGTAATTCGTTCGCAGGTATGGTTTGGTTAATTGTTGTGCAAGAAACGCTGGTCACGTGATTGGTATCGTCGATAGTAATAACGGGATTCCAAGTTTGTCCTTGATCGGTTGTGAATTCAACTTTTAAATTTCCCCAACCGGGAGGTGTAGCCGTATTGGGCGCTCCATTAGCTCTATAATTTACAATTTTGTAATCAAAACTAACTTGCATAGGCGTACCGCTGGAAATACCTATTACCACGGGAGAGTATAATTTACCTTGGACACTACCGGTTGAAGATGGCGTGTCGTACCATAAATTATCTCTGACGCTATTTCCTGAACAAGCCCCTGTACTGGATATAATGAAGGATCCATCATCATACCAACCGTTGGTATAATTAGAGCTTGAATCAAAATTTTGGCTCACATTAATCTGACTGAATAAGGGTGTGAGCAACCCGAAAAACAAGAAGGTTAAATAGAGGTTCTTCATATTAGTGGTGTTTCTTCAAAATATAATTCTATAAAAACAAAATAGAATTAAAAACAAAGCTACTTATAATTTTAGATCTAGTAGATATTTACCAAATTTTCAGTTTAAAAGTTTCTTTGTTCGTTAAATATACAAAAAAACCCCCTAAGGTTTTCACCTTAAGGGGTTTATATGATAAAAATCAGGTTCTTACTCTTTAATTATTCTAAAAGTTTTTAGACTTTCGTTAATTTTCACTTGCATTAAGTAGGCACCTGTTGGTAAATCACCTAAGTTAATTTCTGTACTCAGTTGATTCGGATTCACCTCAATTACACGCTGACCAATCAAATTAAAGATTGTAGCATTTTGAATAGAATTGGCTGCTTTTAAGTTCAACACAGATTGAGTTGGGTTTGGATAATACTCAAATGTCTGGAAAACATTATCATAAACACCCAAATTATCTGTTTTGAAGCTTACTGGCCCTACTTGGCTACTTGTATTTCCAGCGCATAACGCGGTAACATAAACATCATAATTCGTGTCTTTTGTTAATCCTGTTATGGTTTCACCTAAAGTGCCATCATTATCTAAGACAATTGTACCTGTACCTGGAGTGAAACCGCTAGTACCGTACTCAATCTCCCAAGTAGTCGCACTACCATTTTCTGTCCAAGTTACATCAGCTGTAGTATTAGTAATATTAGCTACGCTTATGTTTGAAGGATCTGAACAGGGAGGAGCTAAAGTAGTAAAGTTTACTGGTCCTACCCAAGCGCTCTCATTTCCTACGCTACAAATGGCACGTACATATACGTCATAAGCTGTACTTGCGGTTAATCCTGTTAAGGTTTCACCTAAAGTACCGTCGTTATCATTTACAATGGTTCCACTACCTTGAGTGAATCCGGCTGCACCGTACTCGATTTCCCATTCGGTTTCTGTACCACCTGCTGTCCAAGAAACATCAGCAGTAGTGTCGCTCAAGTTGCTTACCATTAGCGCAGAAGGATCTGCACACGGAGGTGCTGTTACATTTATAGCAATATCATCTATAGCGATATCACTTTCAAAATCAACACCGCGAATAGCTCTAAACCTTACTTTGATGGCTCCTGAATAAGCTGATAAATCTACAGTTTTAAGTGCCCACGGGTCGGTTTCCGCAGTTTGTTGCTGGCCGATTATTGAGTCTACCCCATTTACCCACGCAGTTCCATCAAAAACATCAATATAAAGATCTCCCATATCGGCACCATACATAAAGTAATAGAATTCTAAACTGGCTATGTTATTTCCAATGTCTACTAAAGGAGTAATCAGCTCAGTTACATCTCCCTGGCTACCACTTGTTGCCTCGGTATAGAAATAATTACTTCCACTAAAAGCCCCTGCAGGACCTGTGTCTGAAGATGGGGTACTATTTAATCCGTCAATGTTCCAATCCCAAGAACTCGTGCTAGTCGTTTGCCAGCATAAGTCACCATTAAAACTAGTGGTAGGGGTAAATGCTTCAACATCATCTAACCAAGGAGCGGTAACAGCAGTACAGTTAGTTGTAAAATTAAATGGACCTATCCAAACACTGGTACCATCTGTACCACAATCGGCCTGAACATAGATATCATAGGCAGTATCATCCATTAGGTTGGTTGCCGAGTAGTTAGTAGAAACACTCGTTCCGGTTGGCACACCCGTTGGTGCAGTGCCAGCCGTTACTACTTCTACATTATAACCACTAGCTGTTCCTGCTGGCTGTGACCAACTTAAATCAGCCACAGAATCGGTAACATAATTTAATACAATATCAACAGGTGCTATACAAGAAGGATTAACTTCAATTGTAATATCATCTAAATAGTAACTGTCAGAACTGCCATTTTGCCCATGTTTAAAGGCTAAATACGAATCGGTTCCTGCAGGTATATAAACAGTATAAACGTTATAATTACCATCAGGATCTGTAACCGTTTGTATTGGAGTAAAGGTGGTTGCATCAGATGCATCAGACATTGTTCCTACAATTAAATCTTGTCCTAATGATGAATCCATACCAAATACAACACGGTTGTTACCTGTACCTAAGCCCGTGATTTCTGGACTTACTAAAATATAATCTCCTGTTGTGTCGCTAGAATTAAATATACGGAATGAATGCGGTGCAGAATTGTCACTTACTGTACTCACATAACCATAACCTAATCCTGATGCAATAAAAGACCAGCAATCTGCATTAGTAGGGTTAGAAGATGAACCTGAAGAGGCCGCATCAAAATTCTCAACTACTGGAAGCGTAAAAGCATCACATGCTGTAGTGAAAGTAAATGGACCTACCCAACTACTATTTCCGTCTGTACCACAATTGGCTTGCACGTAATAATCATAAGTTGTATTTGATGTAAGGTTAGTAGCCGTATACGGATTTGAAACTGCAGTTGCCGTTGGTGTTCCTGTTGGTGTTGTACCAGTAGTAACTATTTCTACATTCCACGCTGTTTCGGTTCCTCCAGCAACCCAAGAAAGATCTGCCGTACTATTCGTTATGTTACTAGCATCTAAAGTTGAAGGATATAAACAAGCTGGCGCTTCTTCAACACTCACATCATCTAAGGCTAAATCACCATAGTAATCCAACGTTGAGCCTCCAGATTCTGCACGGAAACGTAAAGTAACCAAGTTACCTACTACCGCAGAACCTAATCCAATGATTTGCTCTTCCCAAGCAGCACTGCCGGTATTAATTAAACCGATTTGATTCCAATTGGTACCGTCAAATGCTTCTACATATAATTCATTTACGGGACTATAATCTGTAGTACATAAAAAAGTATAAAATTTTAATGCTGGAACCGTCAAACCACTTACATCTATCACAGGCATTTCTAATACCACTTCAGTATCTGTTGAAGAGAAGTCAATAGAAGCATAGCTACCACTAGCACCTGAATGATCTGTTGGAGTGGCTGAACATCCAGTAGTATTCCACGTAAAACTAGAATCAAAATACCATCCGTCTCCTGCAATTGCGCTTTGGCTCCAACAAGCTGGTATACTTGTCGATGCAAATGACTCTGTATAAGGAGCCATTAAAGCTGCGCATTGAGTGGTGAAATTTTGTGGTCCTACCCAAGTACTCAAAGCTCCTGAGCCGCAATCTGCTTGCACGTATACATGATAACCTGTATTTGGCGTCAAGTTGGTAGCGGTATAAGGGTTGGTAACACCTGTAGCGGTTGGCGTTCCTGTAGGCGCAGTACCTGCCGGTACAATTTCTATATTCCAAGCGGTTTCACTACCACCAGCAGTCCAAGAAAGCTCTGCTGAATTAGCTGTAATATTAGCAACACTTAAAGCATTAGGTGCAAAACAGTTAGGTGTTACAACCACTTCTACATTATCTATATGAAAATCATAATCGGCTGTATCATCGATCGTACCTTCACTTGCCCAGAAAGCAAATTGAACCACACCGGTATAGGCCGCCAAATCAATATATTCTTTTATTCCTGCGTTAGGTGCAGTATTGTTGGCATCGTAAGTCTTTAGGTTCGTCCAAGTAGCTCCATTATCTGTAGTTATTAGAACTTGAACCTCATCATCGGTAGTGGCCATTCCTCCATCTTCATTTAGCCCTGAGTTAGCATAGTCAGTTTCGGCAACATCATAAGTTAAAGAGTAACCGCCGGTTGGCCCTAAATCAATTAATGGAGAGATTAACCACTCTTCTTTATTATCTGAGAAAAGATTAATCTGAGCTGCGGTTGAAGCAGCGGTATCATTTCTGTATTCATCTGATTGCCAAGAGCTTGAACCCAAGCCACTAGGACCCGTTGTAGGGTCTCCAGAACCTGCTTCTGACCAACAGTCTGGAGCAAAGGAAGTTCCGTTAAAATCTTCTAAATAAGGCACACTAGCAGTCACACAAGATGTGCTAAATGCAAACGGACCTTCCCATGAACTTGTATCTGAACCACAAACCGCTTGAACATAATATTCATAATCGGTACCAGAATTTAAGTTGGTCGCCGTATACGGATTGCTTACTCCTGTTGCGGTAGGTGTACCAGTAGGTGTTGTACCTGCGGTAACCAGCTCAATATTCCAAGCTGTTTCGCTACCTACAGCTGTCCAAGTTAGATCTGCCGAAGTAGTTGTAATATTATTTGCTGCTAAAGCAGTTGGTGCTACACAAGATTGAACAGTAAAACTGGTAACATCAAAATCTAAATCATTAGGTGTTCCCCATTGCCCCACAGCAATATATACGGTAGAATTAGCGGCAACTGCTGCTGTTACCGTATTACTAACATTGCCTGAGCTAGTTGTAGCTTTATCCAATTCACCCGAAAGGGTTGTACCATTACAGGTATCATAAATGGTTATACCATTCCAAGCATTACGTGTAAATATCGTCATAGTGATTTGCTCTGCCGTGGCCCCTGTGGTATATTCAAATAGGTAGACATCATCATTTAAATAGTTATTAGAGGGCGTTGAGCCGGTAACCCAAGCTTCTGGGCCTCCCGTACCGGGAGTTGTAATGTTAGATGCGGTATAGCCAGCTGAAATGACCACACCAGATCCACATCCGAATTGTGCATAGCCATGCCAACTAAACAAGATAGTTAGTAAAGCTAATAAGGTAATTTTTTTCATAAAAGTTATAATTTTGATTAAACCAAGTCTAAATATACTTACAATTTAGTTAAAGAAACAAAGAAATTCCATTAATTCTTAGATGAACCGATTAAATGAAAAATTATAGGATAAAAAAAACCGCCTCAATGGGCGGTTCTTAATTTGAGACAATTAAATTTTTATTTTTCTAAGCCCTTTTCAAAAGCTTCCATCACTTCTTGGCTTACACCCATGTTAGAAAAACCTCCATCATGAAATAAATTCTGTAGTGTAACCTTTCGGGTAAGATCTGAAAATAAGGTTAAGGTATAATCTGCACACTCATCTGCAGTAGCATTACCCAGTGGCGACATTTTATCCGCGTAAGCGATAAAACCATCAAAACCTTTTACCCCTTGTCCCGCAGTAGTAGGTGTTGGTGATTGTGAAATGGTGTTAACACGTACCTTGGCATTTACCCCAAAGAAATAACCAAAACTTCTTGCGATAGATTCTAAATAGGCCTTATTGTCTGCCATATCGTTGTAATCTGGAAATACTCGCTGAGCCGCCATATAGGTAAGCGCCACAATACTTCCCCAATCGTTCATAGCCTCTTTTTTGTATAGTACCTGCATTGTTTTATGAAATGAAACTGCAGATACATCCCAGCCTTTGGTGGTAAAATCATAGTTCATATCTGTATAATGCTTTCCTTTTCTTACGTTTACAGACATCCCTATAGAGTGCAATACAAAATCTAGCTTACCTCCTAAAATCTCGGTGGCTTTTTCAACTAGGTTTTCTAAATCTTCAACCTTGGTGGCGTCGGCAGGAATAATTTCAGCACCTGTTTTTGCAGCTAAATCTTTAATTTTCCCCATACGCATTGCTATGGGTGCGTTGGTTAAGACAAATTTACCGCCTTCCTCAAAAACTCGTTCTGCAGTTTTCCAGGCTATAGAGTTTTCATCTAAAGCGCCAAAAATAATTCCTCTTTTTCCTTTAAGTAAGTTATAAGCCATGTTTGTTTATTTTATTGCTGTAAATATATTAAATCTTATGTCAAATTAGTTATTCGTTTTGCTTATTGTTGAGCAGAATCTACGAGTAAGGCTTCTGCGTGTGCCATAGCCGATTTAGACTCCCGATTTCCGCCAAGCATTTCGGCCAATTCCTCAATGCGTTCTGGATGTCCCAAATGCTTGATTAATGTTTGGGTTTTTCCTGCTTGTGTTTCTTTTTGCACTTTTAAATGGTTACTCCCTTTGGCGGCCACTTGAGGTAGATGGGTAATGGCCACAACTTGTAGCTTTTGACTCATCTGGCGCATGACCTCTCCCATTTTTTTAGCAATATCTCCTGATATTCCGGTATCTATTTCATCAAAAATAAGGGTGGGTAATTGTTTGTATTTTGCTAATATGCTTTTAACCGCCAAGGTAATCCGCGAAAGCTCACCCCCAGAAGCTGCCTTACTAATTTCATTTAAAGACATACCTGCGTTGGCACTAAACAACCATTGCATTTGGTCTTGACCCCAAGTATTAAAATCAGCGGTAGGCTTAAGTTGAATCTCAAGCCTTGTGTCTGGCATACCTAAATTGGCCAAGGTAATTTTTACTGCTTGAATAAATTTAGGTATTACCTTGAGTCGGTTTTTGTAGAGTTTTTGGGCTTTTTCTGCACATTTTTTTTGCTGTTGCTCAATCGCAAGTTTTAATTTTGCTACAGCTTCTTGTGCATTGGTGGTAAGTTGTACTTTATCCTCTAGTTCTCGCTGAATTTGCAATAGCTCATCTAAACTATCGGTTTGATGCTTGCGTTGCAGCGCATAAATTTTATCTAATTGATCGTTCACTAAAGCCAGCGCCTCTGGGTTATGCTCAATGCTCTCTTGCTGATCTTCAACTTCACTACTTAAATCTTCTAACTCGACCAAACAGCTTTTTAAGCGCTCGTTCAATTCTGCGTATTTAGATCCAAAATCATTGAGTGCCCCCAATTTTTGTTTTATTTGCCTTAAAAGCGCCAACACTCCCGTATCTTCTTGATTGAATTGATGACTAGCAAAGCCTAAATTTTCTTGCAGCATCTCTATATTGCTTAGTGCGTTCTGCTGTTCTTCTAGCTCAACTTGAATTTGGGGGGTTATTTTTGCTTCCTGTAGCTCTTCTAACAAGAATAAATTATACTCATAGGTTTTTTGAGCTTCGGCTTGTTTTTCTTTTAATTGTGCATATTCTATTTGCCGATTTTTTAGTTCAGCTACAGCTGATTTATAATCGTTTAGAGTAGAATAATTATCGGCTATCGCATCTAAAATAGCATATTGATAATTGGTGTTGCCAATGGCCAAGGTTTGGTGCTGCGAATGTATATCTATTAATTGTTCTCCTAAACCAGCTAATTGTTGCAAACGCACTGGAGTGTCATTGATAAAGGCTCTAGATTTACCCGATGGTAATATCTCTCTGCGTATAATGGTTTGCGGCTCATAGTCAAGCTCTTCTGATTCAAAAAAAGAATTTAAGTCATAGTTTTGGATATTGAATATACCTTCTATTACGCACTTCTTTGTTGCATCGCGCATAGAAGACAAATCGGCTCGTTTACCTATTAACAAAGCTAAAGCACCAAGAATAATAGATTTTCCTGCGCCCGTCTCTCCTGTTATAATATTAAAATGCTCGTCTAATGTTAATTGAACATCTTCAATTAATGCAAAATTCTTAATGGTAATACTGCTTAGCAAATTGAATTGGCTTTAAGATTTTATCGCAATGTAAAGATAAAAGAGTTTAATTAATGCTACCAATTTTAGGCAACAGAAATTACAATTTTAATTGCGCCCATTTTTTATTGTACAAAGGAGCAATTTTCTTGAGGTTATCGATTAAATTATTCATCGGAATACTTGGACCGCCACTATAAATAGAAGTAATCTCATCGGCTTTAGCATCAAAAAACATTCGTAAGGGTGCCGAGTTGGGCCTTGTTCCACTCACTTGACGCAAGAGCTGTATGGCTTCTGCCACTTTTGTTTTACCTTTTTCTGCATCTTGATACATACTATCTAAGCCTTCTATATGATAAACATAAAGCGCCTTACGATAGTCTTGAAAAGCATTAGAAAGCAAGTCATCGTTAAGTCTGTACTTAGACATAGCCCCATCTCCTGGAGACCAACCAGTAGTTCTTCCTTGTTGAGCTATGTTTACAACTTGCTTGGCTTGTTGATGGTATTCATCTCCTGCATTTAATTTAAATGTATCGGCATCTAATCCAATTATGGTAAAAGCAAAGAAATTGAGGTTTGCCGTTAAATTACCTGAATAATTGTTGGGCTCAAACCTTAACGGATCAAATTCTGTATATTGAAAATTAAAATCATCATCTTTATAATTCAACACTGGAGTAGTAAAAGTACTGCCATAAACTGGTCTTGAAGATTGCACTTGAATGGTCGCTCTAAATTGATCGGCTTCAAACTCTTTTACCGTAATAAATATAGCACAATTTATACGTTTATCTTTCTTAAGATTTAGATTAGTAAATTGCGTTTTATTCATATAATCTTCTATCGAAGATTGCAAGGTTTTAAAGATGCTTAATTGCGTCTTTCCTGTTTGCTCTGCGTTTAAAGTAACACTGCAATTTAATTCCTGAGCCTGTAAGCTCACGCTAAACCCTATGATGAGCAATAAAATAAAACGCTTTAAATAAGCCATAATATAAAAGTTAGATGCTAGTTATTTAAACGTGATTGAATATAATTAAGTATATCTTTAGCTACCAAATCTTTGGTCTTTAACTCATAATCTAAAACTTGTTGGGTATCGATAATCCTAATTTTATTGGTGGGTTGCTTAAACCCTGCCCCCTTGTCGTTTAATGAGTTTAATACAATTGCGTCTAAGTGCTTACGTTGTAATTTCCCACGGGCATTCATCAATTCATTTTCTGTCTCAAGTGCAAAACCCACTAGAAATTGTCGGGTTTTGGCTTCGCCCATCGCTTTTAAGATATCTTCTGTCTTTTCTAGCTGGATTTCTAGAAATTGATCGGCTTTTTTAATTTTTTGATCGGCTTTTTTTACAGGCCTATAGTCTGATACTGCCGCTGCAGCTATAGCCAAATCTACTTGCTCATAGTGCTTAAAAACAGCATCATACATTTCTTTGGTGCTTGTTACCGGGATAAGGCTAACATTAGGCAAGTCAATTTTTTGATTGGTAGGGCCGCTAACCAAAACCACTTGTGCGCCGAGCTTGGCCGCCTCTTTAGCAAGAGCGAAACCCATTTTTCCGCTTGAGTGATTCCCAATAAACCGAACCGGGTCAATTGCTTCATAAGTAGGCCCTGCGGTTATCAACACCTTTTTTCCTGTCCAAGGGTTTTGCTTTCGCTGATAGTCAAGAATATAATTAATAATATCCTCTGGTTCTGCCATTCTGCCTTCACCGCTTAAACCGCTTGCTAGTTCTCCACTGCCTACAGGAATAATTAAATTCCCGAAAGCGCTTAATTTATCTAAAGCATTTTGAGTACCCGGGTGTTTGTACATATCCAAATCCATTGCAGGAGCAATAAACACGGGACATTTTGCAGAGAGATAAGTAGCTAATAAAAAATTATCGGATTGAGCATGGGCCATTTTGGCCAAAGTATTAGCCGTAGCCGGTGCCACCAGCATAAAATCGGCCCAAAGGCCTAGATCAACATGGTTATTCCAAACCTCATCTTCCTCATCGGTAAAAGAGGTAATCACATCATGTTTTGAAAGCGTTGACAAGGTTAAGGGTGTAACAAATTCTTTTGCTTTTGGCGTCATAATCACCTTAACCGATGCGCCTTCTTTAATGAGCAAACGAACCAAAAAGGGTATTTTGTATGCGGCGATTCCTGCCGTAATACCTAATACCACTTTTTGGTTCTGTAAAAAGCCTGCCATATCTTATCGATTAGGCTTGTTGGTCTTCTTTTGTATTTCTGAAGTAGATCTTATCTTCTAACCACTCTTCCACTGCTAAAGCGTGTGGTTTAGGTAAACGCTCATAAAATTTAGAAACCTCTATTTGCTCTTTGTTCTCAAAGATTTCATCTAAACTATCGTTATAAGTGGCAAACTCATCTAACTTCTCAATCAATTCCTTTTTTATCTCAGAATTGATTTGTGTAGCACGCTTGGCCACAATTGAAATAGCCTCATAAATGTTATCTGTAGGAGCATCTACTAAGTTTTTATCAATAGTAGTAGTACTTACTGGCGCTTTAGAATTTTTAATATCCATAGGTTTATCCTAAATTATTTTCTGAATTGTTATTTAATCTCTCTTTTATCTCTTTTGCAATAGTATTTGCTTGCTCTACATATCCCCCCTGAGGGAAGTATTTCAAGTAATCTTCATAATAAGTTTGTGCCGCGATTAAACGCTCTTCTACCAACTGGGCGTAACTGTTGATTGCTAATATGTAGGCAGCATCTAATTTATAAAAATAAGCTTCATCCCTAAATTTAGAACCTGGATTATTTTCTATAAAATTATCAAAGGCTTCAATAGCCGCTTTATAGTCCTCGCGGTGATGATAAGATTTAGCGATTTCGTAAGCTTTTTTCTCTAACTTTTCACGTAGAGCTGCGTATTTCTCATTAGCATCTCCAATATGCTCTCCATCGGGAAATTTACTAATGTATTCTTGAAATTTATTCATCGCCTTTAAGGTTTCGGTCTGATCAAGCGAATACCTTGGCGATTCGTTATAATAACTCAATGCACTTTTGTAAAAAGCCTCCTCGTATTTTTGACTATTGGGATAAGACTTAGTAAAACGCTCAAATTGATATGCCGAGTCAAAGTAAGCACCTAAAATATAATAGCTATTGGCGTGCACAAAAGATATATGTTCTCCCTGGGGTTTCCCTCTATATTGAGGCAATACCTGTTCAATAAGTCGTAAGGCTTTTTTATGTTTTGATTTTTTATTTTCAGCAAGTCCTTCTTCATAAAGTTGCATGGCCACCTCATACTTCTGTTTTACCTCATCGCTCTTTAACGCCTTTTGGTATTCACTACAAGAAGTATGGCCAGCCATAAGACTTACTAGTAAAAATAAATAATAAATATTATGTTTTAAAATTTGTTGCATCCTGCAAAAGTACTGTTTTTTAGAATAGTAAAAAAATAATTGTTTCATTTCAGCTTTAAGCATTGGCTAGGCTATCCATAAATTCGTGAATACGATATTTTAAATTAGCCGAAGCTTCAACCAGAGGTAACCTTACCACCGCCGTAGATAAGCCTAATTTTTGAAACACAACCTTAATCCCTGCAGGATTTCCTTCTTCAAAAATCATATCTATAGCTGGAGCTAATTTATAATGCAATTCATAGGCTTCATCGACCTTACGATCAAGACCCAGGGCTACCATTCGTGAGAAATCTTCGGGAAAACCTTCACCAATTACCGAAATAACTCCCGCACCTCCCGCTAGAACCATAGGCAGTGTTATCATATCATCGCCCGAGATTACTAAAAAATCTTTAGGACAATTATCTATAAGTTGCATTGCTTGCACTAGATCGCCCGCCGCTTCTTTAATTCCGATTATATTTTCAAAATCAGAAGCCAGTCGTGCTACTGTGTGCGGCAACATATTACTGGCGGTTCTACCCGGCACATTATATAGTATTATCGGCATTTTAGTAGCTTGTGCAACTTGTTTGAAATGCTGATAAATACCTTCTTGGGTAGGCTTATTATAAAAAGGAGAAACCGACAACAAGGCATCAAAACCTGTAAGATTATCATTCTGCAATTGATCTACCACTTGTTGGGTACTGTTACCTCCTACCCCTAAGACCAAGGGTAGTTCTCCGTTATTTTCATCGATTACAATTTGCTTGACCCGTTCTTTTTCTTCTGAGGTTAAGGTTGCGCTTTCTGCCGTAGTACCTAAAACCACCAAGTAGTCAATTCCATTTTCTATTTGGAATCTCACAATTTTGCGCAGGGCGATTTCATCGACTTCGCTTTCGGGTGTAAATGGTGTTACCAAAGCCACTCCTGTACCTACAAATTTTTGCATAATTGTTATTTTATAATTTTTAAATATTTAACTAACTCCTGTGTAAACAACTCGTGTTCATCTAATGGAACCAAAACTTCTAAATCATTCAAACGTTTTTCATTTAACCGAAAACCAATCCGTAAAGTGGTTTTCACTCGACTACTGACAAACAATAACTCTTGCCTATCTTGATTAAAGTAATTGATTAACAAATCATACTTTTTTTCTAAAAAAGGCTGTGCTGCAGATTGCTTCTGAAGCTTCCCTAACAAAGAAAACGACTTTTTAGTAAAAACGCCCTCATTCTCGGTTTTGATTTGTTCTGCGAAGGACAAACAATTTATAGCGTCATTGTTAAGCTTAAACTGTTTTGTCAAGTTTTGCCTTAAGTTTGCAATATTTACTTGATCTTTTTCATACAAAATCCCAATGCTATTTATAGCTGATGGTTTTTGCACCCTTTTTTGACTCAGGTTTTTATTGACCTCTTTTTGTATTGCTCTTTGTTTTAAACTCAATTGTTTTTGTCTTATTGACCGTAAAGCCAAGCATTTCTTAATTCAACACGTGGGTCTTCTAGTGGCAGATCCATGTTTTTTAACTCTTTTTTTATCAAGACAGGCGCTATCACTTTTGTTTTTAAATTAAGTAAGGCCCCATCGCGCTCCACCAGCATTTCAATTTTATCACCCTCCTTCCAGTTTCGACTAGTTAATATGAGGTTCATAATATTATCTAGATTATAATTTTGTCTATTTATAGATTTGATGATATCACCGCCTTGCAAGCCAGCATTTTTCAGGAAAGAGTTTAATGCAATACCTTCACGTACAAATATCTCTTTACTATCTGGTTTTGCATCTATAAACGGATCTGCTTGATTTAAGAAAAAATCGGTTTTAATAGTATCTACCGATTGCTCTACCCCTACTTTGGCTAGAAGTTTTTTGTAAGGTATAGGTGTATTACCCGCCACGTAAGTATTTAGAAAACCCCCAATTTCTGGATAGGTTAATTCGGTAATAACTTGAAATAATTTTTCATCTTCAAAGGGTTTGTCTTTACCATACTTGGCACTCAATGCTTTCATTAAATCTAAAACGCCCATTTTACCATCGCTTAATTCGCGCAAACGTATGTCTAAGCTCATCCCAATTAGTGCTCCTTTTAAGTACACATTATAGTAATTAGAAGCATGTGGGTCTTCAAGTATATGCCGACTCATATGTGTAAAAGCTATCTCGTCATCGTAATTGGTTGCAGCTTCTATTTTCTCGGCAATTCTTTCATAAAAAGCAGACTCATCAATTAATTTTTGATCGATTTGAAAAAGATTGGCAAAATATTCGGTAACCCCTTCATACATCCATAGATGCTGTGACATTTTAGGCTTAGCGTAATCAAAATAATGCACTTCTTTAGAGTGAATATTTAGAGGAGTTATGATATGAAAGAATTCATGTGCCACTACATCGGTCATACTTTTGTTCAAAAAATCTAGTGGCATAGCCTCTGGCATTACTACCATGGTAGAAGTATGATGTTCTAGCGCTCCAAAACCTTGCGCATCTGTTTTCTCAAGATCAGACAAATAGAGAAGTATCACGTATTCGCCAGTATTGTCAATTTCACCTAAAAAGTTTTTTTGCGCCCTTAAAATTTTCTCAAGATTCGGCTTTAGGTCTTTTGCATCATATTTTTTATTAGGTGAGTACACATACAGACGTACTTGCATTTCTCCCTCAAGATTAAACTCAGCCGCGCTAACATCGGTGTACATAATAGGATTATCCATCACTTCAAAATATCGTGAAGCTTGATAAATGTCTTTCATTTGCATTTCGCCAACTGCCTGACTAGAAAGCTTTTTAAGTGAAGTACCTCCGTTCAAATGTGCATCGCGTAAAATTGAAATCGTATAAGGAGTTTCTTTCAAATCCGTAAAGTAACCTACAAATCCGTGTAAGTTTAGCACGAAGTTTTCATTATCAGCAATATTCGTTCCCGATGGAGAAAACACTCCTAGTTCATCCTCGGCATCATAAGTATCATCTACAGTATAAGTAATATAATCTAGTTGTTGCGCGTTTTGAATTTCATAAGAGTTCATTCCAATCGGTTTAACCGGAAGTAAATTTCCTTTATAATCATAAGCTTTAAATCCAGATAATAATCGGCCGTAATTATCTACAGAATAGGTACCTGGTACCGTTTGCGGAATATTATAACTAACGATGTTTTGATTAAAAGCTTGGGGATCTATTTTTACTTCAACGCGGTCGTTTTCAACATTAACCAAATCTATATGAACCTCTGTAAAAAAAGGCTGGCCTTTAGTGTTTTTTTGAACCCCGCACGACCAAATAAAAAATGAAAGGCTTAAAAGAAAGATTATTTTTTTCATAGTAATTGTATTCATACTATATAGACCGACTATTTTAGTAGTTGTTACATAGCGCTCAAAAATAATTATTTTTGTGACGAAAAAAACAAATAAGCCAAGCTTATATTTACCTTTGTAAAAAATCATTTTATGCATTACTTAAAATCAGGTCTTGTCTTACTCGCAGGACTATGCCTAGTGAGTTGTAAAGAAAAAACTTCTTTGGCGGTAAGCCATATAAAGGCTAAACAAATTGCGGTCGCAGCCGATATAGAAGAAGACCCTAAAATTACTGCCTTTATCCAACCTTATAAAGAGCATATTGACAAAGAAATGAACAGCGTTTTGTCTTTTACGCCTAAAACTTTATCTAAAAATGATGGCGAATTGAATACAGCTATAGGAAATATGGAAGCTGATGCAGTTTTAGAGATGGCCACCCCTATTTTTCAAGAAAGAGAACAAAAATCGATTGATGCAGTTCTATTAAACCACGGTGGAATTCGTTCTATCATCAGTAAAGGCGATATTACTACAAAAACCGCTTTTAATATAATGCCCTTTGAGAATGAGTTGGTAATTGTAGGAATCAAAGGTAAGCACTTGCATGCTATGTTTGAATACTTAGCTCAAAATCAAACCGCGCACCCCTTAGCGGGAATGCAGCTCATTTTAGATAAAAACGGATCTATAAAAAGTAAAAAGATTCAGGGTAAAAATTTAGAAGATGATCGCTTGTATTATATAGCCACCAACGATTATTTGATGGAAGGCGGTGATCGCATGGATTTCTTTAAAAAGAAAGAAACCGCCACTTATATTGATTACAAATTAAGAAACCTTTTCTTAGATTACTTTAAAAAACACGATACCATTAATCCGTTACGCGACCAACGTTTTATACAAGAATAAGTCATGAAAAGAAGAACATTCATTCAAAAAACGGCTGCGGCAGGATTTCTTACAAGTATCGCCGGTGCAGGCGTTTTAAGCACAGGATTCAAACCCTCTTTTAAGAAGCATATCACCATCTTGCATACCAATGATGTGCATAGCCATATAGAACCCTTTAGCCCACAAAACGCTAGAAATCCAAATGCTGGTGGAGTTGCTAAACGCTATACTTTAATTCAAAAAATTAGAAAAGAAAATCCTAATGTACTTTTATTAGATGCGGGCGATATGTTTCAAGGCACGCCTTATTTTAATTTTTATGGAGGAGAGCTTGAATTTAAGCTTATGAGCAAAATGGGTTATGATGCTGCTACATTGGGAAATCACGACTTTGACAATGGTCTAGACGGCCTGTTGGCGCAAATACCAAATGCTAAATTTAGTTTTATAAATAGTAACTATGATTTCTCCAATACTATTCTTGACGGTGGCTACATAAAACCTTATGAAATTTTTATAAAAGATGGAGTGAAAATTGGTGTTTTTGGCGTAGGTATTGAATTGGAAGGATTAGTAAATAAAAAAATGTATAGAGAAACTCAGTACAATGATCCTATTATGGTGGCTCAAGACCTTAGCCACCAATTAAAAAATGAAGAGCAATGTGATTTAGTAATTTGCCTTTCGCATTTGGGTTACCGATATAAATCGGGTAAGATTGATGATTTAAAGCTTGCCAAACGAACCGAAAATATTGATTTGATTATTGGTGGGCATAGTCATACTTTTTTAGATAAACCTACTGTGGTCCGTAATGCCAAAGATAAAAATGTGCTTGTAAATCAAGTAGGTTGGGCAGGAATCAATTTAGGCAGAATAGATTTTTATTTAGACGACCAAAAAAACATCAGTAGCGAAGGGGCAAGCATACTGGTTTAAATTATACCGCCAGCGCTTTGTTTCGCACTGGCGGTTTATAAATCAGATCATATTTAGAAAAGTTGATTCATCAATAATTTGAGTGTTCAGTTTTTCGGCTTTAGCCAATTTACTAGGTCCCATATTTTCACCAGCTACTAAGAAATCTGTATTTCCAGAGATTGACCCCGTTACTTTTCCTCCATTATCTTCGATTAACTTTTTAAGTTCGTTCCTCGAAACCTGTGTAAAAACACCAGATATCACAAAGTTTTTACCCGATAAAACCGAAGAAGTTGGTGATAGGTCAGTTTCTTCAATTGCAAGTTGTAAACCATAATCTTTTAAGCGTTTAATAAGTTCGCGATTTTGCTCTATAGCAAAAAAATCGGTTACACTTTCGGCTATTCGAATTCCTATTTCATTTACCGCCTGTAAATCCTCAAGGCTTGCTTCTTGCAAGGCATCTATATTAGGGAAAGCTTTGCAAAGCGTTTTGGCTACTGTCTCCCCTACAAACCGAATTCCTAATCCGAATAACACCCTAGGATAAGGAACCGCTTTCGATTTTTGGATTCCTTGAATTAAATTTTCGGCAGATTTGTCTGCCATTCGCTCTAATGGAAGTATTTGCTCTTTTTGAAGGGTGTATAAATCGGCATAATTTTTTATTATACCTTCTCGAACCAAAAGTGCTACCGTTTCTCCGCCTAAACCTTCGATATCCATGGCTTTACGAGAAATAAAATGCTGGATTCGACCCACGATTTGAGGTGGACATCCTGCTGCATTCACACAATAATGCAGTGCCTCTCCCTCTTCTCTTTTTAAAACAGTATCGCATTCAGGACAATTCGTAATATATTTTGTAGGCTGAGAATCAGTTTCTCTTTTAGAGAAATTTACCCCTACAATTTTCGGTATTATTTCTCCACCTTTTTCTACATAAACATAATCTTGTTCGCGAACATCTAATTTCTCAATTTGATCGGCATTGTGTAAGGAAGCTCGCTTGACCACCGTGCCGGCCAATTGTACAGGCTCTAAATTTGCCACTGGTGTAATGGCTCCCGTACGTCCTACTTGATATGTAATTTGATTTAATTTAGTTTCGACTTGTTCTGCCTTGAATTTGTAAGCTATAGCCCACCGGGGTGCTTTGGCTGTAAAGCCTAATTCGTCTTGATGTTGCAAATTATTTACCTTGATTACTACCCCATCTGTTTCATATGGTAAGTCATGCCGGTGCTCATCCCAGTAATTTATAAAATGTAAAACCTCATCGATACTATTCATTTGTTGTGCTTCTTCTGGCACCTTAAAACCCCACTCTCTAGCACTTTTTAAAGATTCAAATTGTGTAGTAAGGTTTAAATCTTGTCCCACAACAGCATAAGCCAAACAGTCTAACGGCCTTTTTGCCACTTCGGTGCTATCTTGCAATTTTAAACTACCCGATGCTGTATTACGCGGATTAGCATATGGTTCTTCACCTGCAGCAACACGTTCTGCATTCAACCTAGCAAAGCCTTCATACGGAAGCACAATTTCGGCACGAACATCAAATCGAGCCGGAAAATCGCCTTGTAATTGCAGGGGAACCGATCGTATAGTTTTAACATTTGCCGTAACTTCATCTCCCTGTTCTCCATCGCCACGGGTCACTGCCCGCAGCAACTGGCCGTTTTGATAGGTTAGGTTTATCGATGCGCCATCATATTTGAGTTCACAGGTATAACTAATTTCTCCTGGAATAAGTTTTTTAACGCGCTTCTCCCAGTCTAGTAATTCTTCTTTGGAGTAAGAATTAGCCAGCGAATACATACGCGAATCATGTTTAACGGTTTTAAAATTTTTGGTAACTTGACCTCCTACGCGTTGGGTTGGCGAGTTGTCAAGAGCCCATTCTGGGTGTTTTCGCTCGAGCTCTTCTAGCTCTTTAAGCTTCATATCAAAGTCATAATCGCTAATACTCGGTTTATCTAAAACGTAATAGCGGTAATTGTGTTGGTGTAACTCTTTAGTGAGTAGTTTTATTTTTTCTTTTGGTTCCATAAAGACTTATTGCTCTCTAAAAGCGAATTTAATAAATATACAGCAGTAAACTAGTTTTAACTTTAATAGTAAATGCCATTTATAAAATAAAAGAGTCTTTAGCTGCAGCTAAAGACTCTTTTATTATACTAGGCTATTCCGTATCTATAACTATTATTCAGATACGGTCTCTTCCTCTTTTTCTGTGGTAAAATCGGTTTTACCGGCTTTTATTAAAATATTGTACCATTGAATTACCTTTTTAATATCGCTAGTGTAAACACGATCTTCGTCAAATTCTGGTAATATTTCTTGAAAGTATGCCTCAAGTTTCGCTTTGGATTCTTTATGACTAACACTGCTTTCTTTATGATCTTCTTTTTCGGCTATTTTTTGAAAAACTTCACCTAAAGGTACTTCTTCGGTATAGGTATAAATAGCAATTTCACTCAACATACTCACATTGTGGCGTACGCTTACAGAAAGTTTTTTTCCTGTATCTAAAGACTCCGCTACAAAACCACCACGCGTTTGCGCTTTTAATTCATATAAACCGGGTTTTCCCGAAATAGACAGCACTTTATCTAAACTCATATTCTATTTTTAGTTAATTAAAAAAACAAATATCTAATCTCTACCTTTATTTCACAAGTTTAACGCGCAATTTTTTGCTTAGGAAAGCGCATACGGTAGTCTATTTTAATTTTTCCTTTACTGATGTTAGCAAGTTTACCCTTTATCAATCTCTTTTTCAAACTAGACAATTTATCGGTAAACAAAATCCCTTCAATATGATCGTATTCATGTTGAATTACTCGTGCAGCTAATCCTGTAAAAGTATCTTGATGTTTCACCCAGTTTTCATCGTAATAAGAGATGGTAATCTCTGGCTTTCTAAACACATCTTCACGCACATCTGGTATGCTTAAGCAGCCTTCATTAAAAGCCCATTCATCTCCCGTTTCAGATTCAATTTGAGCATTGATAAAAACTTTTTTTAAATCGCGTAATTGATCTCTATCTTCTTTGCTTAAATCTTCATCTTCTGCAAAGGGTGTAGGATCAATCACAAATAAACGAATAGGCAAACCAACTTGAGGTGCGGCCAGCCCCACACCATAGGCGTTATACATGGTTTCCCACATATTGTCTATTAGCTCTTTTAACTTGGGATAATCCTTATTAATAGCTTTAGCTTTTTTCTTTAATACGGGATCTCCGTAGGCTACGATTGGTAAAATCATAAATTTTGTATTTCTTGAGGATGCAAAGGTAAGTAAAGCACCTTAAACTTTGTAGCAATTTACTATAATCCACAAATGAAATTAAAAAAAGCTACAACTTACTTACCTTTTGAATATAAATAGTTTTGCAAAATAATGGTTGCGCTAATCTCATCGATAAGCGCTTTATTTTGCCTTTTTTTCTTTTTCATTCCACCTTGAATCATGCTTTGAACGGCCATTTTACTTGTAAATCGTTCATCTTCACGCTGCACCTTAAGTTCTGGACATTCTTTTTGCAAAACTTTTAAGAAAGCCTGGATAGGCGCTTCACTCTGGCTAGGAGAGCCATCTCTTTGTTTAGGTTCGCCCACCACCAGCAACTCCACCTTTTCTTTAGCAATATATTCTTTGATAAAAGTTAATAAGTGTTTAGTTTCTACAGTGGTAAGTCCAGAAGCAATGAGTTGCATCTCATCGGTAACAGCTATTCCTGTTCTCTTGGTACCAAAATCAATGGCTAAAATTCGAGGCATAAAAGGTTTGATTTTTTGCAAATTTAATACTTCTTTAAAAATAGATTTCTATTTTGGCCAGATACTGTATATTTACACCAAATTATTTTTATGGAAAGGCTACAAAAAAGCATTGAAGAGGCTTGGAACGATAGAAGTTTATTACAAAATACCGATACGGTACAAGCTATACGAAAAGTAATACAATTAATAGATGAAGGTTCTTTGCGTTGCGCAGAACCTACTACAGCTGGCTGGCAGGTAAACGAATGGGTAAAAAAGGCTGTTGTACTTTATTTCCCGATTCAAAAAATGGAAACCATGGAAGCTGGTATATTTGAATACCACGATAAAATGCCACTAAAAACGGGCTACAAGGAAAAAGGAATTCGTGTTGTACCCAATGCTGTGGCTAGGCACGGAGCTTTTATATCTAAAGGGGTCATTATGATGCCTAGTTATGTTAACATAGGCGCTTATGTTGATGAGGGCACTATGGTAGACACTTGGGCAACTGTAGGTAGCTGTGCGCAAATAGGAAAAAATGTTCACTTATCTGGAGGAGTTGGAATTGGTGGAGTTTTAGAACCTTTACAAGCTGCTCCTGTAATTATTGAAGATAATGCATTTTTAGGATCTAGAAGTATTGTTGTAGAGGGAGTACGCGTAGAGCAAGAAGCCGTTCTAGGTGCAAATGTGGTTTTAACAGCATCGACCAAAATTATAGATGTTACGGGCGACACACCAAAGGAAATGAAGGGAATTGTACCCGCTCGCTCTGTAGTCATACCCGGTAGTTATACCAAGACGTTTCCTGCGGGGGAATTTCAAGTACCTTGTGCTTTGATTATTGGAAAGAGAAAAGAGAGCACCAATAAGAAAACCTCGCTAAATGACGCATTACGAACGTATGACGTAGCCGTATAGTATGAAAATTTTAATAATTCAGCAGAAGATGATTGGAGACGTATTAACCTCGTCTATTTTATTCGAAACGATTAGAAAACAAAATCCTTCTGCTGAGTTACATTACCTTATAAATTCGCACACCTTACCGGTAGTGTTAAACAATCCGTACATCGATAAAATAATCGAATTTACACCTCAAGTTGAAAAGAGTAAAATAAAATTTTATAGTTTTTTAAAAGGAATCCGTAAAGAAAATTACGACGTAGTAATTGACGTTTATAGTAAAAACGCGAGTGCCCTAATCAGCTTCTTTTCACGAGCCAAAATAAGAATCGGTAAATCAAAGTCATACCTCAATTGGGCCTATACACACCCTATTGACTCTCAAAAGAATAGAAATAAAGGAATTCCGCTTGCTCAAGAAAACCGATTAAAAATGCTGGAACCTTTATTCAAAAATATCGATTATGATGTAGACCCTAAGATTTTCTTGAACGAAGAAGAAAGGAGCCAGCTAAAAATGCAATTAGCGCAAAAGAATATAAGTTTAGAAAATAAATTTCCTGTAATGGTAAATATCTTGGGCAGTTCTCCCGATAAAACTTACCCCCTGCCCTATTTGGCGCAGCTTTTAAATACGCTTAAAGCGGAATTTAATGAAATTACTTTCTTATTTAATTATATTCCACATCAAAGCAAATTTGTAGATGAATTAAAATCACATTGCCAGAAGCAAACCTTAGATTCCATAATAGATTTCTATGCTCCTAGTTTAAGAGAGTTTATTGTACTTACCTCTTTTTGTAAGGCTATGATTGGTAATGAAGGTGGCGCGATTCACATGGCTAAAGCAGTAAACATACCTAGTTTTGCTATCTTCTCTCCTTGGATTAGAAAAGAAACTTGGGGTAACAATGATTCAGATAAAAAACACACGAACGTTCATTTAAAAGATTTTAAGCCCGAATTGTTTAAGAATAAGGATAGAAAATTTTTGAAAAAGCATCAAAAAGAATATTATTCGCAATTCGAACCCAACTTATTGAAAAAAAACTTAGTTCAATTTATTCAAAAATCGATCAAAGCTTAATATGGGAGCAAAAAAATTACTCTATGGAATTTTAAAGAAAATGAAATTTCTCCCTCCAGAGATCTATATGCCCATTTACTATGAGTATTACTTAGGCAAGAAATTAGATTTGAAAAACCCAGTCGAGTTTAATCAGAAAATACAGTGGTTGAAGACCTACTATCACCCAGATATCCTCACCAAACTGGTTGATAAGTATGCGGTAAGAGAATATGTGAAAGAAAAGGTGGGCGAACACTTTTTAAATGATTTAATCGCTGTATACGACAAAGCTTCTAAAGTCAATTTTGATGAATTACCTAATCAATTTGTAATTAAAGGTGTGCACGGCTTTCACTTTAACCTCATCGTTAAAGACAAAACAAAGCTGAACCGAAATAAAGCAAGGTTTTTAATGAATAAATGGATGCATAAAAACCAATACTATCGTGGCGGACTTGAATGGGCTTATAAAAATGTACCTCCCAGATTAATTGCAGAAAAGTACTTAGAAGAAATGGACAAAGATGTAATCTTAGATTACAAGTTCTTTTGTTTCAACGGCGTGCCTAAATTTGTTCAAATAGACCTTGAACGCGGGGTAAACGATCAACGTGCTTTCTATGACTTAGATTGGAAAAAATTAGACTTGCATAAAAAGTCCGTCAAAATTTATGAAGGTGAGTTAGAAAAACCCGATAATTTTGATGAAATGATTCAGGTGGCGACTAAATTGGCAGATAAATTCCCTTTTGTAAGGGTTGATTTATACTCGATAAAAAACAAAACTATTTTTGGAGAAATGACATTTTATCCTGCCGATGGAAGAAGTGACTTTCACCCTGCTCATTACAATAAAATTCTGGGAGATATGATAAAACTACCCGCATTACCTGAAAATAAGAAAGAAATAAAAGAGGTTTAATTGGTGTTTTTTTGAATACCAAAGGCGGTCCACTTTGACTTTTTATTTTTAGTAGTCGCTCTGATGGCAAGATTTTTATTTATAGACTCGGGTGTTTTATAACCGCGCGGATGATCAAGATGCACACAAATGGCAGAATAACGAATTTGTTTAGATTTTATGCCGTAATTAAATAAGCGCTCACCCAACTCACGATCTTGCCCCCCGTATTGCATGCGTTCATCAAAACCATTTACCGCCAATATATCTGCTTTCCAACCACTGGCATTATGGCCATTCCAACTGGCATTGGTTGGTGTAATAAAATTTAGAATGGCATTTAGTTTATTGTTAGCCCGCAACTTAGTATTTTTAAAAGATGCTTTGAGTCCTCGAGCTTTTAACCACGCTACATCAAAACAGTGTTGTTTAAAAATATCCTCTTTAGTTATTAACTCAGATATAGTCAAGGGTAACATAAAATAACCGCCAGATAAAAAATATCCTTTTTCCCTGTAAGCTAAGTGCTGACTTACAAAATCTTGTCTTGGTATGCAATCACCATCAGACATTAAAATGTAATCGCTGTCACAAGCCAGAATCGCTTTGTTTAAAATTTTAGATTTTTGAAATCCTTCATCTTCTTGCCAAATGTGTTTTATTTCATAAGGTAACTGGCCTCGCATTTGCTCAATCAAGTCAAATGTTGGTTTTTTAGAGCCGTCATCGGCTAGTACCAGTTCAAAATTATTTAAATCTTGGCAAGCATAACCCCAAAGCACTTTTTCAAGCCACTTCTCGGAATTGTAAGTACTAATAATAACCGATATTTGAGGTTTTAATGACACGTATGCTAACTAAATCTTTTTTAAACGAGTCAAAAATAAACATTTCACTTAGAAAATTATAGCTATTTATAAAAAACCCTAAAAAAACGCAACCTTTTTTCGTTTACTTCATCTAGAGGTAGAGCCGATAGAATATTTTTTTGCTAAATGTTATCTTAGGCTTTAAATAAATTCTATTTTTGCCCCTTAGTATAAAAGTCAGTCACTTTTTTGGAAAAATTAACAGCCATAATACCTACTGGAAATGAACTTCACAACATTGATGAGGTTATTCAATCTGTTCATTTTGCCGATGAAATCTTGGTGGTTGATAGTTTTAGCACGGATGGAACTTACGAAAAAGCAAAAAAATTAGCCAGCCGTGTTATCCGAAGAGAATATAAATACTCTGCTTCACAGAAAAATTGGGCAATCCCTCAGGCAAAAAATCAGTGGATATTACTGGTAGACGCAGATGAGCGCGTAACCCCGGAATTAGAAAAAGAAATAAAGGCTATTCTCGCTAACCCACCACAAGACGGTACGGTTGGTTTTTGGATTGGCAGAAAAAATCACTTTATGGGTGAACCCGTAAACCATAGTGGTTGGAGAAACGATAAAGTAATTCGCCTATTTAAACGAGATTTTTGCCATTACGAGGACAAAAAAGTTCACGCCGAAATTATAGCCAATGGTAAATTAGGGAAGCTAAAAAATAAATTTTATCACAATACCTATATTTCTTTAGACCAATATTTAGAGAAGATGAATAGGTATGCTTGGTGGCAAGCTAAAGATTATGATAAAACAACTGGAAAACTTACCGCTTACCATTTTGTCATTAAACCCTTATGGAGCTTTTTCAAGCATTATTTTATACAATGTGGTTTTCGCGATGGCGTAGTAGGTTTTATCATTGCTTACATCAAAAGTTATACGGTAGTAATGCGATACGCTAAAGTATGGTTATTACGTAAAAACCGAAAGTGATTCTGAATTACTTCCAAAACTTAATTTTCTTTTTTATTCTTTTTTTTCGCTTGAATTTAGCTTGAAAATCTTGAGTTTCTGCCCACATCTTTTCAAAAACCACATCAAAAGGTAATTGCATACATTTTGAATATTCATCACTCATTAGCTCTACCATTTTTTTATGCGTGGTTAATCTAGCAAAATTTTTAATGCGTTCGTCAAGGCTTAAGGGTTTAAATAGCATCCGGTTAAGATCTACCAAATAAAAATTAGGTTCACCATCTTCAAGTTTAATCAGGGTGTTACCCGGCGAATGATCAAGAAAAAGTATATTATTCTCGTGTAGCTTAAAGGTAAATCGGGTAAAAGCTCTTAAAATTTCCTCATAATTAGGAATAGTAAAATCTTTTGTAAAATCGCGATAAGTATAGTCTGCCTCAATATGCTCACATACATAATAACTTTTGCCAAAACTAAGCAAGCTTTTGGCTTCTAAATAAGCTAATGGCTGCGGGGTTCCTAGGCCTTTTTCTTTTAAATGCTGTGCATATTCAAAAGACCTTTGCGCTTTACTTTTTCTAAAAAACCGGTAAACTACCTTGTTAATTAGATTTGGAATTTTAAAGGCTTTTACATTGAGAGTAATTCCATACTCGGTCTTAAAACACTTAATTTTATTTCGATCTTGGTTACCTAACTCAGTACCCTTTAAATCAAAATTCTCTATACAGGAGTAAATGATTTCTTCGGGTAAAGGCAAAGACGGTGTAAAATAAGCTTTCATTTATTTAACTTTGAATATAAAAAAAGATTTATGATTTAAAAGATAACGCCAAAAAAATCTAACTTTACCTAGACAAATAATTCTAAGTGTAAAATAATAAAATTCAAATAGGCTTTTCGCTTAAATTCATATTATTATTATCATACTAATTTAAAATAGTAAGTTTGCAACATAGTTTTTCTTTATGAACACCAAAACCATTTATGTTTTACATAAAAACGGAGCTGACAATCACTATATTGGCTTAAAACAACTTCTTCAAGAAAACGATATAGAAATTAAATTCAGAGAATTTTCTATTTTTGGGAAGTTATTTAAAAGCTTGATTAAAGGCAAACCTAAGCTTTTAAAAAAACAAATTATAAACCTAATCTTTGTCGCAAAATTACTGATTAGCAAAAATAAAAAAATAGTCCTTGGCATCGCGCCTTTTGATGATAAATTAAATCGATTATTACCTTTGCTTAAAAGACATAGCGTTTATTATCATACTTCTTGGACCTGTTGGGATAAATCTTTTAATCCCAAACAAACCAAAAACAAAAAAACCTATACTACGTGGCGCCGGTTTTTAGAACATAAGGCAAAACATATTTTTTGTGTAACCAAAACAGCAAAAAACAGTTTATTAGCTAACTACCAATTAAAACCTGAGAAAATAAGCGTTGTTTACCACGCGGTGGATAAGGCTTTCTTTACGGATTTTAAAACCGAAAAAAAACAGAATTCTTTTGTTTATGTGGGGCGACTGGTACAGGAGAAAGGACTAGTAGAAGTTTTAGACTTTTTTAAAGAAAACACAACCATACAATTAACCATAATCGGACGTGGCAAGCTGGGAAATTTAGCCGAAGACGCTGCAAAATCATCAGAAAATATTTATTATTTAGGAGGCATAAGCGATAAATCAAAATTAGCTGAAATTTTAAGCGATCAACAATATCTTTTGCTCAATTCTAAAAAAACTAAAAAATGGGAAGAGCTCTTTGGTATGGTGATTATTGAAGGCATGGCCCAAGGTCTAATACCTATAAGCAGTAATCATTCTGGCCCATCAGAAATTATCAAGAAAGAAATTGGTCTCGTCTTCCCCGAAGGGGAATTAAATTCGACCCTATCGAAAGTGATTAACGCAATCCCGAATCCGAAAAAATCAGCTTTAGCTAAAAAAGAAGCTCATTTATTTAATTTACAAAACATCTCAAAAAAATGGAAACCAATCTTAACCTAGAATCAATTGATGTTAGTTGTATTATAGTAAATTATAACACTACTACTTTCACCATAGATTGCGTAAAATCCATTTTAAATACGGAGCAATCTTCGCTTATTTATGAAATCATTATAGTTGATAATGCGTCCTCTTTAGAAGAATACAAACTGCTAAAAAAAGAAGTAGCTTCTATAGATAATGATAAAATAAAGTTATTTCGAAGTAAGAAAAATACTGGTTTTGGAGGTGGAAATATGCTTGGGGTGCAAATGGCTTCTCCATGCCAGTATTATGCTTTTATAAATAATGACACCTTGCACCTTTCTAAAAACACCTTGCAGGAATTAAAAGCCTTTATGGATGAAAACCCGAGTATTGGTATATGTTCGCCCCAAATGCTAGATCAAAATAAAAATTTTAGGGTTACAATAGATCACTTTTCATCATTAGGGAGAGAAATTTTAAGACGGCCCATATTAGAGACACTTTTTCCAAAACGTTATTTAAACCGAAAGATTTTTTACGATAAACCCACTCGTGTAGATTATGTACAAGGATCTTATATGTTTACTCGTGCAGAAGAATTTAATGCCATTGGAGGATTTGATGACAACATGTTTCTTTACTACGAAGAATCTGATATTTCTTTGCGACTTTTAAAGCAACACAACGCTAGTACTTTTCTTTATCCGAACCTATCTTACATTCACTACAAAAACGCCAGTACAAAAAAAGGTATTCATATAAAAATAGAGCAAAAAATTTCTTTGTTATACTATACGCGTAAACATCATGGCTATTGGCAACATAAAATATTACTCCTCTATTATATTCTGCGTTATTTTTTCACTAGTCTGGTGAAACCTAAGTATTGGAGATTATTCTTAACCCTCTTACAAGGGGCACCCTTAACTAAATCTTTAAAGCAAACACAAAAAATTATAAATCTTCAACAATAAACCTTGCGCTTTAAGGAATTGACACTTAATTTTTAACCGGTCTAATTTACGTATTTGAAAGCAGAGGTAATTTTAGCAGCTAGCAAACTAAATTTAGAAATATATTCTCTAAAATACCATCTCAAAACCGGGCCTAAAATTCTTTAAAAAAAAACTTAAAAACGCTAGGCTATTTATAGGTTTTGAATGTTTGTCGCAAAATAAATAGTAACTTTGCCAAAAGGGTTTTTGACTACTTAATATAAAAATATGATTGAAGAAATTAACAAGGTTTTAGGGGTTTTAAAAAAGGGCGGAATTATTTTATATCCCACCGATACAGTTTGGGGAATAGGTTGTGATGCCACCAATGCAGACGCAATAGATAAAATTTATGCCCTGAAACGCAGGCAAGAAAGCAAAGCTTTAATCTGCTTGGTTTCAGATTTCAAAATGCTAAATCAATATGTTGAAGAGGTACCAGAAGTAGCTTATGATATTTTGAAATATGCTGCCAAACCAACCACCATTGTTTACGATCAACCCATACGTGTAGCTGAAAACGTTGTAGCCGATGATAATACCTTAGGTATTCGCGTTTGCAAAGAAGCATTTTGCAATAAATTAATTCGAAAATTAAAAAGACCTTTGGTTTCCACTTCGGCTAATGTAAGTGGCCAGCCCAGCCCTAAATCTTTTCAGCAAATAAGTCCAGAAATTTTAGAGGGAGTCGACTATGTCGTAAATTTGCACCAACATAAAAAAAACAGTTCGCCTTCGGCTATTATTAAATTAAGCCAGGACGGAAAAGTGAAAATAATTAGAAAATAAGGCTTTATTTTCTCTACCTATGAATGCAAAACTACATACCGTGACAAAATACCCCGAAGCATTAATCCACCCTATTTTTTCTTATATCCAAGAAGCGGCAGAACGCCTAGAGTTAGAAACATTTGCTATTGGCGGATTTGTTAGGGATTTCTTTTTAGAACGCCATGAAGCTAAAGATATAGACATTGTATGTGTAGGCAGTGGTATAGACTTGGCACTAGAGGTCTCAAAGTTATTGCCTCATAATCCAAAAGTACAGGTTTTTAAAAATTATGGTACCGCCATGTTGCGTGCTTACGATTTAGAAATTGAATTTGTAGGAGCCCGTAAAGAATCTTATGCTCAAGATAGCAGAAACCCATCGGTTTCAAAAGGCAGTTTAGAAGACGACCAAAATAGACGTGATTTTACAATTAATGCTTTGGCGTTGCAATTAAACAAGAATAATTTTGGAGCGCTTTTAGATCCTTTTCAAGGTTTACAAGATTTAAAGAAAAAGATAATACGCACGCCCCTAAATCCAGACATTACCTATAGCGACGACCCGTTGCGTATGTTAAGAGCCATTCGTTTTGCTACGCAGTTAAATTTCAAGATTGAAGATTCTTCTTTACAAGCTATAACCAAAAATCACACTCGAATAAAAATTATAAGCAAAGAAAGAATTGTTGATGAACTTCATAAAATTTTGAGCGCAGAAAAACCTTCGATAGGTTTTACATTATTGCACCAAACTAAATTACTACAACTCATACTCCCAGAATTAACAGATTTACAGGGAATAGATGAAAAAGAAGGGCAGACTCATAAAGACAATTTTTGGCATACCCTTGAGGTGGTAGATAATATTGCCCCGCACACCCAAAATGTTTGGCTACGCTGGTCGGCTTTACTTCACGATATCGGCAAAGCCCCAACCAAGAAGTTTCATAAAAAAAACGGTTGGACATTTCACGGTCACGAATTTGTTGGAGCAAAAATGGTCTTTCAATTGTTCAAAAGGTTAAAAATGCCTTTAAACGACAAAATGAAATACGTACAAAAGCTTGTTCTTATGTCTTCGCGACCAATAGCTATTGTTGACCAAGCGGTAACCGACTCTGCAGTGAGAAGACTGGTATTTGATGCTGGTGAAGATTTAGAAGATTTAATGACCTTATGCGAGGCAGACATAACTACCAAAAACCCAAAACGATTTAAAAAGTATCATAACAATTTTAAAATTGTTCGGCAAAAAATCAAGGAAGTTGAAGAACGCGACCACGTGCGCAACTTTCAACCCCCGGTATCTGGAGAGGAAATCATGAGGACATTCGCTTTAAAGCCTTCCCGTGAAATTGGTATAATAAAAAGTGCTATTAAAGAAGCTATTCTTGACGGAGAAATACCTAATGAGTATGAGGCCGCTAGAGATTTTATGATAAAAAAAGGTGAAAAGTTAGGTTTAAAAAAAGTATCAAATCAAAACGAATAATCGGTAACTTTAAAAATGAGAAAGAAAGATAATAAAAGAGTAATTTACTGGCTTTTAACTGGGTGCTTATTATTATTTATAATGGTTATGGTAGGTGGAATTACTCGACTTACCGATTCTGGACTATCGATGTCTAATTACAAATTGATTGGAGGTACAATTCCACCAATCACCGATGCAGAATGGCAAGAAGCATTTGAATTTTACAAGCAATTCCCAGAATACAAAGCCTACAATACCCATTTTGAATTAGCCGATTTTAAGGCTATTTATTTTTGGGAATGGTTTCATCGCGTATTAGGTAGGCTAATAGGTTTAGTATTCATTATACCGTTTCTTTACTTTCTATTCACCAAACAACTCAGTAAAAAAACCATTCAAAAATGTATAGGCTTATTGGTTTTAGGTGCATTTCAAGGCTTTTTAGGCTGGTATATGGTAAAAAGCGGTTTGGTAGACCAACCCGATGTGAGCCATTTTAGACTGGCCGCACATTTAACCACTGCTTTTATAACCTTTGGTTTAACCCTTTGGGTTGCTTTAGACCTGATTTATCCGCAAAGAAGAGGTCCCAATAAACCCATCAAAAACTGGCTGATTATAGGAATCGTTATTTTACTCATTCAGATTATTTATGGTGGTTTTGTAGCTGGATTAAAAGCTGGACTGCTGCACAACCACTGGCCAATGATGAATGAGGGCCAATTTATGCACCATACCGTTTATCTTTTGGAGCCTTTCTATAAGAACTTTATTGAAAACCCAAGTGGAATACAATTTATACACAGAACACTAGCCTATGCCGTGGTATTGGTTATTCTAATTATTTGGTATAAAACCAGAAAAATGAATTTAGAAGCACAACAAAACATAGCCATTAACACCTTGCTTATTTTGGTTATTTTTCAATTTATCTTAGGGGTGCTTACTATAATTCATAAGGTGCCACTTGCTTTAGGTTTAGCTCACCAGCTGGGAGCCTTTTTACTCATTTCAAGTATGACTTTCGCCTTACATAGGTTTAGTAAATAAATAAAAAAGACTATCTTTGCAAGCCAAAAAATTCACCCTATGGTATATAAATTTAGAATAGTTCTTGACACGTTTGATGATGTTTTTAGAGATTTAGAAATAAAAGCCTCCGATAACTTGGAAGATTTACACAATACTATTGTGCAAGCCTTTGGATTTGATGGCACCGAGATGGCAAGCTTTTATTTAAGCGATGAAGACTGGACGCAGGGGGAAGAAATTGTGCTTTTTGATATGAGCGAAGGCACAAATGAAGTGAGAATGATGAATGAAACTCGCCTCGATAGCATCTTATCTCAAAAGCAAACCAAACTTATTTATGTATACGACTTTTTTAGTATGTGGACATTTTATGTTGAGTTAGCTGATATCACCCAAGAAGACGAAGAAATAGATTATCCTAATTTATTATTTGCCCAAGGGCAGCTACCAGACAGTCCACCCGAGAAGCAATTTGAAGCTGACCCAGATCCTAAACAAAGAGAAGAAGATACTGATTTATTTGATGAATTTGATGATTTTGATAATCTAGACAACCTAGATGATATTGACTATAACCAGTATTGGAACTAATTTTTTTTTTGCTTTAAGCGGAAAACCACTAAACTAAAATATAGTAAATGATAAACTTATATAGCGCTCAAATCGAAAGTCTATCGATACACCGAGTAGGAAATAAAAGCAGAAACGAAAGTCTATTTCTTTCCCAAAACCCTTTTCAGCTCAACGATGAACTCAATGCGTTGTTAAAAGAATATTTTCTTAAATCTTTTAGAGAAAAAGAAGAGACGTATTATCAATTTAACCATGATGTAGATTTAGAATATCACGATTTATTTAAAGCGGTGAGTCAAATTTTTGACAATCCTGGTAAGGCGCATGAGCAATCACAGAAAATAGCTCAGTTATTGTTTAATGAAGGTAAACATCCGCACATTAAAAGTGGTGAGTTATACGTAGTTCATTTTGAAAATTTGATGCTGGATAATGAAAAACTTGATGGCGTAGGTATTTTTAAATCTGAGTTGAAGCATGATTTTTTACAATTTGATGAGAATCAAGGAAACTTAGAAGCTATTTTACAACAGGGCGTTAATTTGAATAAATTAGATAAAGGCGCCCTAATTTTTAATAAGAACAAAGAGGAAGGTTATAAAATTTTAAGTATAGATTCAAATAGGTATGATACAAAGTATTGGTTAGAGCAATTTTTGTCGGTAGACGTATTTGCAGATGAAAACTTTAATACCAAAAGCTATTTAAAGTTTTGTCAAGATTTTGCTAAGGATGTAGTTTTACCGGCCGAAGACAAACAACAAGAAGTTTTGTTTATGAATCGAGCGGTAAATCATTTTGCCAAAAACGAAAACTTTAAAGAAGATCAATTTTTAAATGAGGTGCTTGAAAATCCAGAGTTAATACCTGAATTTCAACATTATAAAACCGAAAAAGCACCTAAATATAAAATCGAAGATTTAACCGAATTTCCTGTTTCAAACACAGCGGTAAGTGCGGCCAGAAAGAAAATAAAAAGTGTAATTAATCTAGACACTAATGTACAAATTAAGCTAGATTTTATAAACCCAGAAAGCGCCGAGAAGTTTATTGAAAAAGGCTGGGATGAAGAACGGCAGATGTACTACTACTTGGTTTACTTTAACAAAGAGGATAAAAAATAAGAACACAAAAAAACCAACTTTTCAGTTGGTTTTTTTATTCAAAATTCTTCGAATTCTTTACTACTTATATCTTGGTAGTTTCTTTTTACAAAGTTAAGTGCTGTTTTTAAGATGTGCCCCATAGATTTAGCCCGTTTAAAACTAATATCGTTTGAAAAATTCATCAACTCTCTTCTTAACTGCTTTACATTTTCTCGGGTAGAAATTTCATCGGCAATCATACAGCGTATCAATTGTTTGTACCTTTTTTGCGTAATTATTAATCTTTTGGCCACTTGGCTACGTTCTTCTTTTTGATACTGCTCTATAGATGATTCTTGTAAATAATCTGCTACGAGCTTAACCATTGCATAATTTTCTTTGAAGAATTGTGGCCGATAAACCTTTAATTTGCCTTCAAAACATTGCTGATCAAAATCTATGGCTCGAATTTGATAAGCTACATGGTCAAAATCATGGGTAGGAATTACTACATAATTATAAGAACGCATATCGCCCAAAAGTCTTATGGTACAGCGCTCATTAAATTTCACAAATTGTTTGGCTATGTACGTTTTATCACGATCATCGCAGGTAGGAAGCATATCATTAATGAATACATCTCCTGGTATTCCGCTTATATGCTCTTCGATTAGCGTATCTCTATACACTAAAAATCCAATACGGTGCGGAGATAACAAGTGTTCAAATTCTAAACCATAGATTCGAGACGCATCTGCTTTCTTCACGTAAAAGTAAGTAACACTATCGTTTAAAATATTACGCACCTTGACTCTAAAAGGTTTCGAATTACCAAAGGTGCAGTAATCAATGGCGTCTATATTTAGAAATTTAAACGAATCATCGCTACCGTCTGAATATAAGATAGTATAAATCCGCTTTAAGCTGGTATCAATATCACTACGCTCGTGGTCTGGGTAATAACAGCGCACCCAAAGGGTATCTTCGTCGTTCTCATCATACACCACTATACTACCCGAAAAACGCAACAAATCTTCATAAAATACCGGAATTTTTGTACTTCTATTATATTTTACCAAATAGGCCTTTAGCCTTTCATTAATGGGAAATGCTGGTTTTCTTTTAGACATTAAACGATCTGACATGCTTATTTTTTTACCAAAAATACTAATCTTCGCAGTATAAATACGGTAACATTTATGTAAGTTTATCGTTTTATAAAAAAACAAAATATTGAATACAATACTTACTCTTGAGAATATAACCAAAACTTATGGTAAAATTACAGCGGTAAATCAGCTTTCTTTTACCATTGAAAAAGGCCACGTTTACGGAATACTAGGACCCAACGGAAGCGGTAAATCAACCACTTTGGGTATTGTGCTCAATGTGGTAAACGCCACTAGTGGTTCGTTTAAATGGTTTAATGGTGAAGAAAACACACATCAGGCGCTTAAAAAGGTAGGTGCGATTATCGAAAGGCCAAATTTTTATCCATACATGACCGCATACCAAAACCTCGCTTTGGTTTGTAAAATAAAAAATGTATCCACATCGGCCATTGATGATAAGTTAAAACTGGTAGGCTTACTCGATAGAAAAAACACAAAGTTTA
Organism: Mesonia sediminis; assembly: GCF_042684705.1. NCBI lineage: Bacteria > Pseudomonadati > Bacteroidota > Flavobacteriia > Flavobacteriales > Flavobacteriaceae > Mesonia > Mesonia sediminis. Next base: position 96,143 of record NZ_JBHULZ010000026.1, read on the forward strand.
GTGCCTTTTCTTTAGGGATGAAACAAAGGCTGGCCATTGCTTCTGCACTGCTCAACGACCCTCAAATTTTGATTTTGGATGAACCCACTAACGGATTAGATCCTCAAGGGATTCATCAAATTAGAGAAATCATTAAGACCATCGCAAAAATGGGCACTACCATACTTTTAGCTTCTCACCTTTTAGATGAAGTAGAAAAGGTATGCGACCACGTGGTAATTTTACGAAAAGGCCAAAAACTATATGCCGGCCCTGTACACGAACTAACAGCCAATCACGGTTATGTAGAGCTTAATGCTCAAAACACCCAGCAACTAATGGAGGTTCTAAAAGCCAACAACCTATTTGAGCGTGTAATTAAACAAGATGAAGATGAATTTATTACCGCCTTTTTATCTGAGCCCGCTAAAGCTGAAGAAATAAATGAGCTATTAATTGAAAAGGGCATCATACTTTCTCACCTCGTTAAACGAAAAGAAAGCCTCGAACAACAGTTTTTACAACTTACCAGTCAAAAAAACACCTAAGCATGAAAAGACTTTTACAAATTGAATTTCAAAAATTAAAACACAGCCGTTCTGCACGTGTTTTAAGTATAATATATTTCGCTTTATTTACACTCATTGCTCTATTTGCATCGATCCGCTTTAAGTTTGGAGGTATAGATTTTCAGCTGGCCGACCAAGGAATTTTCAACTTCCCTTACATTTGGCATTTCAACACTTATTTTGCTGCTTTTTTAAAGATTTTTCTAGCCATTGTTATTGTATCAATGATGTCTAATGAGTACAGCAACCGCACCCTCAAACAAAACCTTATTGACGGTTTAAGCAAAAAGGAATTTATCCTTTCTAAATTCTATACCGTAGTAGTTTTTTCATTAGTTTCTACCCTATTCATTTTTATTGTTTCGCTTATTTTAGGAATTATATTTTCAGATTACGATGAGTTAAGCATCATTTTTTCTGATCTCGAGTACCTATTGGCTTATTTTATAAAGTTGATTGGTTTCTTTAGCTTTTGCATGTTTTTAGGTATTTTTGTTAAGAAATCGGCTTTTGCTCTAGGTTTTCTTTTTGTTTGGTGGATTTTTGAAAATCTACTTTACGGACTTATTCGTTGGGAGATAGGAAATGAAGAAGTAGCAAGAAATATTACCCAATTTTTCCCTCTAGAATCTATAAGCAATCTCGTTAAACAGCCCATTTCTAAATTAAATGTTATACAAAGTACTGCTAACCAATTGAACACTGATTTACAATTTGATTCGAATGTTTACTTTTATCAAATCCTAATCGTTTTAGTTTGGATTTTTATTTTTGTGTGGGGAAGCTATGCTTTATTAAAACGCCGAGACCTTTAAAAATACAGATTTAATGAATTTACGCCTTGCCCTAGTTGTATCAATTGCACTTATTTTTAACAACTTAAATATACAAGCCCAAGGGCAAGCCAACAATTGGTATTTTGGCTACAACGCAGGTATAAACTTTGATAGTGGCACTCCTACAGCCATAACCAATGGTCAAATCAATACCTCTGAAGGTTGCTCTAGTATTTCAGACGCTTCGGGAAATCTTCTGTTTTACTCAGACGGTAGAACAGTTTGGAACCGAAACCACCAAATTATGGGCAATGCCGATTATTATGGCAGTACTGGGCTACATGGCGATCCTAGTAGTACAAGCAGTGCACTTATTGTACCTCACCCTGGAGATAAAGATTTATATTTTATTTTCACGGTAGATGAACCACACCACCAAAATGCTTTTGCTTACCCTAATCAAGGTCCAGCGAATAGCAACGGGACACCACAAGCCAATTACAGCGACACTAATACTGCTGTACCTGTAGCCGATGACGGTTTCAATAATGGCTTTAACTACTCCATCGTCGATATGAAGTTAAACAACGGATTAGGAGATGTAGTACCTGGTCAAAAAAATATACATTTAATAACCTATGATCAAAATGATCCTGAAGAAATAAAATATAAATGTTCTGAGAAGATTACGGCGGTTAAAGGGGCAGATTGTAGCAGTATTTGGGTGATTACACATTTTGTTGATAGCTTTTATGCCTTTAAAATAGATCAAAATGGCATAAACACCACTCCGGTAATCTCAACTATAGGTCCTAATATACCATTAAACGCCTACAGAAGAGCCGCATTGGGTTATATTAAAGCCTCTCCCGATGGTTTAAAAATTTTAACTGCGCATCATACCAAAACTTTTGATCAAAATAGTGGTGATGATTTGCCAAATGGCGGAGTATATTTTTCAGATTTTAATCCTACCACTGGCCAAGTTACTAGTAGTACTGCGCTTGTTGAAAATGTAAATCCATACGGCGTAGAGTTTAGTGCAAATTCAACAAAAGCTTATGCTACCGCTAATGATAATCTGGCAAATAAGATTTTTCAATGGGATTTAACTGCTCCCAATATGGCTGCAAGTATAAATGAAATTCTCATCACCACCTCAGAGCAAGCCACTGCCCTGCAATTAGGTCCAGATGGCAGAATTTATAAACCCGTTATTGGAGAGCCAAAATTGGCTGTAATAAAAAACCCAAATGCCGATTTCAATTCGCTTGAGTATACCGAAAGTACTTTTGATGGTGCGGTCCCTTTAGCTCAAAAAAATGCGGTTTTTGGATTACCTCCTTTTATTCAGTCATTTTTTGTAGATCGCATCAACATTATCAATCAAGATGATGATGAATTAATTACTAATATTAGTTTGTGCGCGTCCGAAAATTATCAATTGGCTTATCCCAATTTACCCAACGCGAGCTACTCTTGGTCTAAAAACGATTCTCCCCTTCCTACTGTTACGGGCAACAGCTTATTGGTTACCCCAGATTTGGCATTAGGATTTCCACAAACCCAAGAATATATTTTAGAAATTACCTTTAACGACGGGAAATGTCCCTTGATAGGAATTGCCAATATCACGTTTGAAGCTTTACCCGATATTCAAGATTATACTTATTTTCAATGTACCCGAACCAACCAACAGCCCGAATTTAATCTAGTCGAAATCCGCGAAAAGCTAAGCGCCGATTTTTCCGATTCCAATTTGGTTTTTGAATTTTATGAATGGGATAAAGACAATAACAAAAAGCTCATTTCTAACCCACAAAACTATACCCCCGCTAACCTACCTACACAGCTTGAAGTGCAACTAGTCAACACCCAAACCAGTTGTAGTAATCAAGCTACGCTAACCCTTGATATTGGTAATTATAATCTTATACCTATTCAACAAAATGTTTGCAATATAGATCAAAAAGTAAGTAAAGAGTTTAGTTCAATAGTAGAAGAAACTGGTATTACCTTTAATAATCCTAAATTTTACCGTACCGAAGATGAGGCGGCAAAAAAAATTAATCCGTACACAGAAGATAAAGTTGAAATAGTTAAGAATAACCTACCCTTTAGTATTTATTTAACCGACGACGAGGCTGGTTGCTCTGACATTTATGAAGTTAAATTTGAATCTAATACCAGCTTTAGTTTAGATGCAGATGAAGAAATTTTTTATTGTTTAGAAAATAGTCCCAATCCTATTAATTTATCGGTAACAGTCGATGCAGCCTCAGATAAAAAATTCACCTACTTATGGGAGCCCTCTGGCGAAACTACTCCTAGTATTAATACTGCAGAACTGACCACTCATATCGTACGGGTGACCGACGAAAATGGGTGTACCGAGAGTAAGAAATTCACCTTAGTTCCTGTTGGAAAAGCAAAATTCACGACCAAAGAAACGCACTTCTCTCCAGATAGTAGTATTCAAGTGATTTTAGATCCAGGAAATTCAGGCAGCTATCAATATGCGATAGAAAATCCTGAAGGGCCTTATCAAGACTCTCCTTTTTTTAACAATTTAGTCCCAGGAGTATATACCGTGTATGTCAAAAGCGAGCAAGGCTGCGGGATAACTTCTAAGAAAGTAAGTATTTTGGGATTAATGCGCTTCTTTACACCCAATGCCGATGGCATTAATGATAAATGGAGAATTCTTGGTAAATACGAAGACAACTTGCGCGGCACCGAGGTGCTAATTTTTGATCGATTCGGAAAAATGCTCTATCAATTTAATGCAGAACGTCCAGGCTGGGATGGCAATTATAACGGAAAGCCCATGCCATCTAATGACTATTGGTATATAATCAGACTAAAGAACAATAAAGAAATAAAAGGACATTTCACTTTAAAACGCTAGTCTATCTACATTTTTAACTATTTTTATATAAAAGTAGTTTATTATGAAGTTTTTTATATTCGCTCTAGCTTTTATTTTAAGTGGTTTTCACGGATTTGCACAAACACCTATAACCAAATTCCAACAATTCAACGGGCAATATGATTATCTCGCTATAGGAAATACCCTAAATGTTGTCGAAAATGAAAATTCTTCCAATTGTACTATTTTAACTTCCTCTTCGGCAAACCTCAACCTTAGCGCCAATCAAAATATTATTGCCGCTTATTTATACTGGGCCGGATCAGGTGCGGGTGATTTTAATGTAAGTTTAAACAACCAAAGCCTAAATGCTGATCGTACCTTTAATTATAACATCAATAATCTTGATTTTTTTGCTGCCTTTAAAGATGTGACTACCCAAGTTCAAAATACAGGAACAGGAAGTTACACATTATCTAATTTAGATTTAACCAATTTTATCAATAATGGTCATTGTAATATCGGCATGAATTTTGGAGGTTGGAGTATTATTATTGTTTATGAAGACCTTAGTTTACCTCTAAATCAAGTTGATGTCTTCGATGGTTTTGTTACCCTTGCCGCTACCGGCACCCCTTTGAGTATTCAACTAAACAATCTAAACGTCATAGACAATCAAGGAGCAAAAATTGGTTTTCTTACTTGGGAAGGTGATTCAGCACTAGCTGTAAACGAAACCTTGAAACTGAATGGCAACACACTCTCCAATAGTCTTAATCCCTCTAACAATGCCTTCAATGGCACCAACTCTTTTACCGGTGCTACCAACCTTTACAATATGGATCTAGATGTGTACGATGTTCAAAATTACATCAACATAGGCGATACAATGGCAAGTATAGAGCTTAACTCTTCTGCCGATATTGTTTTTGTAAGTAATATTGTTACCGTATTCAATAGCACCCTACCCGATCCTACACCAAGTTTTCTTGATGTGACACCACTGTGTAACACCAATACCATTGATGTAAGTTATAGAATTGCCAATACCAACGGTACAGATGTATTACCCGCAAATACTTCGGTTAAATTTTTTGCGAATAATACTTTTCTTAAAGAAGAGTTTACACCTATTCCCATTGCTGTTGGCGCATTTCAAGATTACACTACTCAACTGAATATACCCAATAGTATTCCGCAAGATTTTAATTTAAAAATTGAAGTCAATTTAGATGCTAATAAACAGGTCATAATTCCAGAACTAAATAGAAATGATAATACCGCAGAACAACCTACTAGTTTGATAAACTTATTTATTGCTCAGCCTCCAAAAGATTTAAAAGTATGCCAAGAACAATTCACCACACCAAAGGCTATTTTTGACTTTTCAACCAACCTCGCTTTGGTAAAGGGCGATCAAACGCAGGTAAAAGTTTCATTCTTTACGGATTTTATTCAAGCGCAAAACAATCAAAATCCTATAACTGATATTACTGCTTTTGAAAACACGAACAATCCGCAAGAAATTTATATAAGGTTAACCAGCCTACAAGACCCAGATTGCTATATAATCACTTCATTTACCATACAAGTTTACACCTTACCACAATGGAATCAACCGGCTGATATCGTTGTTTGTAATAACACCACTCAAGAAGAAGTTGGTATAGTTGATTTAACACAACTTGAATCTGAAATTCTATCCAATCCTTCAGCATACAGATTTTTATATTTCACAAATTTAGATGAGGCAATATCAAATACCAACCCCATTCCCCACCCTGAAGTTTTTGAAAACAATCAAAACCCAATGCTTATTTATATCAGGATTCAACACCCTGATTTTGAAGATTGTTTTGTGATTTTAGATACTATATTAGGCATAAAGCCCATAGCCATTGAAAATTCAGTACCGGTTACGCGCTGCGATTTAGGGTATAACCAAAATATATTTGATTTATACGATTTAGCACTGAAATTAGATCTAAAAGATAATGAAGAAATAGTTGATTTTTACACCACATTAGCTTCCGCGCAAGCGCAGGAAAATCCAATTAAAAATCCGTATACGCATCAGAATACCCAAAATCCGCAGGAAATTTATTTGCGTACAACTTTTGACGATCCCAACGAATGCCATAAAATATACCGCCTATTGATTGGCACCAAGCATTGCCCCCCCTGGATTCCTGAAGGTTTCTCTCCAAATGATGATGGAATTAATGATGTTTTTAGAATCAAAGGACTCTATACCGTATTTGAACGCTTTGAATTAAAAATTTTTTCGCGCTACGGAAATTTGGTTTATCAAGGAAATAATCAAACCCCCAATTGGGACGGTACTAGCAATGTTGGCTTAAACAATGTAGGGAAACAGTTGCCAACAGGCACTTATTTCTATGTGCTTAATTTAAATGACCCCGACTTTAAACCCATTAAAGGCTGGGTGTACTTGAACCGATAATTTAATTGATTTTTTAACCCGTTTATAGATTAACAAAAGACTATTTAGTTGTATTTTTGTTCCCCATTTTTAAACTGGTATTTTGAAATTTTTTCAATTTTTATTAATTCTTATTTTTTACCCGGTTTTTGGACAGAACATTAGTGTTCAAACCAATTTTACGCCACAAGAACTTATAGAAGACATTTTAATGGATAGCGGTTGCATTAGCAATGTTAATGTAACCAACGCTGTTAGCGGTAATTTTAGTGGTGGCGATTTGAGCTACGGGTATTTTACTAATAACAATTCCTCTTTTCCTTTTGCTAATGGCGTGGTAATGTCTACGGGAAGACTTTCTAATGTCCCAGGACCAAATACTTCCTTAAGCGATGATGATGCGCCCAACTGGGGTGGAGACAATGATTTAGAACAAGTGCTGAATGTTCAAGGAACCGTAAACGCCAGCATCATTGAATTTGATTTTACGCCCAATGCTAATCAAATTCAGTTTAATTATATTTTCGCATCTGAAGAATACCAAGAAAATGACCCCAACACCTGCCGATATTCAGATGTTTTTGCTTTTTTAATTAAACCTCAAGGGGGAACCTATACCAATATTGCTGTAGTACCAGGAACCAATACTCCAGTACAAGTAACTACGGTTCACCCTGCAATTCCTGGAGGTTGCGAAGCAGAAAATGAAGCCTATTTTGATCGCTTTAACCCAGCTAATGCCCCTATAAATTTTAATGGCCAGACCAAAACGTTGACCGCTACGGCAGATGTTATTCCCAACACAAGTTATCACATCAAATTGATTATCGCCGATGAAAAAAATTACCGCTATGATTCGGCTGTATTTTTAGAAGGAGGTAGTTTTAATATTGGTGCCAATCTGGGTGAGGATTTGGTGGGCGAAAACGGTTTATGTCCCGGAGAGGTGTACAGCCTTAGCTCCCAAAATACTGCTAATACCCCGCAAACTTATAGTTGGTATGCGGTACAAGAAAACGCTCCAGATATTCTATTAGCCAGCGGTCCCAATGAAACAAACTACCCCGTAAATCAAGCAGGTAGGTATAAATTGGTTTTAGATTATGGAAATGCTTGCATTGCCGAAGATGAAATTGAAGTGGAGTATATTGACTTTAAAGAAATTAACAACCAAACGCTGCTGGCTTGTGATACCGATGATGATGGTTTAAGTATTTTTAATTTGGAGTCTAGTATTGGTTTCATAACCAATAATAATGCCCTGTATAAGGTGCAAGCTTTTTATACCAGTCGACTAAATGCCGAGAACAAAAGTAATCCTATTACCACTACTACTAATTTTGAAAACACCCTCAAAAACCAAGTTATATTTGCGCGGGTAGAAACGGCCAGAGGATGTTATCATATTTGTGAATTGCGCCTTGAAACCACAGAAAATCCTAAAACTAAAATCAACTTAATTAATTGTCCTGATACCGAGGGTTCTGTAAAATACAATTTAGTAGATGCCACTACCCAAATCGAAAGCATGTTTAATGCACCAGGAAAACGGATCAACTACTATCAAACTGCAGAAGATGCTTTAAAAGGAGAAAACTCCTTACCCATTAATATCCAATTTAATGCTGAAGAATTGCCTTTAATTCTATTTGCGAAAATTGAAAACGCAACAACTTGTATTGGCATTATTGAAGTTGAATTATTAGCGCCCCCCCAACCTAATATTAAATCATATGAAGAAAAGGTATTGTGCGATGCAGTAGGTGAAATTACACTAATGACAAGGCTACAACCGTCAAATGCTTATCAATTTTTATGGAGTACAGGAGAAACGACGCCACAAATAAAAATACAAGAAATTGGTGAATATTGGGTAGAGGTTTCTCAAACCACCAACATTCGAGGGGAAAATTATACTTGTAAAAAAATAAAGGAATTTAAGGTAAAACCATCAAGTTTACCTCAATTGAGTTATCAACTGTTGCCTCCATTTGGTAGCGGCAGAATAGCCATTAAAGCTTCTGGAACGGGCAGCTATGCGTTTGCTGTTGACCAAAATCAAGACTTCTCCTCTCAATCAGCCTATACGCTTAGCTTGGGAGAGCATACCATTTATGCTCGTGATCTTTACGGATGTGGTACAGCAAGCATAAAAGTTAATATCCCAGGCTTTATGGCATTTTTCACTCCCAATCAAGATGGGTTCAATGACGTCTGGCGCTTACAAGGTATAAGTCGGCAAGACCCAAACATCGAGTATGTTTTGATCTATGATCGTTATGGTAAGCTAATTCATCAAATGAATCCTTATCAATATTGGGACGGTAACTACAACGGAAAACCTATGCCCTCTAATGATTATTGGTTTGTAATACAATTTAAAAATTCACGTAGTTTTAAGGGGCATTTAACGCTAAAACGTTAGCGGTTTTAGTATGTTTGAAGTGAATGAGTTAAAAAAATCCGCTTGACGGAAAAACAAAAAAAGGGTGAAATTTAATATAAAATCAGATTTTAAACCGACTGGAGATCAGCCTCAGGCGATTAAACAATTAGTAGATGGCTTAGAAAATGACGAAAGATACCAAACCTTGCTAGGTGTGACTGGATCTGGAAAAACATTTACGATGGCCAACGTGGTTGAGCAGGTACAAAAGCCAACTTTAGTTTTGGCGCATAATAAAACCCTGGCGGCACAGCTTTACAACGAGTTTAAAACTTTTTTTCCGAATAATGCAGTTGAATATTTTGTATCGTATTACGATTATTATCAGCCAGAAGCATACATTCCAACCTCTGGTACCTATATAGAAAAAGATTTATCGATAAATGAAGAGATTGAAAAGTTGCGGTTAAGCACAACCTCTTCTTTGCTATCTGGTAGACGAGATGTACTCGTGGTGGCATCGGTAAGCTGCTTGTACGGTATTGGTAACCCAATTGAATTTCAAAAGAATGTTATCTCGCTAGAACGCGATCAAGAAATATCACGTACTAAATTGTTGCAGCGATTGGTTCAAAGTTTATACGCACGAACAGAAGCGGATTTTCAACATGGTAATTTTAGAATTAAAGGAGATACAGTTGATGTTTTTCCTGGTTATGCCGATAATGCCTTCCGGATTCATTTCTTTGGTGATGAAATTGAGGAAATTGAGGCCTTTAACCCTGTAAATAATGAGATAATAGAGAAATATGAGCGGCTTACTATTTACCCCGCCAATATGTTTGTTACCTCACCCGATGTCTTGCATAATGCGATAGACCAAATTGCTTTAGATTTAGGAAAACAAGTGAGCTATTTTCAAGAAATTGGAAAACCTTTGGAAGCAAAAAGATTAGAAGAGCGTACTAATTTTGATTTAGAAATGATAAAAGAATTGGGGTACTGCTCTGGAATTGAGAATTATTCGCGCTATTTAGATGGAAGACAGCCAGGGACGCGCCCTTTCTGCTTACTGGATTATTTTCCTGACGACTATTTAATGGTTATTGATGAAAGTCACGTAACGGTACCCCAAGTTGGTGCAATGTATGGTGGAGATCGCTCGAGGAAAGAAAATCTGGTTGAATATGGATTTCGTTTACCAGCAGCCATGGACAACCGCCCTTTAAAATTAGAAGAGTTTGAAGCCTTACAAAACCAAGTAGTATATGTTAGTGCTACTCCTGCAGATTATGAATTACAGAAATCTGACGGTGTCTATGTTGAACAGGTTATTCGACCTACTGGTTTACTTGATCCTGTAATCGAGGTGCGTCCCAGTTTAAATCAAATTGATGATTTGATAGAAGAAATTCAGGAGCGCGTAGAAAAAGATCAGCGTACTTTGGTTACCACTTTAACCAAACGAATGGCTGAAGAATTAACCAAATACTTAAGCCGAATTGATATACGCTGCCGCTATATTCATAGTGATATAGACACCCTAGAGCGAGTAGAAATTATGCAAGATTTACGAAAAGGTCTTTTTGATGTTTTAGTAGGCGTAAATCTTCTTAGAGAAGGACTAGATTTGCCCGAGGTTTCACTGGTAGCCATTCTTGATGCTGACAAAGAGGGGTTCTTAAGAAGTAATCGATCGCTTACTCAAACCATAGGACGCGCAGCTCGACACCTAGAAGGCAAGGCGATAATGTATGCCGACAAAATCACCCGAAGCATGCAGGAAACAATTGATCAAACCGAATACCGTCGCACCAAGCAAATCAATTATAACAAAAAGCACAATATAACTCCTCAAGCGCTGAATAAATCATTAGACAACACCTTAGCTGGTAAAAAGGTAGAGCCCTATAGCTTTAAACCAGCTGAAAATTTAAAAGCAGCTGAAGAAGAAGTTGTTTATTTTAGTGAAAACCAACTGGAAGACCGTATTAGAAAAGTAAGAAAAGAAATGGAAAATGCAGCTAAAGAACTAGACTTCATGGCCGCGGCACGATTTAGAGATGAACTTAAAATGTTGCAGCAAAAATTAAAGGATAAAAAACAATGACCCTCAAAATTTCATTTTTGAGGGCCATTATTAGTACGCGTTAAAATTACGCAACTTCTATTAATCTCTTGCGCGAAATTACTGATTCTTCTTTTTTAGGCAGGACCACACGTAAAATTCCTTGCTCGTATTTAGCTTTAATCTTACCAACGTCAATAGAATCTGGCAGGGTAAAAGACCGTTTAAACTGACTATAATTAAATTCCCTACGCGAATATTTTGGCTTTTCGGGTTTCTCGATGGTCTTTGTTTCCGTTTCAATGACCAATAAATCTTGTTTCAATTCTATTTTAAAATCTTCTTTAACTTTTCCTGGAGCAGCTAATTCAATTTCAAATTGATTTTCTTCATCGATAATATTTACTGCTGGAATTTGAACTCCCAAGCTCTTTGCCGCATCTGAACGTAACCAATCATCTTGAAATAAATCTTCAAATGCTGTCTTTAACCAAGGATTTGTATGCTTTACTAAACTCATAATGTATTTATTTTTCCAGTAAATAGTCAAATTAAATACCAATTGCAGTAAACTGTCATTTTGTCGTTAAAACTTTATGGTTTAATGTCATTTTGTCGCTACAATTAAAGGTTTATGTAAAAATTAAGAAGGCCACTAACAAACAAATTGTATATTTCTATTACAAACTTCACCTATGCGAAATCTTTATAATAAACTAGTTGCTTTCTTTCATCGTATTGAAGAGAATATAGCATTTTACCCCTCTATTATTAGTTTCTTAGGTTTCAATTTTGCCATGTTGATGCTTTATTTAGAGAAAAGGGGAGTTTCAAGCTTTGTGATCAACTATGTTCCAGAGTTGGTGATCAACAATGCAGATACCGCCAAGACTCTTTTAAGTTTTTTAACAGGAGGCATAATATCCATTATGGTTTTTAGCTTCTCTATGGTAATGGTATTATTAAATCAAGCATCTAGTAATTTTTCTCCTAGAGTTCTTCCTGGGTTAATTTCACAACGCAATCATCAATACGTTCTAGGTTTATATGTTGCCACTATTTTATACAATACTTTTACCCTTGTAGGTATAAATCCAAAGGAAGACAGTCAATATCAATTACCTGGCTTTTCGGTATTATTAGGAATCATATTTACAGTAATATGTTTTGCTGCATTTTTATATTTTATTCATTCTATCTCGCAATCAATTCAGGTAAACCGTATTTTAGAAAACATATATAACGACGCCAAAAATAGATTAAACCGATTAATCGAAGGAGAACAAAAGAATCATAAAAGCTGCTTTCCAAGCACCGACAATTGGCACAAATATTATAGTACAGAAACGGGCTACTTGCAAACCTTTGCCCTAAACAATTTAAAGTTGCTTTGCTTAAAAAATGAAATTAAAATTAAAATATTACCGCTTAAAGGCGCCTTTGTTTTGGCAGGCGTTCCTTTATTTCTGGTTAATAAATCAATAGACGATGAATTAAAAGAAAAAATATTAGAGAACTTCAACTTCGCTCGAGGCGAAATTGTTTTGGATAATTATGCACTGGGCTTTAAACAAATAACTGAAATTGGTGTCAAGGCCATGTCACCAGGCATCAATGACCCAGGAACAGCCCTAAACACTATAGATTATTTAACGGAGCTATTTGCTTTACGGATGAAGAAGCGAGATGAAACCATAATATACGAAAATGATCAAGCATTAGTATTTTTAACCACGGTAAATTTTGCTGAGTTATTGTACCAGGTATTGGCAAGCTATAGAACTTATTGTAATCATGATATTGCTTGCGTACAAAAGCTATTAATTATGCTTAAATACCTTCTTCTACAAAAAATTGAAGAAGATGGGTACAAAGAAGATTTGTTAAAGGAGGCTAAGAATATTTACCAAGACGCGCAGGAGGCTCTCACAAATGATACCGATAGAAACCGTATAGGAGAACTTTATCAAGATATCGTTAATATATCAAAAGAATAAAGTTATTTTTGCGATTCAAGAAACAAACCTATGGGACTAACAAATAATGACGTTTTTAAGAAACTAAGAGTAGCACATAAATTAAGAGATGATGATATTATTAATATTTTCAAGCTTGTAGATTTTAAAGTAACCAAAAGCGAATTAAACGCTATTTTTAGAAAAGAAGACCACCCTAAATATATGGAATGTGGCGACCAATTTTTACGGAATTTTTTAGACGGGCTTATTATTCACCTAAGAGGTCCGTTACCTCCAAAGCGTCCAAATAAATCAGAAAAAGGAAAGTAGAACTTTTCCTTTTTTATACATACCGATTTTTTTAGCAAATTTTAAACCTAAATTGAATTCGGTTTGTACAAATTTTAATAAAAAAACCTCAATGTTTCCATTGAGGTTTTTTAATACGTTTTATAAATAACCTTTAGCTTAGTACTTGTTGTACTTTATCTGCGGCTTCTTTAAATTGTACAGCACTCTGTACGTTTAATCCGCTACTATCAATTAATTCTTTAGCAATATCGGCATTAGTACCTTGCAATCTTACAATAATTGGCACGTTAATGGCGTCTCCCATATTTTTATAGGCATCTACAACTCCTTGGGCCACACGATCACAACGAACAATTCCACCAAAGATATTAATAAGTATAGCTTCAACTTTCTCGTCTTTCAAAATTAATCTAAAAGCCTCCTCTACTCTTTTAGCGTCTGCTGTCCCTCCTACATCAAGGAAATTAGCTGGTTCTCCACCTGCGTGCTTGATCAAGTCCATTGTTGCCATAGCAAGTCCAGCACCGTTAACCATGCACCCTACATTACCATCTAAATCAACATAACTTAATCCTGCCTTACGTGCCTCAACCTCTGTTGGGTTTTCTTCTCGCTCATCGCGCATAGCTGCGTAATCTTTGTGACGGTATAAAGCGTTGTCATCTAAGGTTACCTTAGCATCTACTGCCATAATTTTGTCGTCACTGGTTTTTAAAACCGGGTTGATTTCAAATAATGAAGAGTCTGATTTGTCATAAGCTGTATATAAAGCCGTAACAAATTTGGTCATTTCTTTAAAAGCAGCTCCAGACAAACCTAGGTTAAAGGCAATTTTTCTGGCTTGGAAAGGTAAAATTCCTGTGGCGGGATCAATTTCTTCAGTAAAAATTAGGTGCGGAGTTTCTTCTGCTACAGTTTCAATATCCATACCTCCCTCTGTAGAATACATAATCATGTTTCTGCCGTTAGCACGGTTTAGCAACACAGACATATAAAACTCATCTGGTTCATTATCCCCTGGATAGTAAACGTCTTCTGCAATTAATACCTGATTTACCAATTTACCTTCTGCAGAGGTTTGCGGAGTAACCAAGTGCATTCCTAAAATTTCATCAGCAATATTTTCAACTTCTTGAAGGTTTTTAGCTAATTTAACTCCACCTCCTTTTCCACGACCACCTGCGTGTACTTGAGCCTTAATGACGTGCCAGCCTGTTCCTGTTTCTTCGGTTAGCTTCTTAGCTGCGTCAACAGCCTCTTGAGGTGTATTGGCAACTATCCCACGCTGTATGCGTACACCAAAACTATTTAGTATTTCTTTTCCTTGATATTCGTGTAAATTCATAATCAGGTTTTTCTTATCGTTCGAATTTTGTTTAGCAAAAATAACAAAAACAAACAGCATGTAGAAATATTTTTTCACAAAGAAAAATAATATTCTTAACTGCTTAATTTTGCTTTCTCGTACTTTTGATTTATGAATGAGTTCAACACAAAAGAATTGCTTTTTCTAGCCTACGCTAAAATGCATTTTGGAAAATACAAAGGTTTCTTTTTGTCTGATATCCCTGAACCTTATTTCGTTTGGTTCGCACAGAAGGGATTTCCCAAAAGCAAATTAGGCCAACAAATGCAAGCCGTTTATGAGATAAAAATAAACGGATTAGAACATTTATTGAAAAACTTAAGAACCCGCTACCCCAATCCTTATAGATAAAAAAAGACTCGGTTTCCCGAGTCTTTTATTGAGTTTAATTATTTTTTCTTGGCTTGCTGTTGCTGTCTTTCAGCTTCCTCCATCATCTCTTGCATTTTCCTCGCAAATTTACCTTTCTTTTTGGCTGGCTTCTTTTTGTTTTCTTGAATTTTAGCGTGAATTTTATCTTCGTCGATTATGAAATTTTTAATTACAAGCATAATTCCTATTGTAATTAAGTTTGAGGTTAAATAATACAATGATAGCCCACTTGCGTAGTTGTTAAAGAAAAACAACATAAACAAAGGAGAGATATACATTATAAATTTCATATTAGGCATTCCTGGTTGAGAAGTTTGCATGGTTTGCCCAGTTGTCATCATCATATAAATGAAGATGGCAATAGATGCAAGTATAGGAAATAAGCTAATATGGTCTCCATAAAATGGAATATGGAAAGGCAATTCGGCTATTACATCATAACTCGATAGATCATCTGCCCACAAGAAACTTTCTTGACGAATACTAAAGGCACTCGGAAAGAAATTAAATAAAGCATAGAATACAGGAATTTGCAACAAACCAGGAATACAACCGCTCATTGGGCTAGCCCCTGCTTTATTATACAACTTCATGGTTTCCTGTTGCTTTTTCATAGCGTTGTCTTTATACTTCTCATTAAGCTCGTTGATTTCGGGTCGTAGCACTTTCATCTTTGCTTGAGAAACATACTGCTTATATTGTACTGGAGACAATAATATCTTAATCGCTATGGTTAAAACTATAATGGCAATACCTGCCGGTAAAAATCCGCTAAGGAGATTAAAAAAACGTATAATAAAATACTTGTTAATCCATCCGAAAATACCCCAACCTAAAGGCACAATTTCATCCAAGTTACGCTGATAATTGTCAAGTATTTTATAATCGGTAGGACCGAAATACATATTCATGGTCTCATTAAATTCTCCCCCTTTTAACGCAATAGGAAATTTAGCTTCAAATGCTTTGGTGTATACGGTATCTATTTCTTCATCTTCTACCAAATTTTTTGAAACAAAAGTCCCGTTTTGAAAAGGATCATCAGTAAGTAAGATAGAAGAGAAGAAATGCTGTTTAAAAGCTACCCATGAAATTTGTTTATCCTCTTCTTGCTCATCTTTTCCTTGCCCGGCATAATCTGTATTGCCATCTTCGAACTCCCATAAAATCTCGGTATACCTGTTCTCATAAGAAATGCTTTTTGCACGTCGGTAAGCGGTTAAAGACCAATCTAGTGCAATATCTTTATTTTGAACTACCTGATTTAAACCTTGTGAGCGAATAGCAAAATCTAACATATACTCTCCTGGTTTCAAAGCATAGTAATACTCTAAGTATTGATTTTCTGACACCTTTAACCTAAAAGATGCTTGTGCATCATTTTGGCTTTTTTGAGGCTCAAAAAACATATCTTTAGTATTGATGTTGCGATTGTCTTGTGTGGTAAATGAAAGGTTAAAAGCGCTATTACCATCTTTGATTAAGTGTACTGGAATAGAATCATAGGTTTTAAAATTTTTCAGTTTAGCTGATACAATTTGTCCACCTTTGTTACTTATGATTAATTTTAAAACATCATTCTCTATAGTGGTAGTTCCCTCTTTTGCCTGAGCCGCGGCATAACCAAAAGCACCTAATTTTTCTTTAGCTTGTGCGATAGCTAATGAATCTTGGCTTTTTGGTACAATTTCTTCAACGGCTTCTGATTTTTGATTTTCGTTCTGGGTTTGCTCCGTTACCTCTGGGGTGCCTTCTGTGGTAATAGTAGTTTGCTCATCACTATTGTAATAAAGCATCCATAGCAAGATACCTCCTATTAGAAAAAAACCGATAAGTGAGTTTAAATCAAATTTTTTATTTTCCATACATTACATTTAAATCTTGTTCAAACTTTGAACAGCATCTATATTTTTTAATTCTTTTTTGTTGCAAAATTCTTTGCCGCTTCTACAAAATGAACAAAAAGCGGGTGCGGATTAGCCACGGTACTTTTATACTCGGGATGGTATTGCACCCCAATGAACCAAGGGTGATCCTTTAGTTCGACAACCTCTACAAGACCTGTCTTAGGGTTTATCCCTGTGCTTAACAAACCGGCTTCTTCGAGCGCTGCTTTATATTGGTTGTTATATTCATAGCGATGTCTATGTCTTTCGCTAATCTCTTCTTGTTGGTAAACCTTATATATAAGTGAATCTGGAGTTAAAGCACAATCCCAAGCTCCTAAACGCATAGTACCTCCCATTTGCGAAATGTTCTTTTGATCTTCCATAATATCGATTACAGGAAATTTCACCCCAGGCTCCATTTCTGTGCTATTGGCTCCTTCTAGGTTTAACACATTGCGTGCATACTCGATTACCGCCATTTGCATACCTAAACAAATTCCTAAGAAAGGGATTTTATTTACTCGCGCATACTTTACCGCTTCAATTTTTCCGTCAATTCCTCGTTCTCCAAAGCCTGGGGCCACCAGAATACCATCTAATGAAATGTTTTTATCCTCATATTCTTTTGAGAAAAATTCGGCGTGAAGACTTATTACATTTACTTTTACCTCATTTTCGGCACCAGCGTGTATAAAAGCCTCGAGAATAGATTTATAAGAATCTTGTAATTCTACATATTTACCCACTAGACCAATGTTTACTTCACTTTTCGGATTTTTATGCCGTTGCAAAAAGGCATTCCATTGCGTTAAATCTGGTTCAGATTTTAAAGGAAGCGCCAATTTACTTAAACTGATTTTATCAAGACCTTCTTCTAGCATATGATTAGGAACATCATAAATAGTTGAAGCATCTATAGATTGGATAACAGCCTCTTCTTTTACATTGCAAAACAAAGCCAATTTTCGTTTAAGGTCATCTCCTATCTCGTGTTCTGTACGACAAACTAAAATATCTGCGTTTACACCACTCTCCATCAAAGTTTTCACACTGTGCTGTGTGGGTTTAGTCTTAAGTTCGCCTGCAGCAGATAGATAAGGGATTAAAGTTAAATGAATTACCAATGAATTGTTATCGCCTAATTCCCAGCGTAACTGGCGTACACTTTCTATATAAGGCAAAGACTCAATATCGCCTACGGTTCCTCCTATTTCTGTAATCACAATATCGTAATCTCCAGAGTTACCGAAAATTTTGATACGTTCTTTAATTTCATTAGTGATATGAGGAATTACTTGGACGGTTTTACCCAAAAACTCACCTCTTCTTTCTTTGTTAATTACGCTTTGGTAAACACGGCCGGTAGTAACATTATTGGCCTGTGAAGTATTGGTATTTAAAAATCGCTCATAATGCCCCAAATCAAGATCTGTTTCAGCTCCATCTTCAGTAACAAAACACTCCCCATGTTCATACGGATTCATTGTACCCGGATCTATATTTATATAGGGGTCTAATTTTTGGATAGTAACCCGATATCCTCGTGCTTGTAAAAGTTTTGCTAATGATGCTGCGATTATTCCTTTTCCTAATGACGAAGAAACACCCCCGGTGACAAAAATGTACTTGGTTTGTGCCATGATAAATTGATTAAATAATGTCTATACGGGGCGCAAAAATACAAATATTATTGACAATATGACTTTATATTTTATCAATAAAACAAAAAAGGAGACCCAGTGGGCCTCCTCTTAACTTTACAATCTTCTGTATACTTATGGTAAAGCAGGTAAGATTACTTTATCAATAGCGTGAATCACTCCATTACTCGCTTGAACATCGGTCACAATAATATTACTTACACGGCTATTAGGATCGGTTATCGTGGCATTACTTGCATCGATTGTAATCATCTCACCTCCAGCTGTAGTGACAGCTCCTGAAGTTAAGTCTGAAGCGGTTACATTGGCCCCAGTGATAACGTGCATATTTAAGGTAGCTTCAAGCGTAGCTGCATCTATATCGGCTAGACTACTAGCTCCCAATTCGGTTAATAAATCAGCAAAGGCATCGTTTGTAGGAGCAAAAACAGTGAAAGGAGCAGGACTCGTTCCGTTTTCAGTACTTAATAAATCCACGTAAGTAAAACTGGTTTCTCTGGTTAAAGCTGATACCAAAGATTCAAAAGTACTATCTGCAGTCGCAAAGGTTACTATAGTTGGTAACCCGACTACGGCATCAACGGCATGGATAATTCCGTTTACCCCTACAACATCAGCAACAATCACATTTGACTGTCCGTTTAAGGTTACTCCGTTTTCTGTGTTGATATACATACTTAACTTATTAGAAGTAGCATCAAAAGTAGCTTCTGTATTTACATACATAGTTGAAAGTTGTGTTGAGGCAACCGAACTTGCTACCACATGATTTCTTAAAAGATTATCTAGCACAGCGCCACTAACATCGGGAAGTGTTACCCCTAAATCATTTAAAAAGGTATCAAAAGCGTCATTAGTAGGTGCAAATACAGTGATATCTGCTGATGGGTCTGAAGCTAGTCCAAGAAAATCGGTTGTATTACCACCATTTCCTAGAGCCGTAACTAAGGTATTAAAGTTATCATTATAAATCGCTAAATCAGCAACCGTAGGTAAAGATAATACGGTTTCTATCCCATGAATTACACCGTTATCGGCTTCAATATTAGGGGTAATTACGGCAGTAGCTCCATTTAATTCTACACCGCTACTTGTATCGGCATACAAACTTAAATAGGCTTGAGAATCTTCTTCTAAACTTAAAGTTGAATAATATTGCGTTTGTAAATCTGCCGCTTGCAAATTTCCTGGTACAACATGATATAGTAACACTTGGGTTAGCACATCTGTAGGAACCTCATCTAAACTTGCAAAACCATTATCACTTAAAAAGTCTTGGAAAGCTTGATTGTTGGGAGCAAATACGGTATACTCTGAGCTACCTTGAAAGGTGCTCACTAAATCTGTTTTGATCAAAGCGGCTTCGAGTACCGAATAATTCTCATTGGCTATCACCACATCGGCAATAGTGTTGTTCATTACGGGCGGTAAATTTCCTGAGCCATCGTCGTCATCACTACACGAATAAAAGGAGAAATTAAGCGCCAACATTAAAATGGGGAGTAAACTGATTCTTTTCATAACATTTTTGATTTAAATTGATTGATAATTCAAATCTAAAGTATTTTAAAAAAGAATTGTGTTTAACTTTTGTTAATAAACATTAAACAAAGTTAATTGTTTAATAAAACACTGTCAATTGTATGAACAAATCCATTTTTACTATTTATATCTTGCTCAATAACAGAAGCTTCCATTCCATTTTCATCGGTTAGTTTACAAAATGATATGGACTTATTGATAGTGATTACTCCTTGATTGTTCGTAACAGAACTGGGTAAATCTTCAATTTTTAGTGCGGTATTCTCGAATAAGTGCGTCATTAAGAGGGCTTCTAAAGTACCAGCATCAATATTATCAATATTTAGCATACCAGTTGCATCTTGGTTACTGAAAAAAGTATTAAATGCCGCATTATTAGGTATAAAACACGTATAGTTAATATTGTTTGTGCCAGATAATAGTGATTTATAATCGCTTAAAGCGGAATCGGTTCTAGTTGCACCTATAACAAAAGTAGTTAGATTTGGATTAGACTCAATTAAGCTCCAAAGACTTGGTAAGGCTAAAATATCTGAGCAGATGTGCATTACACCATTTTTTCCTACAATATTTTGCGTGCTTACACTGGCTTTATTATTAATAAGTATTCCGTTGTTGGTATTAAAAAAATTACTGATTTTAGTATTGTCTCGGTTGGCTTCGCTATACCTATATCCCAATGTTATGGCGTCAGTATGTAAAAATCCCTGATAGAGATGATTCTTCGCAATTAGTTCTCTTTCTTGCGCATCTAAATTTTCGTTTTGTAAAAAAGTTGCAAGTTTGTCGGTTTCTGGCGCAAATAAACTCTGTAGCTCTTCTCGTTCTAAAAGTGGTAATAAGCCTAACTCTTCCCAAAAAGTATAAAAGCCACTGCTTTGCTCATCAAAACTTAAAAGATCTGCTAAACTGGGTATTATTAAAACTTCATTTAAAACGTGAAGTACACCGTTATCTACTTCAATATTGGCCTGTAACAGTTGTGCAGAAGCATTAAAAGACAAGCCTGTATCTTTTTTAAGGTGCAAACTTAAGGGGTAACTAACACTATCGTTCAATTTCAATTGTGCGGCCGTGGTTAAAAATCCAGTAGTAGCTTGACTCGTATCTACCTTTTCCAACAACAAATGATAATCAATTATTTCTTGGGCTTCTTGTTGCGTAAGCGCTGATAAATCGTTCACTCCCTTTTTGGTCAAAAATTCGTTTATAGCTTGATTTGTTGGCGCCAAAAAGGTATAGTTGCCTGAGTTTCCATCCAACTTACCTTGGTAATCTGCTTTAAAGATTAACTCAGTTAACTGAGAAAATTCTTGATTTTTGCTCAAATAATTGATTATTGAGTTGGTGCCTTCGATAACATTATCATTGTCATCTTCATCACAAGCCAAAAAAAATACGCTTAATAGAAAAATTGGCAGTACTTTTGCAAACTTAAAGGAGAAACTAAATCGATTCATTTATAATTTTTTTTTAAAGAGCAAGATACAAAAAAGAAAACGTATGAATTTAAGTATTATTCCATTCTATATATTGGTTTTTTTATCCTTTACGGATTCAAGCTTTGCCCAAGAAAAAATCAATCAATTTGATCAAGACGGAAAGCGCCACGGTCGTTGGATAAAAAAATATGAAAAATCAGATCAAATCAGATATGAAGGTCAATTTGAACATGGTAAAGAAGTTGGTGTATTTAAATTTTACAAACCCAAAAGTGGGCAACAACCGGTAGCTACCAAAATTTTTCAAGCGCATACCGATACTATACTTGTTGAATATTTCAACCAATATGGAAATACAGTAAGTAAAGGGGGTATGATTGGTCAGAAAAGAGAAGGTACTTGGTTATACTACCATAAAAATTCCGATCAACTTATGCTCGAAGAACATTATAAGAACAATAGGCTTCATGGACTTAAGAAAACCTATTTTATTACCGGAGAAATAGCGCAGATAGAAGAATATAAACATGGTAAATTAGACGGGGAGCTTAAAATCTTTGGTACCAACAACCAATTGCTTCAACATTATACTTATCAAGAAGGCAAATTACACGGTAAAACAAGAATTTACGATGCCGCTGGCGAGCTTATCTCAAAAGGAAATTATAAGCACGGGAAAAAGGATGGTATTTGGCTTGACCGGCAAGAAGATGGCAGCTATAAAGAAACCCAACATCCCTTGCCTCTATTTATCAGTACAAAAAAATAAAACACTCAACAAAAAATGCAAAATAAAAAGAAAGCACGCGTTATCGTAGGCCTTAGCGGAGGAGTTGATTCTAGTGTAACCGCTTACTTGTTAAAAGAGCAGGGCTATGAAGTAATTGGCCTTTTTATGAAAAACTGGCACGACGATAGCGTTACCATAAGTGATGAATGTCCTTGGTTAGATGACAGTAATGATGCCATGCTGGTTGCAGATAAATTAAATATTCCATTTCAAACTATAGATCTAAGCGAACAATATAAAGAACGTATTGTAAACTATATGTTTAAAGAGTATGAGGCTGGACGTACCCCAAACCCCGATGTACTATGTAACCGCGAGATAAAATTTGACGTTTTCTTAGATATTGCTCTTTCATTAGGTGCAGATTATGTGGCAACTGGCCATTATGCTCGAAGAAACACTATCAAAATTAACGGCAAAACCACTTATCAATTGTTAGCTGGAAAAGACAATAATAAAGATCAATCTTATTTCCTCTGCCAATTATCTCAGGATCAATTAGCCAAATCTCTTTTTCCTATTGGCGACTTACAAAAAAGCGAGGTACGTGCCATTGCTAAAGAACAAGGCTTAATAACAGCCAATAAAAAGGACTCACAAGGTTTATGTTTTATTGGTAAGGTAAGACTGCCCGACTTTCTTCAGCAACAGCTAAAACCAAAAACAGGAGATATTATTGAAATCCCTAGTGATTCAACCCTATACCAACAACAAAGTTTAGATAAAGAAGAATTGACTTTTTTAAGCGAGAAATATAGTTATACTCCAGAAAATGGGAACAAAGTTGGCCAACACAATGGTGCACACTTCTTTACAAAAGGTCAGCGTAAGGGTCTTGCCGTAGGGGGAACACCAGAACCACTTTTTGTACTGGAAACAGATGTTAATAACAACGTTATTTATGTGGGTCAAGGTAAAAATCATCCTGGGCTTTATCGCCGTGGTCTTTTGGTAAAACCTCAAGACATTCACTGGGTTAGAGAAGATTTGAAATTAGGCTTGGGTGAAAGTTTGGCGGTGAAAGCACGTATTCGGTATAGACAACCTCTTCAAGAGGCTAAATTACATCAAACGAAAGAAGGACTTTATGTTGTTTTCAAAGAAGCGCAATCTGCTATCACAGAAGGGCAATTTGTAGCTTGGCATATGGATGATGAACTACTAGGGTCGGGAGTTATCGGATAAGATGGTTTACCTGTAAAATTCTAAGTATATTTAGCAAAAAATTAAAATTTAACCGAATGCAGATCCATAAAAATAAAATAACCAAACTATTTAATATAGAATTACCCATAATACAAGCCGGTATGATCTGGGCCAGCGGCTGGAGATTGGCCAGTGCCGTTAGTAATGCAGGTGGTTTAGGAATAATAGGGGCTGGTTCTATGTACCCAAATGTACTTCGTGAGCATATCCTAAAATGTAAAGCAGCAACCGATAAACCTTTTGCGGTAAATGTGCCTATGCTTTACCCCGACTTGGAAGAAATAATAAACATTATTATTGAAGAGAAAGTACCAATTGTTTTTACCTCAGCTGGAAATCCCAAGACATTTACTCCACTGCTAAAAGAAAAAGGAATCACCGTGGTTCACGTAGTGAGCAGTGTAAAATTTGCGCTTAAAGCGGAAGCCGCCGGTGTAGATGCAGTTGTTGCAGAAGGATTTGAGGCTGGAGGCCATAATGGTCGTGAAGAAACTACCACTTTTACTTTGATTCCGATGGTGAAAGAAAAATTGAATATCCCTTTAATAGCAGCAGGAGGAATTGCCACTGGATCAGGAATGTTGGCGGCTATGGTTTTGGGTGCAGATGCCGTACAAATAGGAAGTAGATTTGTAGCAAGTGAAGAGGCTTCTTCCCATCAAAACTTTAAGAATAGTGTTGTTCAAGCACAAGAGGGTGACACTGAATTAACCTTAAAAGAATTAGCTCCTGTACGTTTATTAAAAAATAAATTTTACGAGGATGTGAAATCTCTTTATAGCAAATCGCCAAGTAAAGAAGAATTAATTGATTTACTGGGTAGAGCTAGAGCTAAAAAAGGAATGTTTGAGGGAGACTTAGAAGAAGGTGAATTAGAAATTGGCCAAATAAGTGGTCTTATTAATGATATACTTCCTGCAAAGGAAATTGTAGAACAAATATGGACCGATTACCAAAAAGCAAAATTAGCAGTCAAAGAACAACTTATATAAAAAAAGCCTGGTAAGTAAGCTACCAGGCTTTATAAATTATACCTCTAAATACTAGGCATACTCAAAAATAATTTCTTTTTTCAAATCGGGATGTAGGCTGTGGTAAACCGGACAGGTATAACCGATGCGTTCTAATTTTTTAGTTGTTTTTTCATCAAACTTCTTATTAAAAATAAGCTTTACTTTTATACAATCAATACGCCTAGGATTGCTTTCCATAAACTTTTCGACCTCGGCTTTGGTTCCGCTTAAATCAATATTGTTTTCATTAGCATAAATACCCATAATAGTTAACATACAACTAGCTAATGCAGAAGCTACCGTGTCGGTAGGTGAAAAGGCTTCGCCTTTTCCTTGATTATCTATTGGGGCATCGGTTATCAGCTCAGAATTACTTTTAAGATGAATACTACTTACCCTCAAGTTTCCTAAATAAGTTAGCGCTATTTTTGTCATTTTAATTCTCTACAGATTGAATTTGCAACTCCTTATTGTATTGTAAAATATAAACCGCGTTATTAAAATACCCGCCAATCAATTTTTTATTATAATTAAACTGATTTTCCACATATTCTGTGGTTTGATCAAGGCTTAGCGATTCATAAAAATCAGAGAAGTTAGCTTTTCTCAAAATTGCATCTAATGTTACATCATACCCACGAATAACATATTGATTGGGAGACAAACCATAATCTTCCCGATACATTTTTACAAACTCATCTAAAGGATCTTGATTGTACTCTTTGTTAATAGCAGCGAAAGTGAAGTTTAAATTTCCTAAATAAGTGCTAGGTACTTCACTATCGTATAAATCATTTTTATTGGAAGTAAACAGTTGAATGTCAAAAGTTGAACGCAGTGTATTTAGATAAGACGCAGCATTACTTACGGTGGCCATATCATCTGATTCAAGAATAAACCAATTTGTTCTATTCTTATCTAAAACACGTGCCAGATCACTTTGCTGTAAATACTCTTTTTGCAAGTTTACCAGTTTTGCCTCAGGCAATGTATAGAGTATTTTTGATTCTAAATACCCCTTATCCTTATCAGCTAAAACGACAACATTTTTATCTGCACCATGCAATTTAATAAAGGAAATTATAGATTGCTGCATCATAATATCTGTTGGGCGGGTTTGAATTAAATTTACACCACCATTAATTTCACCGCTAGAGATAGGACTTAAAACAGGGATTTTTTTTGATTCTAATAGCTTGGACGCTGTTTCAACGGTCTTTGTAAAAAAAGGTCCAACAACAAAATCAACTTGATCAAAATCATTATTGTTTATAAGACTCGCCACCTTTTGCGAATTTCTCTGGGTGTCATACACTTTAGCCTCAACTGTAATCCCGAGTGATTCGGCTTTACGGATGGCAGCCTCAACCCCACTATAAAAATCTAAGGCAATACGCAATACTTTATCTTTTTTTAAAACTTCAGCTTTATTATCATCGTTAATGTTTCCTAAACTTAAGGGCAACATAACAGCCAACTTTTGAGTAGAATAATCACTAATGTTCTCTGCTAAGTTCACTTTATCTGTAGATAAACCAGCAACTTGCACATTCACTTTCTTAGGTAATTTTATCTGCATACCTTCTTGCAAACCAGACTGTTTCAATTGAGGGTTCCAAGCATAAAGTGAATCGGCTGGTACTTTAAACTTTTTGGTTAATCTAAAAATAGTTTCTTTTGGTTTCACCTCATAAGTAAAAAAGTTTAAGGGCGCTTCATTTTTATTAGTCAGTGCCTCTTGATTCTTGTTCACAATGGTAAGTAACTGCCCCGCCTTTAAGTCTAATAATGTGGGATTAAGTGCTTGCAATTGCTCAACACTTAATCCATATTGCTTGGCGATCCTATATTTTGTTTCACCTGGCAAAACAATATGTATGATATTGCTAAAACTAGAATTAGACAAGGACTCATTGAAATTAGGTGTACGTCTATCTTCTCTAAAAATAGGAATTTTAATGGTTTGCCCGATAGCTATATCGGTTTCAACTAAGTCGGGGTTATATTGCTTAAGTTCATCAATACTCAATTGATTTTCTTTTGCAATGCTATATAAAGTTTCTTTAGCTCGAATTTGATAGCTTTTAAAACTTAACTGTTTGCTTTTTTCATTTAGTTTAACTTTAGGTTCTTGCGCTGGAATTACCAACACCATATGGTTGATATTTCGCCTTTTGGCATCTGGATTTAATTTATAAATCTCATCGACACTCACCTGATAATGGTTAGCAATTTGCTCCAAGCTTTCTCCTTTTTTAACCTCATGCGTACGAAAACCTTGAGCGATAGCTGAAGGAAAAATCAGTAAAAAAGCAAACAACAAAAACATATTAAATTTAGTCATAACACAAGTAAAATTTATTCCCATTCTATAGTTGCAGGTGGCTTAGAGCTTATATCGTAAACTACTCTATTAACGCCTTTTACTCTATTTATTATTGTGTTTGATATTTTTTGTAAAAAGTCGTACGGTAAATTAACCCAATCAGCTGTCATACCATCGGTTGATTCTACGGCTCTTAGGGCAACAACTTTTTCATAAGTACGCTCATCACCCATTACTCCAACAGAATTTATTGGCAACAAAATAGCTCCCGCCTGCCAAACTTTATCGTAAAGATTCCAGTCTTTTAATCCTTGAATAAAAATATGATCAACTTCTTGCAAGATTCGTACCTTTTCGGCCGTGATATCGCCTAAAATTCGAATAGCAAGTCCGGGACCGGGAAATGGATGTCTTCCCAACAATTCTGGATCTATGCCCATTTCGCCCCCCACTCTTCTTACTTCATCTTTAAATAACATGCGTAGGGGTTCTACGATTTTAAGCTTCATAAAATCGGGTAAACCTCCTACATTATGATGCGATTTGATGGTTGCTGAAGGTCCGTTTACCGAAATAGATTCGATAACATCTGGATAGATAGTACCTTGCGCCAAATAAGTAACATCTGTAATTTCGTGTGCTTCATCATCAAAAACATCAATAAACGTATTTCCTATTTTCTTTCTCTTTTCTTCAGGATCACTTATACCTGCCAAAGCGTCTAAAAATCGTTTTGATGAGTCTACACCTTTAACATTTAAGCCCATACCCTTGTATTGATTCAATACATTAGAAAACTCATCTTTCCGCAATAAACCATTGTTTACGAAAATGCAATACAAATTTTTTCCAATTGCTTTATGCAATAATACAGCGGCTACAGTTGAATCAACACCTCCACTTAAACCAAGTACTACTTTATCTGAACCAATTTTATCCCGCAGTTCATTTACCGTCATATCGACAAAAGCCTCTGGAGTCCATTCTTGAGCTACACCTGCTATTTTCACCAAAAAGTTTTCAAGTAATTGTTTACCGTCTTGTGAGTGATATACTTCGGGGTGAAATTGAATGGCAAATGTTTGTTCGCCCTCAATACGATAAGCAGCATTTAAAACATCTTGCGTACTGGCTAACCTTACACCGCCTTGAGGAAGTTCTTTTATAGTATCGCTATGCGACATCCAGACTTGGGAGTTTTCTGGAATTTCATCAAATAGAAGCTCTTGATCTTTAATTACTGCTAAGTTTGCACGGCCATATTCTCTTATCTCAGAAGCCTCTACTTTACCTCCGTTAAAATGTGCTAAGTATTGTGCACCATAACACACCGCCAACATGGGAACCTTACCCCTAATTTGAGACAAATCTGGGTGTGGTGCATCTTCTGCCCGAACCGAAAATGGACTACCAGAAAGAATAACCGCTTTAAAAGTATTTACATTTTCGGGAATCTTGTTGTAGGGATGTATTTCACAATAAATGTTTAATTCACGAACACGCCTAGCGATTAATTGCGTGTATTGCGAACCGAAGTCGAGAATAAGTACGTTATTTTGCATAGCTAAAAATAAGCATTTAAGGCCTAATTTAAAATCCTTAAATATTTTATTATTGGTTTTAAAGTTTATACTAAGCCATTGTGGCTAAAATTTCTTGAATATCTTCTTCTGTTGTATCTGGATTTATAAAGCAAAATCTAGAAATGGTTTCACTCTCTCCATTTTTGGTCCATTTTGTTGGTGTAACCAAAGCTAATCCAGCTTGGTGGTTGGTATAGGTCCAATCTATATAATCATCTGGAGACCAACCTTTTCTTCTAAACAGCACGCACGAAAGGCCTGGTTCTCTCACTAACTCTAGGTTGGGATGTGCTTCTATTTGCTTGGCTGCGGCTTGTGCTAAAAACAAGCCTCGCTCTATTGCTTCTGTGTATTTTGCCGTTCCATGCATAGCTAAAGAAAACCATAAAGGCAATCCGCGTAAGCGACGTGTAAGCTGAATTTGATAATCGGCTGGATTAAATCCTTGAGCACCTTCGTCTTTAAATATATCTAAATAAGCTCCTTTTTGTGAGTGTGCATTTTTGGCTAAAGACAAGTCTTTATAGATTACCGCTCCGCAATCATAAGGCGAGAACATCCATTTGTGCGGATCTATGGTAATACTATCGGCACGTTCAATGCCGTTGAACAGATGACGAACAGATGGTGCTGCCAAGGCGCCACCTCCGTATGCTGCATCTACATGAAACCAAAGCTTTTCTTCTTCACAAACTTGCGCCACACCAGCAAGATCATCTATTATCCCTGCGTTGGTAGTTCCTCCTGTGGCAACTACAGCAAAGAGTCTTTTACGGTCGTGTGGTGATAAGTTTTTAATTTTCTCTTTTAACCAATAACCTGTCAATCGATCATCATCATCATCATCTACCAATATAATATCGGCATCTATGACCTTTGCCATTGATTTTATAGAGGAGTGCGCTCCATTAGAAGTAATTAAAAGCGCTTTTAAGTTTTCATGTTCTTGGTTTTGAGCGCGCCAAGCTTCTCTTGCGGCAATCATAGCCGATAGGTTAGCCGATGTTCCTCCGCTGGTAAACACCCCAAAAGCTCCATCGGGTAAGCCCGTTAAGCTTACTAACCATTTCATCGCCTCGTTTTCACAGAAAATACCGCCACCGCCTGTCATCCAATATGCGCCGTGAATACTAGCCGCAGATGTAACTAAATCAAACAAAACAGCAGCTTTAGTTGGAGCTGCTGGTACAAAGGCTAGATGCCTTGGGTGGTCTACTGGAACGGTTGCTTTTGCAAATACGTCTTTGAACAAATTGAAAGCATATTCTCCCCCTATTCCTTTTTCTGTAATGGTATCGCCAGCAAGTTCTTTTAGAACTTCTTCTTTTTTAGGGTGACCCAACTCCGGATCATTATTGGAAATCCTATTGATGGCATATTTCATGATATCTAGCGTCATTTCGACGGTATTGATATCAATGCTGTGCATACTTTTCATATGAAATATTTAGTACGGCAAAGTTATTATTTTAAATCGTAGGTCTAAAGGCTTTAGTTCATTTTGTAAACGTTTTATTAGAAGTTCTCCATTTTCTTCGTAAAACTGAGCAAAATTAAGTTGACGTTCTTGTAAACTTTTTTGTGGGAATAAAGCGTTTTGCAGTTGCATTATGCGTTCTAAGCTTTCTTTTAGTTTCCTTTTTTGGGCTTTTAACAAGCGTTTTTCTAAATGCATCAAGCCATTTATTTGCTTTTGCTCTTGAGCAGCTACAGCTCCCCTAAATGATTTATCGGTATCATTTGCGAGCTTATACAAATCTCCAAACTGCTTTTTTAAGAACTCTTTTTGTGAAGAAAAGTCAATCTGTATTGCCGAAAGTTGTTTTGTCTTCTGCTTTACCAACTCATTTTGCGGTAAGAATAAATCGGTAAAATCCAAATTAAGCTCTTGGCGTTTGCGTTGCTGTTTTTCAGAAACAATTATTGCAGAATTTCGGAGCAATAACATGGGAAATGTAACTTGCTGCGATTTAAAATAAGACTTTAATTGAAACCAATAAGCCAGCTCTCCTCCTCCGCCTATATAACATAAGTTTGGCAATAAAGTCTCTTGGTAAAGCGGACGCATGATTACATTTGGTGAAAATCGCTCTGGGTGTTCTTTTATTTCTTTACGGATTTGACTTTCGGTAAATTCAAAAACTGTATTATTTACCTTAAATTTGCCGTCTTCATAAAGAATACGCTCCCGTATATTTGGTTTTAGATAAAAAAGATTAATCCCACGCGGATTTACCTGCGTTCTATAATTAGCTTCTTGCAATTGTTGAGAGGTTTGCTCAACTTGCTCGTAGGCAGTTTGGTTAAACACCTCATCTTCTATATGCGGAATAAATGTTTCTTTTAATTTTTTACTGTTGGCATCTAATATAACTAAACCAGTGTCTTGAAAAAGTTCAAGAACAATGTAACGGGTAGCATCTGCTAAAGTTTTATGCTGAGCGTAGGCTTTTTTAAATAAATTAATCAAGTATTGCGCGTTCTCTGAATCGCCTAGAACCGACTGAAAAGATTGGATAACTTGATCAAAACGTTCTGTTTTTAGTTCTCCTACAGCGCCTGAGCTATCAATATCCCAACTAATTTTGTTGTCCCGATAATTGAAGAAATTAATTTCGGCAAAATCATGATCTTCGGTAGCCATCCAATACACAGGAACAAAATTCTGTAAAGGGTATTTCACAGAAAGCTCTTCGGCTAAATTAATAGTCGAAATAATTTTATATAAAAAATAAAGAGGGCCCGTAAATAAATTGAGTTGATGCCCAGTGGTAATGGTAAAAGTATTGTCTTTTTCTAAAGCTCTTATATTGGTCTCTACTTTTTTTGAAACCGGTAAATTCTTATATTGTTCTTGAAGCTCTTGTACAAGAATTTTACGGTGTTCAGCTTTATAGTTTTTTTTCTTCTCTTCTATTTGCTTTTGAAAATTTATTAAATCGGGAAACCGGTTATAAAAAATATCAAGCTTCTTATTTTTATTGAGATAGTCTATAATTAGGGGAGAAAAGTAATTGGTTTCTTGATAGGCAATACAATCTAACATAAAATACACTTTATATTCACAAAGATACATGGGTTGAGCTTTTTATCTACTAATTTTTAGTTAACAAAAAACGTGAATTGTAAAATGAACTATGAATAGGTAATTTTATTCTGAATGAAAGTTATATGTCAAAATAAAAAGCCCCAGTTAAAAATAACCACAAAGTTTAACGGAAATAAAAAAGCCTTGGCGTTTCCAAGGCTTTTTTTTATCTAAGCGGTTACGGGTTCGCCGTACAAATCAAAATCGGCTGCTTCTGTAATTTTCACTTCGGCAAAATCGCCTGTTTTTAAATAAAATTTGGTTGCATCAATAAGCACTTCATTATCAACATCGGGTGAATCAAATTCTGTACGGCCCACAAAATAATTTCCTTCTTTACGGTCTATCACACATTTAAAGACCTGCCCAATTTTTTCTTGATTAAGTTCCCACGATATTTGCGATTGAATTTCCATAATTTCATTGGCGCGCTGTTGTTTTATATCTTCTGGTACATCATCGACTAAATTAAAAGCATGGGTATTTTCTTCGTGAGAATAAGTAAAACATCCTAAACGTTCAAAGCGCATAGCTTTTACCCAGTCTTTCAATTCTTGAAAATGTGTTTCTGTCTCGCCTGGATAACCAACAATTAGTGTGGTTCTAATAGCCATTGCTGGAACTTTTTCTCTGAATTTATGAATGAGTTCTGTTGTCTTGGCGTGAGTTGTGCCACGACGCATAGATTTTAATAAATCATCTGAAATATGCTGCAAAGGTATATCTAAATAATTACAGACTTTGGGCTCATTTTTAATTACATCTAGCACATCCATAGGAAAGCCCGTAGGAAAAGCATAATGCAATCTTATCCATTGAATGCCTTCCACTTTCACCAATTCTTTTAGTAAATCCGCTAAAGCGCGCTTTTTATAAAGATCTAAACCGTAATAAGTTAAATCTTGTGCAATTAAGATAAGTTCTTTTACGCCATTCTTAGCTAGGTTTTTAGCCTCTTGCACAAGGTTTTCTATAGGTGTTGATTTATGCTTGCCACGCATTAATGGTATGGCACAAAAGCTACACGGACGATCACAGCCTTCTGCGATTTTTAAAAAAGCATAGTTTTTTGGGGTGGTAGTTATGCGTTCCCCGATTAATTCATGTTTATAATCTGCACCCAATGCCTTGAGCAATGCCGGCAACTCGGTTGTACCAAAATATTGGTCAACATTTGGAATTTCTTTTACTAAATCTGGCTTATAACGTTCAGAAAGACAACCGGTAACAAAAACTTTATCTACCAAACCTTCTTCCTTACGTTGTACAAAATCTAGTATGGTGTTTACAGATTGTTCTTTGGCATTGTCTATAAACCCACAAGTGTTTATCACAACAACATTACCTTCTTGCTCATGAACTACTTCTTTCTTATTGGCTTTTAGTTGCCCCATAAGTACTTCCGAATCATAAAGGTTTTTGCTACAACCTAGGGTAACAACATTTATTTTATTTTTCTTTAGAGATTTTGTACGCATAGCTATTTAAAATGTGTGCAAAGGTACAATCTAAAAATTAGAAATGGGCAAATATTTACGAATTAACTTGGGTATAATAAGCTACAAAATCGGCTTCAAAATAATGGATTGCAGCCATAGCAAGCATACTTATTAAAAGAAAAGTCCAATTTATTTTGTGAGTTGTAAAAAGCCAGTAGCCCAACATAAGAATTATAAAAAATGGAAGTGCAATGAGCAGGTTTAAACCCCAATCGTATCCCTGAAAACCTGCCACAATTTTCATGATAACAAAGAATAAACAATACAGCAGTACTACCTTTGTAGTGTTTCCCTTGGCTCTCTCGGAAAATAAAGGTGGCTTTTCTTCCAAATTATCTATAAATTTTGTTTGAAAAACGAATCAACAAATTCGAATTTATTAAAGACTTGCAAGTCATCAATTCCTTCTCCTACCCCTATATATTTAACAGGGATTTTAAACTGATCGCTAATACCTATTACTACTCCACCCTTAGCTGTACCATCAAGTTTGGTTACTGCTAAACTACTCACCTCGGTGGCAGCTGTAAATTGTTTGGCTTGCTCAAAAGCGTTTTGACCTGTACTACCATCTAAAACCAGCAAAACTTCGTGTGGGGCATCTGGCACTACTTTCTGCATTACTCGCTTTATTTTGGTAAGCTCATTCATCAAGTTGATTTTGTTATGCAATCTTCCAGCGGTATCTATAATTACCACATCAGCACCTTTATTTACACCACTTTGAAGAGTGTCAAAGGCAACTGAAGCCGGGTCGCTACCCATTTTTTGTTTAACAATAGGAACTTCTACTCGATCTGCCCAAATTTGAAGTTGATCTATAGCGGCTGCCCTAAATGTATCTGCTGCACCCAGCACAACACTTTTACCCTGACTTTTAAATTGATGTGCCAATTTACCAATGGTTGTAGTTTTACCTACTCCATTTACCCCAACAACCATAATCACATAAGGTTTCTTATCGGGCAAATTAAAATTGGTTTGATCTTCTGTTTCGCTTAACAATCCGGCAATCTCTTCTCTTAATATTTGATCGAGTTCATCTGTCCCTAAATATTTATCTTTGGCAACGCGAGCTTCAATGCGATCGATTATTCGAATAGTTGTTTTCACCCCAACATCACTGCTCACTAGAACTTCTTCTAAGTTATCAAGAACCTCATCATCTACTTTTGATTTACCAGCAACGGCTTTGCTTAGTTTACCAAAAAAACTAGATTTTGATTTTTCTAAGCCTTTGTCTAAAGTCTCTTTTTTTTCTTTAGAAAATATCTTTTTAAAAAAATTCATGACAGAATTATTAGAAGTGTAATTTTAAAAACTCAAAGTTAGCTTTTTTATTCAATGAAATCCAAAATAATGCTAAAATATACGCGTTACTTAAATTAAAAAAACCGTCTTGTAATAACAAGACGGTTTATATACTGTGTTAAGTTATTCTTATTTCTTAAGATAATCTTTCACTTGTTCTGGCGCCATAATTGCCTCAACAAAAGTGTACGCTCCTGTTTTTGGAGACTTAACCATTTTTATAGCTTTGGTAAGTCTTTTTGATCCTGTTTGTAACGATGCTACCGATTTCTTTGCCATAACTTATTACTTTATTTCTTTATGAACCGTCATTTTATTTAAAATAGGGTTAAATTTCTTTAACTCCATTCTATCCGGCGTGTTTTTTTTATTTTTAGTTGTGATATATCTAGATGTACCTGGCTTACCAGTTGCTTTATGCTCTGTACATTCAAGAATTACTTGTACTCTATTTCCTTTCTTTGCCATTGCTCTATGATTTTAAAGATTCAAGATTACTTGGTTAAGAAACCTTTTTCTCTAGCTTCTTTAATGACAGCAGAGATTCCTCTTTTGTTAATATTTTTTAATGCAGAAGTAGACACTTTCAAAGTAACCCACTTATCCTCTTCTGGGATGTAAAAACGTTTTTTAACCAAATTGGCTTTAAATTTACGTTTTGTTTTATTCATAGCGTGAGAAACGTTATTTCCTACCATCGCTTTCTTTCCCGTAAGTTCACAAACTCTTGACATGTTTTCTAATCTTTATCGCGTTATTCAAAACAGATTGCAAATTAACAACATTATCTCGAAACAAACAACAATTTCAAAGATTTAATTCCAATTTTCTTCTAATAATATTTGTTGGGCCTTAACCACTGCCTTTTCAATAATCTTTTCTCTATTTTTTTTCCAAAGAAAACTAAATACTTTTTCTACTCCAGGTGCAACTAAGGCAATATAAACTTGGCCGATATCAGCTTGACTATCTCCTTTGGTTGGCCCTGCATTTCCTGTAGTAGCCAAAGCAACATCAGCACCTGTTTGCTGTTTTACTTTTTTAGCCATTTCTAAGGTCACCTCTTTACTAACTACGGAGTACTTTTGAATTATCGACTCTTCTATCTTGAGTAAGTCTATTTTCATTTGGGTAGCATAGGTTACCAAACCCGCTAGAAAGTAAGAACTAGCGCCCGGCACATTTACTAAGCTTGAGGCTATTTGACCACCTGTACAGCTTTCTGCAAGCGCCAAATGCTGATTTTTCAGATTGAACTTACGCGCTATTTCTTCTTCGATACTAGTCTCTCCTTCAAATCCTTTTATATTTCCGCCAATATAGCTTTTTAAATTTTTAAATGCCTCCTCTAGTGCTTGTTCTAAAATTTCTTTATTTCCTCCTCTAGCACTTAATCGCAAGCGAACTTTCCCTAAACTTGGCAGGTAAGCTAATTTTATAAAAGAAGGTAAATTGTTTTCCCAATCTTCAATTAGTTTGGCTAATGTACTCTCGCCTACCCCATAAGTCAAGGCTGTCTTATGTATAACATAAGGGCGTTCAAAAGTTTTAGCCAATCGAGGCAAAGCTTCCTTGGTGAAAATATTTTTCATTTCATATGGTACCCCAGGCATTGAAATGTATACTTTCCCATTTTCAAAAAACCACATTCCTGGTGCCGTACCAAATTCATTTTTTAAAGCAATTGCCTTCGACGGAATATAAGCTTGATCTCGGTTAAGTTTTGAAATTGAGGAGGTTTCAATGTATTTATCAAACAACTCTTCAATATGGTTAAGTACGTCCTGGTTTAACACCAAATCGTCTTCGAA
Organism: Mesonia sediminis; assembly: GCF_042684705.1. Lineage (NCBI taxonomy): Bacteria > Pseudomonadati > Bacteroidota > Flavobacteriia > Flavobacteriales > Flavobacteriaceae > Mesonia > Mesonia sediminis. The sequence goes on from NZ_JBHULZ010000026.1 coordinate 132,402, forward strand.
ATAAGTGCAAAGTGTTGCTTTGGTTTTATCATCTTTAGTTGGCCCTAATCCTCCGGTGATAATGATTACCTGGTTGTATGCTTCAGCTTTTTTTAAGGCGTTAAAGATATGTGTAGGATGATCTTGAATAGAGGTGATTTGGGTTACTTCAATACCAATTTTATTAAGTTCTTGAGCTAAGAAAGCCGAGTTGGTATCTATGATTTGTCCTATAAGAATTTCGTCTCCTATAGTTATAATCTCTGCATTCATAAATATTATGCTATCTCTTTATGAAGTGCATCGGTAGCCATTAAAACTGTATCTTTCACTCTTCTTGCAATGGCCAAAATTTCATCTTCTCTATAAGATTCTTGCTCTTTACCCCATCCTTCAAGTTGTTTAATTTCATGGCTTAACCCTAAACCAAACAATTGAAGATTAGGTTTTACTTTATGAGCAATCGCATAAACCATGGGTTTATTTTCATTTTGAACGGCTTCATAAAGTTGGGTAATATCAATAGGGACTTCCTCTAGAAAGGCGTTTACAATTTCTTTAATAAAATCGCTATCTCCAGCGGCCATCTCCCGCACATCATCTAAATTATATAATTTCATGTTACTTGATATTTACCTTAAAAAGGGATGTTTTTTCTAGGAATCCTTCGAGGATATCTCCTGGATTTACCTTACCAACCCCCGCAGGAGTTCCTGTAAAAATAATATCTCCTATTTTCAAAGTAAAATAACTCGATATATATTCGATTAACTCATCTATTTTATAGAGCATCTGTGCTGAATTTCCAGCCTGAACCGTTTTATCATTCTTTTTTAAACTGAATGATATTTGATTAAGATTTGTAATTTTATCTTTATGAATCCACTTTTCTGCAATTACAGCTGAGCCATCAAAAGCTTTTGCTTTTTCCCAAGGCAAACCTTCTTGTTTTAGCTTTTTTTGTAAATCTCTAGCAGTAAAATCTATGCCTAGACCTATTTCATCATAATACTTATGTGCAAATTTTTTTTGAATGTGTTTACCTACTTTTTTAATTTTTACCAAAAGTTCAACTTCATGATGAATTTCATCAGAAAAGTCGGGTATAAAAAAAGCCTGCTTTTTAAGCAAAATTGCAGAGTCTGGCTTTAAAAACAATACAGGAGCGTCTGGTTTTTGATTCTCCAATTCTTCAATGTGATCCGTATAATTTCTGCCTACACAAATAATTTTCATATTTAATTAAGCTTTTGGGTCAATTTACGCAATTTAATGGCGGTAAGAATTTTCTTGGTATATAACGGGAAATCGGCATTTTGAATCCATCCATAATATCCTGGTTCCTTCTCAAAAACCTCTTCTACCTTTTTACCTTTATGCTTACCGAATGCAAAAACCTCCTCTTGTTTTTTATTATAGGCTATAAACCCGGCAAAGTCTACAAATTTTTTATGTGCACTAAAATTAGCTAACCACTCGGTGTTATTCTCTAAATCTGGGTAACGCTCTAATTGAGATTCTAGCACTTCAAAAGTTGCTAAGGTATCAGCCTCTGCACTATGAGCATCAATAAGTTCTTTATTGCAATAAAATTTATAGGCTGCTTCTAAAGTTCGTTTCTCCTTTTTATGGAAAATGGTTTGAACGTCTATCGCTAATGAATTTTTAATATCAAAATCCACTCCTGCTCGCAAAAACTCTTCAGCTAATAAAGGTATGTCAAATCGATTGCTATTATAACCACCTAAATCACAACCTCTAATCATTTCATATAAAGCTTTAGCTCTTTCTTTAAAGGTAGGCTCATTAACTACATCCTCGTCAGAAATACCATGAATCTTAGTAACTTCTGCAGGAATTGGCATTTCTGGATTAACACGCCAACAAATACTTTCTTTATTAGAATTGGGATAAACCTTTAAAACTGCAATTTCTACAATTCTATCTTTTGCTATTTGCGTTCCTGTAGTTTCTAAATCAAAAAAGCAAATGGGTTTTGTTAACCTTAAATTCATAGTCTAGTGTTTATTTTCAAAAATAACAATATTAAAAAGAAAAGTGCTATTAATGGGTTTAATTACTTCTATAATTTATTCATTAAAGCAAAAAAACCGTTTGCTCTGGCAAACGGTTTTTTTTATAATATTAATTAAATTTATATACCTCTATTTTCATCAAAACCCTCTAGGTATTGCGCAACCCGCTGCACAAATTGCCCACCTAAAGCTCCATTTACTACGCGGTGGTCATAGCTATGCGACAGGAACATCTTATAGCGAATACCTATAAAGTCGCCTTCTGGAGTTTCAACAACAGCAGGCACTTTACGGATTGCTCCTAAGGCCAAAATAGCAACTTGAGGTTGGTTGATAATTGGCGTTCCCATAATGCTTCCAAAGGTACCCACATTGGTAACGGTGTAGGTTCCGCCCTGGGTGTCGTCTGGTTTTAATTTACCCGCCCTTGCACGGTTGGCCAAGTCGTTTACAGCTTTGGCCATACCAACTAAGTTCAATTGATCAGCATGTTTGATCACTGGTACAATAAGGTTACCATCTGGTAAAGCGGCAGCCATACCTAGGTTAATATTTTTTCTTTTGATAATTTTATCTCCATCTACAGAAATATTAATTAACGGAAAATCTTTAATTGCCTTTGCTACTGCTTCCATAAAGATTGGGGTAAAAGTTAGCTTCTCACCCTCACGCTGCTGAAAAGCGTCTTTATTTTTCTTACGCCAATTCCAAATCTTAGTCACATCTACTTCGATAAATGATTGTACGTGAGCAGAGGTTTGTACGCTTTGGACCATATGGTGGGCAATCATTTTACCCATTCTAGTCATTTCAACAATCTCATCACCGTCTTGACTTGGAACAGGAACGCTGGTCTTTGGTGCAGAAGTTTGGGCAACACTATTCTGTTTTGAAGATGTAGCTGCCGGTGCAGACACGGCACTCGATCTATTCTCGATATAAGCTAATATGTCATTTTTTGTAACACGCCCTTCTAATCCGGAGCCTTCAATTTTATCTAATTCGGCAACACTTATTCCTTCTTTTTGAGCAATGCTTTTTACCAAAGGAGAATAAAATTTATCACTCTCGGCAAAGTCGGTCGCCAATGAATCTTGAACTTGTTTAATTTGTTCTTGAACCTGTTTACTCTCAGATGAACCTTCTGATTGGTTATTCTCTGGTGAAGACGGAGCTTCATCGGCTACATCGGCATCGGTCTCTATAATTGCAATGGTTTGCCCGACTTGAACAACATCATCTACATCAAACAATTTTTCTACAATTGTACCTTCTACTTCACTAGGCACCTCACTATCTACTTTATCTGTTGCGATTTCTAAAACTGCTTCATCTTCTTCTATCTTATCGCCTACTTCTTTTAGCCAATTGGTAATGGTTGCCTCTGCAACGCTTTCTCCCATTTTCGGAAGTTTTAGTTCAAATTTTGCCATATCTTTTTTCTAAAGATGATTTTGTTATTAATGGTTGCGAATTTACTCAAAATAAGTCTATATGAATAATTGTTTTTCAAAATTTTATAATTTCACCCTGAGTGAAACTCGAATCGCTTCCTAGTGCAAAATTAAAATTTGAAGGGATTAGCCTAAAACGGTTTTGTTTAGCTTTTTGTTTTTGGATTATATAAATAATTTCTTCATAAGCCAATGCTTTTGCTTCTACTATTATAAGGCTAGCATAAAAATCTTTCTTTAAAATCAATTTTTTATCGGCTAGGTGCAGTGGTAAATCCACTTGTTTTAATATAGCTCGATTGTGTTCTGGCTCGGTTTCTATGCAGAGTATCTGTTTTAGGTTTTGAGGCTTGTTTCTTTGTTGTGTTTTCAAAGCATAAAGACCCTCAAGTAGTTTTAAGCCAGGTTTTATCAAGCCTAAATTTTTTTCTTTAAAATGCTTTTTATAAAACAAATGCATCGCCCCAAAAAAACGCTCCCTATATTTTTCATCTTTTACAGTGCTTTCTCCCTTAAAGTGAATTACGCGCTCACTACCTAAATAATAATTTTGATAGCCCTTCTTTAAAAACTTATAGCTCAAATCAATATCTTCTCCATACATAAAATAATCTTCATCAAGTCCTCCCACTTCCCAATACCGATCTTTTCTCATGAGCATAAAAGCACCTACCAAAACCTGCACTTTTCCGTTTTTGGCAAAATGCAACGGATGATAATAATTCTTGTCATAACCCATCATCTTTTCGAGCGCCACGCGTGGCGTGGGCACTTGTCGTTTACTTTCTTTTAAGTATTCTCCCGTCCCGCTAATTAAACGCACTCCTAGTGCTCCTAAATCTTCATTCTTTTCAGCATAAGCTAAAGCATTTACAAAACAATTTTCTCCCACCACCGTGTCTGGATTTAATAAGCAGATATAAGTACCCTTTGCTTGTTTAATTCCTAAATTATTGCCTTTGCTAAATCCCGAATTGTCGCTATTCTCAATACAAATTACACTTGGAAAATACCGCTTTACCCAAGCCTCACTTTCGTCTTGTGAATTATTGTCAACAACAATAATTTCTGCATCGAGGTTTTTAATGGCTCTTTCTACACTATCTAGGCACAGCATTAAATGGTAAGGCACCTTATAGTTTAAAATAACTACAGAAAGTTTCATTTACACTTAGTTTTTAAGAGAGTTTTCAAAAGGGATACGGTGTAAAATACTTCTTCCCAGTGTAATTTCATCGGCATATTCTAATTCGTCTCCTACGCCAATTCCTCTGGCAATTGTAGAGGTTTTTACCGATTCATTTTCGAGTTGTTTATAGATATAAAAATTGGTAGTATCGCCTTCCATTGTACTTGAAAGCGCAAAAATAACTTCCTCTACCGTACCGTTTTTTACCTTTTGCACTAAAGAAGATATGTTTAATTGGCCAGGACCAATACCTTCAATGGGATTTATTTTTCCGCCTAAAACATGGTAAACACCTTGATACTGACTGGTATTTTCAATAGCCATCACATCGCGAACATCTTCGACAACACAAACGGTCGATTTATCTCTTTTAACATTAGCACAAATCGAACAGATTTTTGTGTCACTCACCATATGGCAATTTTCACAAAATACAATTCGTGTTTTTAAATCTAACAAGGCTTTAGACAAGTGCACAGTTTGCTCCTCGGGTTGCTTTAACAAGTGAAGTGCTAATCGTAACGCTGTTCGCTTCCCTATTCCTGGCAACAAAGCTATTTCTTCAACAGCTTTCTCTAGTAACTTTGATGAAAAATCCATAGGTCAAAAATACAATTTATTTTTATTGTTATTTGCCAATAATCCGCTTTAAGCGAAGTAAAATGAATAATTAATTTAAACAACAGCTTTGTAATTTGCAGAAAAAACTAAGTTTGTAAGAAAAAACATGCAGCCAACCACCATTTTGTTTTTAATTCTAGCCTATTTTGGGGTGCTAATTTTAATTTCCTATCTCACAGGTAAAGATGATAGTAACGAAATCTTTTTTAAAGCAAAGGGTCAATCTCCTTGGTATGTTGTAGCCTTTGGTATGATTGGGGCTTCACTTTCTGGAGTAACTTTTATATCTGTGCCTGGGTGGGTTAAAGATGCCCAGTTTAGTTATTTACAGGTAGTAATGGGCTATTTATTTGGTTACTTTGTTATTGTATATATTCTCTTACCTATTTACTACCGGCTCAATGTCACTTCTATTTATGAGTATTTATCTCAACGATTTGGAGTAGTTAGCTACAAAACCGGAGCGTTTTTTTTCTTTATTTCTCGCGTTTTAGGTGCCGCTTTTAGACTTTTTTTGGTAGCCACGGTCTTGCAATATTTCATTTTCGAAAAATGGGGGGTTCCTTTTATATTCACTGTTTCTTTATCTATTGCGTTTATTTGGATATATACCGCTCGAGGCGGAATAAAAACAATTGTTTATACCGATACGCTGCAAACCTTATTTATGTTATTAGCTGTGGGTATTGCAATTTTTACAATAACCTATGAAATGAATTGGACTTTAACCGATTTATTCTCTTCTACACAGCTAAAGAGCTATTCTAAAACTTTCTTTTTTGACAGTTGGCTAGAGCGAAATTATTTTTGGAAATCATTTTTAGGAGGTATGTTTATTACCATTTGCATGACAGGATTAGACCAAGACATGATGCAGAAAAACCTGACTTGCAAAAGCCTTAAAGACGCTCAGAAAAACATGTTGTCTTACAGTTTAGTATTTGTTCCTATTAATATTTTGTTCCTCTTACTTGGAGCGCTTTTATTTATGTATGCTGAACAAAATGGTATTGGTGTACCTCTTCTAGATGGGAAAGAAAAAACAGATTTACTTTTTCCTGAAATTGCGCTCAACGGCGATTTAGGACTAGGTTTAGGAATCGTTTTTATATTAGGTTTAATTGCAGCAGCCTACTCGAGTGCAGATAGCGCGTTAACTTCCTTAACCACAAGTTTCTGTGTAGATTTTCTCGATATAAAGAAAAAACAGGCAATGCAGCAAAAAAAATTGAGAAAAAAAGTACACCTATTCATCAGCCTACTACTCATTTTAGTTATTGTAGCCTTTAAATATTTGCTAGATTCTAGTGTAATTGATCTTTTGCTTAAAGCGGCTTCCTATACCTACGGCCCCTTATTAGGGTTATTTACATTTGGAATTTTTACTAAGCATCAAGTAAAAGATAAATGGGTGGCGATTGTGGCGGTACTTGCGGTTATTACCACCTATACCATTGGCAGCATTCCTGCCGAACTTTTAGGTGGATATCATTTTAATTATGAATTGTTGATCGTAAATGGTTTGCTCACTTTTATTGGCTTAATATTGATTCGTCGCAAGTAAAACCAAAGTACAAGCTACCTCTACTTCGATTTTATTATCCCGTAATAATCGATAAAAATCTGGATTTTCTGTCCCTGGATTAAACAAAACACGTTTTGGATTTAAATCTAGAATATAGTCATAATAGGCGGGTTGACGTTTTGGGTTGATATATAAAGTAACTGTATTTATACCTTCAAAATTTTGTGGCTCCGTTTCTATCGTTACATCGGCAACATTACCGGCACGCAAACCAATAGCGCAGGTGGGAACTTGTGCTTTTCTTAAAGCTATTATTGCTTTGTTTGAATACCTAGTTTCTTTTAATGAAGCTCCTAGTACTAAAGTTTTTTTTTGATCTTTCATGATTTATTTTTTTTAAAATTCAGGTCATTGACTTGGTTTATCTAAAACACTAGTTAAGAATTGAATTAAAATGAAGATACAAAAAGAAGCGACTCAAATTTATTTTTAAAAAATTTTGTAACATCTTTATTTAAATAAAGTCATTAAGATAGTATGCTAGAATAAATAACCTTATTAATTTAAAAGGGAAACAGATTTATTCTTTTACATAACATTAAGAGCTCATTATCAAAATGTTAAACTATACTAAAGCATGCAACTTTTTAAAATTCTATTCGTCTTATAGATAGAAGTTTGTTGGTAATTTATTTGAATTAGCCTTTAAAAAATGACCACAGTATAAAAACGCCACGAAAATCATCGTGGCGTTCCTTTTTTTTACTGAAATAAAATTTATTACCAATTTATAATGGCACTTCCCCAAGTAAATCCGCTACCAAAGGCAGCTAAAACAACCTTGTCGCCAGATTTGATTTTTCCTTCTTCCCAAGCTTCAGTTAACGCAATAGGTATAGATGCGGCTGTGGTATTCCCATATCGTTCAATGTTATTATAGACCTGATCATAACTTAATTTGAACTTTTTTTGAATAAATTGAGAAATTCTCAAATTAGCTTGATGCGGAATTAACATATCTATATCGCTAATCTCTAAACCATTATGTTGGAGTCCTTCATTTATAACCTCTGAGAAACGCTGTACGGCATTTTTAAATACGAATTGTCCATTCATATAAGGGTAGTAAGGAATATCTTCTATTTTCCCTGACTTTTGATCCTCAATTATCTCGGGTACCCAATGCATAGTACTTGGCCCTTTTAAAGCTAACTCTAACGCATGTTTTCCTTGAGAATGTAGGTGAGTAGACAGAATCCCCTCTCCTATATGGTTACTTCGCGTTAACACGGCCGCACCAGCACCATCACCAAAAATCACTGACACCCCACGACCACGTGTACTCATATCTAAACCTCCACTATGATTCTCACTTCCAATAAGCAGCACATTTTTATACATTCCAGTTTTAATAAATTGATCGGCTACTGAAAGACCATAAATAAATCCGCTACATTGATTTCGCACATCTAAAGCGGGGCAGGTATGAATGTCTAACAATTCTTGAACCTGGACTCCACAACCAGGAAAATAGTAATCTGGACTCAAAGTCGCAAAAACAATTAAATCGATGTCATCTTTACTAACATTAGCTCTTTCTAAAGCTATTTTAGCTGCTTTAACCCCCATGATTGCAGTAGAATTACCATCATCTTTTTTAATATGTCTACGTTCTTTTATTCCTGTTCGTTCTTGAATCCAAGCATCATTGGTATCCATCAATTTAGAAAGATCGTCGTTAGTGACTATATTTTCTGGGACGTATTTCCCTAGTCCAGCAATTTTAGTTTGATATAGCATGTGATGTCTTTTGATTTTTCAGGTGGCAATATACATAATATGGGCTTCGAACGAAAAAAACTTAAACGATTAAACACCAATTACACTAAAAATACTTTTCAACATCTTCATTAAATTCATAGTGCGTCCAAACCAAACCATTATTCCCTTAAGATTTTCTCATATATTTAAAAAAAAGTGCGATAGCAATAATCCAGAACAGGCTCATTAATCCGTAAAAAACATAACGTAAGAAATTTCCAGGTTCAAAAAATGCCCCTATGAATGCGGTAATAAATGCACCGGCTATAAAATAGATAGGTAAGAATCTGTTGCTTTGCATTTTATTTAAATAGGTTTTACAGAATACTTTTTTGACTTTATTCTTAAATTTAAGAAAATAAAAGCAATTAAGCTAGCTAAGTCTAGCACTATTTTATAAAAGTTAATAGTTACCTTTTTAAAAAAAATTAAAAAAGGCTACTAAACTCGAAAATTTAGTAGCCCAAACACATAACAATTAACCAAAAATTATGAAATTACAACTCTTTAAAATTATTAATTTTCACCTCCGCTTTTAAATCGTGAAGCAAATTATATAGACCAAAAAATGTTCTATTAATGTATAAGAAATGTTTACTTCCTCGGTTTCCATTCATTTTTCTTAATTCAGTGTCTTTACTATATTTTTCACTTAGGTCGGTTATTTTACTCCAAAATGTTTCATCACTAAAATCAAAGGACTCATTGTGAAAAGGCGATGTAAACAAACTCAGCATTTCATAAAATAAATTTGAAAAGAAATCTATTTCACGCTTAGTATCGGTTTCCACAATAATTTCTAATTCTTTTAGCTTTTGCAGGAAAAATTCTTTGTTATTGATATTTTCAGGAACTGCCAATTCAAAATAAGGCTTATAGAACTCCTCTGGCACTTGTTTAATGCAACCAAAATCAATAGCAATTAACTTATTTTTGGGCGTTATTAAAAAGTTACCCGGGTGCGGATCGGCGTGAACCGCTTTTAGTTCGTGCATTTGATACATGTAAAAATCCCATAATGCTTGACCAATTTGGTCGCCTTGCTCTTTTGAGAAATCTGTTTTGGTAAACTCACTTAGGTGCAAGCCTTCAACCCAATCCATAGTAATAATTTTTTCACTTGATAAATCAGGATAATATTTTGGAAACCCTAAATTCGGAATGTGCTTACAGGCTTCAGAAATTTCTATACTTTGCTTCACTTCAAGCAAATAATCTGTTTCTTCAATTAATTTACCTTCAACTTCTTTAAAATATTTATCTGAATCTTTTCCTTGTAGATTAAACATTTTCATCGCAACAGGTTTAACCATTGCTAAATCTGAACTAATACTATTGGCGACTCCCGGATATTGAATTTTCACAGCAAGTTTTTTCCCATCTTTTTGTGCCCGGTGAACCTGACCTATACTCGCAGCATTTACAGAGTTTAAATTAAATTCATCGTAGATATTTTCTGGGTAGTCGCCAAGGTATTTATGAAAAGTTTTTCGAACTAAAGGGGCAGATAATGGAGGTACACTAAATTGCGCCAACGAAAACTTCTCTACATAAGCATTTGGCAGTAAACTTTTCTCCATAGATAACATTTGTGCCACCTTTAGCGCACTACCTTTTAGGTTTTTTAAACCATTATAAATATCGGCAGCGTTATCTTCATCGAGCTCATCGCGAGTAAGATCTGGATTAAAGGCCTTTTTACTATAATGTTTTAAGTAATTTCCACCTATTTTAAAACCGGTTTTAACCAGTTCGGTAGTGCGGCCAATCTTGCCTGTAGGGATTTTATCTATTGTTTTCATAGGCTATGCCTTATGGGATTGGTAAATAAATTTTCCAAAATCAATAACTCGCTCTAATGGCGTGTTATTAAATACGTCAAATATGGTATTTACAGATTTTTCAATCGCTACATCTGTTTGTTCAAATTGTGGCGAGTTGTCATCTAGCCAAAACTTCATTAAAAATACAGTTTGTAGCCAAGCTCCTTCTGAGAAAATCGTTTTATTGTGCCTAAGTAGTTTAACTTTTTGCTCATCATTTTTATCTTCTATAAGTTCACTAGCAAATTGTTTAACCCGTTTACGCAAACCAGAAAGTTGTTCTAAATTTTTAAGAGGTGACTCATGCTCTTTTAAACTGAAAATTACATAACTTCTATTAGCTGTCAAGAGTTCAAAAAAAGTAAAAAAGAAAGTTAGCATTTTTTCCCTGTTCGAAAAATTACTGGTTTCTTCGGCTTGATTCATCAAATCTATACTCATTTGATAAAATTCTTCCCAAATACTACGTTGTAAGGCATCTAAGCTACCAAAGAATTGGTAAAAGCTCGCTTCTTCTTCACCTAAGTTTTTAGCAAATTTGTATACGCTTTTGGGTCGTTTTTCTTCCTCCAAAACATACGTCATGTAAGCTGAAATCCAATCTTTCTTTTGCAACTTTTTTACTTTGGGCTTTGCTGAATTCCTTTTTGTATTTGTATTTTTTTTTGCTGCCATAACTTATATTTTTATCAAAGATACAACTTTGTTTAATCTTTTAATCAATTAATTAAACAAAAAATCTGTTAATATTTTTACCTTAACGCTCAAATAATATGCCAGTTTGTCAGATAACTAGAATTGGTATTTTTTTTGACTTATTCGAGAAAACGATTTTAAAATTTTAAAAAATGGCAACAGGAAAAATAAATGTATCGGTAGAGAATATCTTTCCGCTTATCAAGAAATTTTTATACAGCGACCACGAAATATTCTTACGTGAGTTAATTTCAAATGCAACAGATGCAACCTTAAAACTAAAGCACCTAACGCGCATTGGCGAGACCGATGTGACTTATGGTAAACCCGTGATTGAGGTGAAAATTAACAAAGAAAACAATACCTTGCATATTATTGACGAAGGTGTGGGAATGACTAAAGATGAAGTAGAAAAATACATCAATCAAGTAGCTTTCTCTGGTGCCGAAGAATTTTTAGAAAAATATAAAGATTCGGCAAAAGATAGCGGTATTATTGGTCATTTTGGTCTGGGGTTCTATTCTGCCTTCATGGTGGCCGATAAAGTAGAAATTATCACCAAATCTTATAAAGATGAGCCCGCAGCACATTGGACTTGTGAAGGAACCACCGAGTTTACTTTAGAAGAAACCACAAAAGAAAATAGAGGTACAGAAATCATCTTACACCTTAACGAAGAAGAAAAAGAATTTTTAGAAGAGCAACGCATAGAAAACCTATTGACAAAATACAATAAGTTTATGCCTGTACCCATTAAGTTTGGTACAAAAGAGAAAACTTTACCTAAGGCAGAAGATGCACCAGAAGATGAAGAAGCAAAGACAGTTACTGTTGACAACATAATCAATAATCCAGATCCCGCTTGGACCAAGCAACCCACAGATCTTGAAGAAGAAGACTATAAAAGCTTTTACCGGGAGCTCTACCCAATGCAGTTTGAAGAACCACTATTCCACATTCATTTAAATGTAGACTATCCTTTTAACTTAACCGGTATTTTATACTTCCCTAAGCTCTCTAACGACTTGAGTATGCAAAGGGATAAAATACAGCTTTATCAAAATCAAGTTTTCGTTACAGACAATGTAGAAGGAATTGTACCCGAGTTTCTTACCATGCTTAAGGGAGTAATTGACTCACCAGACATTCCGTTAAACGTTTCGCGTTCTTACTTACAAGCCGATGGAGCAGTTAAAAAGATTTCAAGTTACATTACTAGAAAAGTAGCCGATAAATTAAAATCTCTCTTTAACCAAAATCGTGAAGATTTTGAGAAAAAATGGAATGATATTAAGGTGGTAATCGAGTATGGCATGCTATCTGAAGACAAGTTCTTTGAGAAAGCAGACAAATTTGCATTATACCCCAGTGTAGATGAAAAGTACTACACCTATGATGAATTGATAGAAAAAATCAAAGCCAATCAAACCGATAAAGACGGTAAAACCGTTGTTCTTTATGCCTCAAACAAAGATGAGCAACACAGCTATATTCAAGCAGCAAAAGAGAAAAACTACGAGGTGTTATTGTTAGACTCTCCTATTGTAGCGCATTTAATTCAAAAATTAGAAAGCAGTAAAGAAAACATCTCTTTCGTAAGGGTAGATAGCGATCACGTTGATAACTTGATTAAAAAAGAAGAGAACCAAGTTTCTAAATTATCAGACGAGGAAAAAGAAAAGCTTAAAGCGGATTTTGAAGCTATTGTTCCAAAAGAAAAGTACACTGTACAATTAGAACCTATGGATAGCAATGCGGCACCTCTAATGATCACCCAACCCGAATTTATGCGTAGGATGAAAGAAATGCAACAAACCGGTGGTGGGGGTATGTTTGGCATGGGCAATATGCCAGATATGTACAACTTGGTGGTAAATGTAAATCACCCACTTATGAGCGATTTAATAAACCAAGACAAAGAAGTGCAAGAAAAAACCATTAAGCAAGCCTTAGATTTGGCTAAACTCTCTCAGAACCTATTAAAAGGAGAAGAGCTAACCAATTTTGTGAAACGCAGTTTTGAATTGATGAAATAACAATTTCAAATTCAGTTAAAGAGCCTGGTAGTTTTCTTATTTTGGGACATTAGAAAACTACTGGGCTTTTTATTTAATATTAGATAACATAGGCCTTGCAAAAATTAGTGAAGCGTTTATCTTTGTAACATAATATAAAACTATGATAAAAATAACCCTACCCGACGGAAGCGTAAAGGAGGTCCAACAAGGAACAACAGTCTTAGAAGTGGCTAAAAGTATTAGCGAAGGTTTAGCGCGAAATGTTTTATCGGCCCAATTTAATGGGCAAACGGTTGAAACATCTACCCCATTAAACCAAGACGGCTCTTTAGTGCTTTTTACTTGGAAGGATAAAGAAGGTAAAAAGGCTTTTTGGCATAGCTCATCTCACGTTATGGCACAGGCTCTTCAGGAGCTTTTTCCAGGAGTTAAACTCACTATTGGACCGGCTATTGAAAATGGTTTTTATTACGATGTTGATTTTGGAGAACATAAAATTTCAGATGCCGATTTTCCAAAAATTGAAAAGCGAATGCTAGAAATTGCCCGTGGTAAACACGACTTTTCATTACGCGAGGTTAGCAAACAAAACGCTTTAGATTTTTATAAAAAAGAACAAAATCCGTTCAAGGTTGAATTAATAGAGAATTTAGAAGACGGTGATATCACATTTTGTGATCACGATAACTTTACGGATTTATGTCGAGGAGGGCACATACCCAATACGGGCAATATAAAAGCGGTTAAAATAATGAATGTCGCTGGAGCTTATTGGCGAGGAGACGAAAACAAGCCGCAATTAACCCGTGTATATGGTATAAGTTTTCCTAAACAAAAAGATTTAAAAGAATATTTGGCTCTTTTAGAAGAAGCTAAAAAAAGAGATCATAGAAAGTTAGGCAAAGAATTACAACTTTTTACTTTTTCTCAAAAAGTAGGACAAGGTTTACCCCTCTGGCTACCCAAAGGTGCTGCACTAAGGCAAAGGCTTGAAGATTTCTTGAAAAGAGCACAGCATAAAGCAGGCTACGAAAGCGTGGTAACACCGCACATTGGACAAAAAGAACTGTACGAAACTTCTGGGCACTATGCCAAATATGGTGAAGATAGTTTTCAACCTATCTTGACCCCACATGAAAATGAAGAGTTTTTATTAAAACCAATGAATTGTCCGCATCACTGCGAAATTTATAATGCCAGCGCCTGGAGTTATCGCGACTTGCCCAAACGATTTGCCGAATTTGGTACCGTTTACCGTTATGAACAAAGTGGCGAATTACACGGTTTAACCCGAGTAAGAGGCTTTACGCAAGATGATGCACACATATTTTGTACACCAGATCAATTAGATCAGGAGTTTAAAAATGTAATTGACCTGGTACTGTATGTATTTGGTTCTTTAGGATTTGAAGATTTCACTGCTCAGGTTTCCCTCAGAGATCCTGAGAATAAAGAAAAATACATCGGCAGCGATGAAAATTGGGAGAAGGCCGAACAGGCTATAATTAATGCTGCAAAAGAAAAAGGACTCAATTATGTTATCGAAACTGGAGAGGCTGCATTTTATGGACCAAAATTAGATTTTATGGTTAAAGATGCTTTGGGGCGCAGTTGGCAGTTAGGAACTATACAGGTTGACTATAATTTACCAGAACGTTTTGATTTAACCTACAAGGGTAGCGATAACGAAGAACACAGACCCGTAATGATTCACCGAGCTCCATTTGGAAGTATGGAACGCTTTGTAGCTATTTTATTAGAGCATACAGCAGGTAATTTCCCACTTTGGCTAATGCCTCAGCAAGCTATTATCTTGTCTCTAAGCGAGAAATATGAAAAATACACCAAAAAAGTTTTAAATTTATTAGAAAATCACGAAATTCGCAGCGCGTTAGATAACCGTAGTGAAACCATGGGTAAGAAAATTCGGGAAGCCGAAATGAACAAAATACCCTATATGCTCATTATTGGTGAACAAGAAGAGCTGAATGGCACGGTATCTGTACGTAAACACGGTGGTGATGATTTAGGAGAAATGACAATTGAAGATTTTGCTCAATTGATTTCTAAAGAGATAAATGCATCACTAAAAACATTTGAAGTTTAATTTAAAATAGATAGTCATAGCAATTCGTAGAAAAAAATCAAGAGGATCGAGGACGATCAAAGAAGATCAGCACAAAATCAATGATAAAATTCGTGCTAAAGAAGTTCGTTTAGTAGGTGATAATGTAGAGATGGGTGTATATCCTATCGAAAAAGCTTTAGCCAAAGCTGAAGAACTGGGTGTAGATTTGGTTGAAATTTCGCCAAATGCAAAACCTCCCGTTGTAAAAGCAATGGACTATAAGAAATTCCTCTACGAACAAAAGAAAAGAGAAAAAGCTTTAAAAGCAAAAGCAACCAAAGTTGTGGTTAAAGAAATTAGGTTTGGCCCTAATACCGACGACCACGATTACGAGTTTAAGAAAAATCATGCAATCGGGTTTCTTAAAGATGGTGCCAAGCTTAAAGCCTATGTTTTCTTTAAAGGTCGTTCTATTGTTTTTAAAGATCAAGGTGAAATTTTACTGCTTCGTCTAGCACAAGATCTAGAAGAATATGGTAAAGTAGAGCAAATGCCTAAATTAGAAGGGAAGCGTATGAATATGTTCATAGCGCCTAAAAAATCAAAATAAGATATTATCATTAGAGAGATAATAATTAATAAGGATATATTATGCCTAAAATGAAGACTAAATCTAGTGCTAAAAAGCGATTCAAGCTAACCGGTACTGGAAAAATTAAAAGAAAGCACGCGTTTAAAAGTCATATCTTAACCAAGAAGTCTAAAAAACGTAAGCTTAAATTAACTCATTCGACTTTAGTACATAAAGCCGATGAGGACAACATTAAATTGCAATTACGCTTAAAGTAATAGCCATTTAATTGGTTAAAACTAGTTAATAACCCTGGAGTTGGGCCCAAAAAAGAGCTATTTAAGTATAGACGCCTACTACAAAATCATTTAAAATATGCCAAGATCAGTAAACTCAGTAGCTTCAAGAGCCAGAAGAAAAAAGGTAATGAAGCAAGCAAAAGGATACTTCGGACGTCGTAAAAACGTTTGGACAGTAGCCAAAAACGCGGTTGAAAAAGCAATGTTATATGCTTATAGAGACCGTAAAGCAAAGAAAAGAACATTTAGATCATTATGGATTACTCGTATAAATGCGGGTGCTAGAATGAACGGAATGTCTTATTCTCAATTTATGGGTAAATTAAAAGCCAACGAAATCGAATTAAACCGTAAGGTTTTAGCAGATTTGGCTATGAACCACCCAGAGGCTTTTAAAGCCATTGTTGAGAAAGTAAAATAATTTGCAAAACCCTATTATCTCTCTATATATTAAACCACTTTAGCAAGCTAAAGTGGTTTTTTTTATTTCTCGTTAGCCACAGCTATAGCGTAAAGAATGTCAAAAATCGTATCTTTAAACTATGAAAAATAAAAAGCTTCTTACGCTATTTCCACTCCTATCCTTCCTTTGTAGTACTGCTCAGGTACCGCTAGATCATATCAAATTTAAGCAAATGTATCGCTTAAAGAATAATACCGAAATTTATGTACCGCTAGGCAATGTGGCATTTGCAGATGCTATTATCTCTTTTAAAGAAGGTGAACCTAAAGCCTTAAAAAAGTATACCAACCCAAAAGCAGCTCTAGGAGAACCAGATTATAAGAAGTACCTCGATCAATCCTATGTCTCAATTGGATGTAAGGGTGAGCTCATCGTAGCATTTACAGACAACGGTTTTATTGATATAGATGGACCCGATTTATATTTTTTTGAAATAGGCCCCTCCATAGAAGCCTTTGAGATTGCCATTTCTAGCGATGCCAAAGAGTGGGTAACTATTGGACGTGTAGAAGGTGGAGCATCGCAAATAGATATTGCCTCAGCAGTAGAAAAAGAAGAAGAAAAAAAGATTTATTATTATGTAAAAATTAAAGATTTAGCCTCCTTTTGTAGTGGCCCAACGGCCGGTGCAGACATAGATGCAGTAGGTACTATTGGAGCCGTTTTAAAGTTGAATGTGAAGGCACATTTACTATTTGATACCGATTCCCATAATCTAAAAAGTCAAGCATTAAATAAACTAAACGATTTTATAGATATCATTAAAAAAATACCCAAAGCACAAATCGTAATTGCAGGACATACTGATAGTGATGCTAGCAGCAGGTATAATCATAATTTAGGATTAAATCGAGCTCGAGAAGTAGAAAAATTTTTAAAATTCAAACTAAACCCCTTAGGCGCTTACCGTTTTAAAAGCGAAAGCTATGGAGAGCAAAAGCCGGTAGCACCCAATGATACTCCCAGCAATAAACAAAAAAACAGGCGGGTAGAAATTATTGTTTTACCGCACGAGTCTTTTTATAAAGCTCCTTAGGTTTTTTGCTTTTTCTTTTTAGCGGCAGGAAAAAGTATATTATTTAGTATAAGACGATACCCCGGAGAATTAGGGTGCAAAGATAACTCTGTTTTAGGGTCTCCTACTTTATGCTGGTAATCTTCAGGATCATGACCACCATAGAAAGTAAAAAAGCCTTTCCCTTTAATACCGTGAATGTAACGTGCCTCATTATTTACCTTATTTTTCCCCATCACTAAAATATTTGGTTTTATAGTGTTTGGGTCAAAAGAAGTGGTTTGCCCCATAAACCCTTTGACCAAGGCAGTATGGTTTTGGCAAAGCATACTCGGAATAGGATCCCATTTAGCCGAAAAATTCATCAAGCTAAAATAATCTACTTCCTTTTTTATTTTTCGCTTACTGGTCATGTCTATACTTGAAAATTCATACACCATTGGGCTACGCTCCAAAATAAAATCCGTAAAAGCAAAGGTATTAGAATAGTTGATTTTACTTTGATAGGCAGGATCACTCGGGTCACCGTCAAACATAGGTTCACAAATATCTATTCCTTCGGCAGACAAGGCTATATCAAAACTATCTGTTGCACTACACATGGCAAACATGAAACCTCCCCCCACAACATAATCTCTAATTTTTTTAGCGACCGCTAGTTTAGCTTGAGAAACCTTATTAAAACCTAATTTAGTCGCTAGAGCCTCAGCTTGGTTTTTCTCCTCGATATACCAAGGTGTAGCCCGATATGCTCTATAAAATTTACCATACTGCCCTGTAAAATCTTCGTGGTGCAAATGCAACCAATCATAAAGTAATAGTTCATCTTGTAGCACCTCTGTATCATAAACGGTTTTATAAGGTATTTCTGCATAGGTAAGCACCATGGTTACTGCATCATCCCAAGGCGCTTGACCCTCTGGTGTATATACAGCAATTTTTGGCGCCTTCTCTAAAACCACAGCATCCATATTTTGTGAAGGACTGTCAATAAAATCGAGAATAGATTGGGTTTTGGCATCACTTAACAATTCAAATGAAACACCACGAATTTGACATTCTCGTCTTATTTCTTCTAAATCTGGAATTAAAAAAGACCCGCCTTTATAATTGAGTAACCATTTCACCTTGATTTGCTGCTCTAAAACCCAATAGGTTACACCATAGGCTTTTAAATGATCCTTTTGTCCTACATCATCCATAGGGATCAAAAGATAGCTCGCTTTCGCGGAAAAGCATAAGCTTAAAAAACTAAATAATAATAGCATCTTTTTCATAGCCCAAAAGATACAAAGAAAAGCGTATTAATAATTAAAAAGGTACTGAATCTTCGTCGTCTGCGTCTAAATCAGGTGAACCGAAAGCTGCCGAGGCCGATGGAAAATTTCCGCCAGGAAAGCTATCTTCATCTGCTTCTGTATTCATACTAGAGGGTATCTCGGATGGAAAGTCGAATTGATCTAAGTTATCAAATTTACCTAATTCTCCGATAAATTTAAGACGAATATTATCTAATCCTCCATTACGATGCTTAGCGATAATAAATTCGGCTTGACCTTCTGTAGGCGATTGCTCTTCATCATCCCATTCATCTATTTTGTAGTACTCAGGTCTATAGATAAACGAAACTATATCGGCATCTTGCTCAATAGCTCCAGACTCCCTTAAATCAGACAGTAATGGCCTTTTACTCCCGCCACGTGTCTCGACAGCACGTGATAACTGAGATAAGGCAATTACCGGTACATTAAGTTCTTTTGCCAAAGCTTTAAGGTTACGTGAAATGGTTGAAATCTCTTGCTCACGGTTTCCTCCTTTTTGCGTACCTCCTGCTGTCATTAATTGCAAATAATCAATTACAATTAATTTAATACCATGCTGAGAGGCCAACCTTCTGGCTTTAGCACGTAGATCAAAAATTGATAGCGAAGGGGTATCATCTATAAAAAGCGGAGCTTTCTCTAAGGCCTTTACCTTTACATTAAGCTGCTCCCATTCGTGCGTTTTTAATTTACCCGTTCTTAGTTTTTCTGATGAAAGTCCTGTTTCTGATGATATTAATCGAGTAATCAATTGAACAGATGACATCTCTAATGAAAAGAATGCCACAGGAATATCTTGACCTACGGCTATATTTCTAGCCATAGATAAGGTTAACGCCGTTTTACCCATACCAGGTCTAGCTGCCACGATTATAAGATCTGAAGGTTGCCAGCCCGAGGTTAGCTCATCTAATTTGGTAAAACCTGTAGGAATACCACTTAAGCCTTCACGGTTTGAAATTTCTTGAATTCGGCGTTTAGCTTGAATAACTAAACTTTGCGCAGTTTCTGATGATTTTTTAATATTGCCTTGCGTAACCTCATACAATTTAGATTCAGCTTTATCTAGTAAATCAAAAACATCTGTACTTTCTTCATAAGAATCTTCAATGATCTCACTTGATATTTTTATAAGACTACGTTGTATATATTTTTGCAGTATTATGCGGGAATGAAACTCGATGTGAGCAGAAGAAGAAACTTTTTGCGTTAACTGAATCAGATAATAATCGCCTCCACAAACTTCAAGTCGCAAATCTTTCTTTAACTGGTTAGAAACTGTTAATAAGTCAATTGGTTGACTGTCTTGAAACAATTTAAAAATAGCCTCAAAAATGTATTTATGCGCTTCTTTATAGAAAACATCAGGGTGTAAAACATCAATAGCCTCATCTACACCTTTCTTATCAATCATCATAGCACCCAACACAACCTCTTCTAAATCAACAGCTTGAGGAGGTATTTTTCCTTTTTGCAGTGATATAATATCCTGGTTTTTTTGGGTATAAGGTTTATTTTTCTTGACGTTTTCCATAGGTGCGAATGTAACAAAAATTATAAGGCTAATGCGCCAAATTGTATTTTCTAAAGTCAACAGGTTATCAACTAATCAACTGTTAATAACTTTTATTTTCTGTTAATAAAGGTAAAAAAATCCGAAGAGAAAATCTTCGGATTTAGCCATTACTATGTATATGGGTGTTTAGTCTTTATATGTACCCATTGCCAAATATTTATCCATTCTAGATTTCACTAAATCTTTTGGGGATAACTCTTTTAGTTCGGCATAAGATTCTAAAATTATCTTTTTTAGAGTTTTTACCATTTCAATTCTATCGGCATGTGCTCCGCCTAAAGGCTCTTTAATAATCGAGTCAATAACTTTAAGTCTTTTGGCATCTTTAGCGGTTAACTTTAACGCTTCTGCTGCTTGCTCTTTATGATCCCAGCTGCGCCATAATATAGAACTACAATTCTCTGGAGAAATTACCGAATACCAAGAGTTTTCTAGCATCATCACTTTGTCACCAACACCAATTCCTAAAGCTCCACCACTTGCTCCTTCTCCTATAACCACAACAATAACAGGAACTTGAAGGCGTGTCATCTCTAAAATATTACGCGCAATAGCTTCTCCTTGTCCGCGTTCTTCGGCTTCTAAACCGGGGTATGCTCCTGGAGTATCAATAAAAGTAACCACCGGTAAGTTAAACTTCTCTGCAGATTTCATTAAACGAAGCGCTTTACGGTAACCTTCTGGATTGGCCATTCCAAAATTTCTGTACTGTCTAGTTTTGGTATTGGTTCCTTTTTGTTGACCGATAACCATAAAACTTTGCTCGCCTATTTTACCTAGACCACCTACCATAGCTTTATCATCGGCTACTGTACGGTCTCCATGTAACTCTAAAAAAGTATCGCCGCAAAGTGCTTGAATATAATCTAAGGTGTAAGGGCGATTAGGGTGTCTCGAAAGTTGAACCCGCTGCCAAGCGGTTAAATTTTTATAAATTTCTTTCTTTTTTTCTTTGAGTTTTTTCTCTATTTGCTGACAGGTTTCAGAAACATCTACGTCATTATCTGTTCCTATTTTGCAAGCTTTATTAAACTCCTCTTGCAAGGCCTGTATTGGTTTTTCAAATTCTAAATATTCCATAATCGGGTATGGCTTTTGTAGTTTTTAGTAAGCAAATATATAAAACTTCTACGATGCACTTCAGCTTAACCCAAATTAATTATAAACTTTATCGTTTTGCTTTTTGCAGCAAAAAGATAGCTAAGATTCCAAAGACAATATTAGGCAACCATACGGCGAGCAATGGACTAAAGGTTGACCGCTCTGCAATAGTACCAAAAACCTTATCAAAAAAGACAAATATAAAAGCTATTGCAATTCCTATAGCCAGATTTACGCCCATCCCCCCTCTTCTTTTAACCGAAGATACCGATACCGCTATAATGGTTAAAATATAGGCAGAAACAGGTAAGCTTAAACGTTTATATGCCACTACTTGATACCGATTGATATTGGCTGAACCACGTCTTCTCTCCTGTTCGATGAATTCGTTAAGCTCATTAAAATTTAGAGTCTCGGCAATATATTCTACAGGGGTAAGCGCATCAAATTCAAATGGTAATAAGGTATCTAATTTGGTTTTACTTATCAAACGGTCATTGGGCTGCCCCACAATACGTTTTTCATAGTTATTAAGTACAAAAATACTATCGTCAAACTTAAGCCTACTGGCACTTATCTTAAATTTTAATTGGTTGTTTTCAAAATGCTCTAAGGTAAAATTACGTGCCGTTTGGGTAGCTGGATCAAAATTAGTCGCATAAATAAATTCATTATCATTAATTTGCCGAAATACATCTTGGGTTTCTTGAGCTGATTTACCACGTTTTAGATACTTCCATTTAAACTCATTAAACCCTTGGCTTGCATTTGGTGCCAAATACATACTTAAAACTAAAGCGCTTATACAAACAATGGTAGCTCCAATGAGGTAAGGGCGCAAAAAGCGAGTAAATGAAACACCAGAACTTAAAAAGGCTACTATCTCTGTATTATTAGCCAGCTTTGAGGTGAAAAATATTACCGACAAGAATAAAAATAAAGGGAAAAGTAAATTGGCAAAATAAACGGTGAAATCAATATAGTAATAAAGCACCTCTATAAAAGGCACTTCATTTTCTAGTATTTTATCAATTTTTTCGGCTAAATTTACTGTTATTCCTATGGGGATAAACAATAAAAGCAACATGACAAATGTACCTAGATAACGTTTAAGTATGTACCAATCTAATATTTTCACTCGCTTATAATCTTTTATCCATTTGCTTGACCATTTGATTTTTCCAACTTGTAAAATCACCGGCTAAAATATGCTTTCTAGCTTCGCGTACCAACCACAAATAGAATCCTAAATTGTGAATGGTTGCAATTTGCCTGCCAAGCATTTCATTCACACTAAACAAGTGCCTAACATATGCTTTAGAGTAGGCCGTATCTACCCAAGTAATACCCATTTCATCTAAGGGAGAGAAATCATCTTCCCATTTTTTATTTTTAATGTTTATGGTACCGTGAGCGGTAAATAACATACCATTCCTTCCATTTCGCGTAGGCATCACACAGTCAAACATATCTACTCCTAACGCAATATTCTCCAAAATATTAATAGGCGTACCTACTCCCATTAAATAACGTGGCTTATCTTCGGGTAAAATGGCCGTTACCACCTCGGTCATCGCATACATTTCTTCGGCGGGTTCACCAACCGACAGGCCACCAATTGCATTTCCTGGAGCACCGGCATTGGCAATATATTCTGCAGATTGCTGCCTTAAATCTTTATAAGTGCTTCCCTGCACAATAGGAAATAAGGTTTGCTCGTAACCATATAAAGGCGGAGTATCGTGAAATCGCTTTAAGCAGCGCTCTAACCAGCGATGTGTCATATGCATAGACCGCTTAGCATAATTATAGTCACAAGGGTAGGGTGTGCATTCATCAAAGGCCATAATAATATCGGCCCCAATTTGGCGCTGAATATCCATTACGCCTTCTGGAGTAAAAAAGTGGTAAGAGCCATCTATATGCGACTTAAACTTAACCCCTTCTTCTTTTATCTTTCGGTTAGCCGACAGAGAATAAACTTGGTACCCACCACTATCGGTAAGAATATTCCTGTCCCAGTTCATAAATTTATGCAAGCCCCCTGCCTTTTGTAAAATATCGGTGTGTGGACGCATGTACAAATGGTAGGTATTTCCCAGTATGATATCGGGATTTATTTCTTCTTTTAATTCACGTTGGTGCACCCCTTTAACCGTAGCAATGGTGCCTACGGGCATAAAAATGGGCGTTTCTATACTTCCGTGATCTGTGGTTATTGTTCCGGCTCTAGCCTTGCTACCCACATCATTCGCTTCAAGCTTAAATTGCATGCATAAAATTTTAGATGGGCAAAGGTAATTAATTTCTTAAAAGCAAACTGATCCTTGTTTCATTTATTAACTTTTATCCCTGTACGGATTGCCCTCCGTAAAGAAAACTAAAACCAAACTTACATTTATTTACTTTTATTTTCAATTGCCTACAAATAAAAGTATTTTTGCGCAAACAGATTTTAAACCACACAACAATGGCAAACACAACACAATTAGAAGATTTTGTTACGCAAGTAAGAAGAGATATTCTCAGGCAAGTACATAAGGTAAACTCGGGACACCCTGGCGGTTCTCTAGGTTGCGCAGAATTTTTTACGGCTTTGTACCAAGAAATTATGGACTATTCCACCGATTTTAAAATGGATGGCAAAAACGAGGATCTTTTCTTTTTATCAAACGGACATATCTCGCCTGTTTACTATAGCGTTTTGGCTAGAAGCGGATTTTTTCCCGTTGATGAATTGAACACCTTTAGGTTAATAGATTCTAGATTGCAAGGACACCCTACCACCCACGAAAATTTACCAGGAGTACGCATTGCATCGGGATCGCTTGGTCAGGGAATGTCTGTAGCCATTGGAGCAGCTCAAACTAAAAAATTAAATAAAGACAAACACTTGGTTTACTCTCTACACGGTGATGGCGAATTGCAAGAAGGGCAAAATTGGGAAGCCATAATGTATGCGGCCGGTAACCAAGTTGATAATTTAATTGCAACCGTTGATCTAAACGGACAGCAAATAGATGGCTCTACAGATCGTGTGTTACCTTTAGGTAATTTAAAAGATAAGTTTGAGGCTTTTGGCTGGGAAGTTTTAGAGGTTAAAAATGGAAACAACATTACCGAAGTAATTCAAGGATTGCAAGATGCAAAAGAAAAAACAGGTCAAGGAAAGCCGGTTTGTATTTTGTTGCATACGGTAATGGGTAACGGAGTTGATTTTATGATGCATACGCACGAGTGGCACGGTAAAGCTCCTAATGATGAGCAACTTGAAAAAGCCCTTGCGCAAAACCCAGAAACTTTAGGCGATTATTAATTTTTAAAAAGGACAAAATCATGAAAAAATATATAGACACTGGCAAAAAAGACACCCGTTCTGGATTTGGAGCCGGTTTGGAAGAATTAGGAAAAAAGAATGAAAATGTGGTGGCCCTTTGTGCAGACCTTACGGGTTCACTAAAAATGGATGCTTTTAAAAACAACCACCCAGAGCGCTTCTTTCAGGTGGGCATTGCAGAGGCAAATATGATTGGAATGGCGGCAGGTATGACCATAGGCGGTAAAATTCCTTTTACTGGTACTTTCGCAAACTTTTCAACAGGACGTGTGTATGACCAGATTAGACAAAGTGTGGCATACTCGGGTAAAAATGTGAAAATTTGTGCTTCACACGCTGGTCTAACGCTTGGCGAAGATGGCGCCACTCATCAAATTTTAGAAGATTTGGGGCTTATGAAAATGTTACCAGGTATGACGGTAATTAATACCTGTGATTATAATCAAACCAAGGCAGCAACTTTAGCTATTGCTGAACACGACGGTCCTGTTTATTTGCGTTTTGGAAGACCAAAAGTAGCTAATTTTACTCCAGAAGACCAAAATTTTGAAATTGGTAAAGCAGTACAATTAACCGAAGGAAACGACGTTACAATAATAGCAACAGGTCATTTAGTTTGGGAAGCATTACAGGCAGCCGAAACCTTAGCAAAAGAGGGAATTACGGCAGAAGTGATTAACATACACACCATAAAACCGCTTGATGCAGATGCCATTCTTGCCTCGGTTAGAAAGACGGGATGTGTAGTCACCGCCGAAGAGCATAATTATTTAGGTGGTTTAGGAGAAAGTGTAGCTCGTGTTTTAAGCACAGAACACCCAAGCCCACAGGAATTTATCGCCACTAAGGATACTTTTGGAGAAAGCGGAACTCCCGAGCAATTAATGGAGAAATACGGACTCAATGCTAAGTCTATTGTTGCTGCAAGTAAAAAAGTAATCCAAAGAAAATAAAACCATGTTTAAAAATTTTGTAAGCTTAATCCTAATTTTGCTATGCCTTAGCGGATGGGCACAAACCGACGAAAACGGATGGGGAGTAAAAGCCGGTCTAAGTCAAAACACGAATGGCGAATTAAAAAACCTGAGCAATGATGCCAAATTTGAAGCCGAAGCAGGCATTGGGTACCACATTGGGGTTTTTGGGAATATCAACTTAAGTCCCATTTACTTAAGACCTGAGCTAATTTACACCAAAACACAAAGTGAATATGACGGGGTAGATTTTGAATTGCAACGTCTGGACGTTCCCGTTTTAGTAGGCTTAAAACTGATAGGTCCATTGCATGTTTTTGCGGGTCCCAATTTACAGTATAATCTAGACAGTAAATTTGGTAATAAAGATTTAGAAAAACCTAATGAAGATTGGAGCTTAGGCTTGCACGCTGGTGCTGGGGTGCAGTTGGGAGATTTTGGTATAGATTTGCGTTACTCTCGTGGCTTTAGCGACAATGAGGTTGAATTTTTACAAAATAACTTTGACAATACACCAGAGTTAAATCGCTTAAATATTGATCAAAGTGAATTAATTCTAAGTTTATCCTTTAAGTTTTAAAGCTAACAGGCTACAACTAAATTAATGAATAGGCTCAAATTGCACCTTTAATTTGAGCCTATTTTTTTACTCGATTTTGTACTTAGGATGCAATTGATAATTTAAAAAATTGATTACAGTTTTCCTTCCCCATAATTTGTTGCTTTCCTCTTTATCGGTCTATTTAAAAAAATAAAATCCTAACGCAAGGCAATTATTCGTTTGTAAGAATTACTGTAAAATAAAAAAGGCCGTTTTCAAATAAAACAGCCTTTTTTGTACGCCATCAATTAAGTTATTAGTCGCGTGTTAATCGTTTGTATTTTATACGTTTTGGCATTAAGTCTCCGCCTAGACGTTTTTTCTTATTTTCTTCATAATCAGAGAAGCTCCCTTCAAAGAAATATACTTGCGAATCACCTTCAAAAGCTAAAATATGCGTACAAATTCTATCTAAAAACCAACGGTCGTGTGAGATTACTACGGCACAACCTGCAAAATTCTCTAATCCTTCTTCAAGTGCACGTAAAGTATTTACATCTAAATCGTTAGTAGGCTCGTCTAATAACAAAACATTGCCCTCTTCTTTTAGGGTCATAGCCAAATGCAAACGGTTACGTTCACCACCAGAAAGCATATTAACCTTTTTATTTTGCTCGCTTCCACTAAAATTGAATCGGCTCAAGTAAGCTCTCGAGTTCACCTCACGACCTCCCATCATAACTAATTCTTGCTCATCGCTAAAGTTTTGCCAAATGGTTTTCTCGGGATCAATATTAGAATGACTTTGATCAACATAAGCAATTTTGGCCGTCTCCCCTACTTTAAAAGATCCTTTATCTGGTGTTTCTTCACCCATTATCATTTTAAAAATAGTAGTTTTTCCTGCCCCATTAGGACCTATGATACCCACAATACCAGCCTGGGGTAAATTAAAGTTCAAATCTTCATACAACAATTTATCTCCATAAGCTTTGCTTACACCATTGGCTTCTATCACGTTTGTACCTAAACGCGGACCATTTGGAATATAAATTTCCAATTTTTCATCCATTTGCTTTTGGTCTTGACTCAGCAACTTATCATAATTATTTAAACGTGCTTTTTGCTTGGCCTGCCTACCTTTAGGCGCCATACGCACCCATTCTAACTCACGCTCAAGGGTTTTTTGACGTTTCGAAGCAGCTTTTTGCTCTTGCGCCATTCGTTTAGACTTTTGGTCTAACCACGACGAATAATTCCCCTTCCAAGGGATACCCTCACCACGATCTAATTCTAATATCCATCCGGCCACATTATCTAAGAAGTAACGGTCGTGGGTGACAGCAATCACCGTGCCTTTGTATTGCTGTAAATGGTGCTCTAGCCAATGTACCGACTCGGCATCTAAATGGTTGGTAGGCTCATCAAGCAATAGCACATCGGGTTCTTGTAAAAGCAAGCGGCAAAGTGCCACACGGCGGCGTTCACCACCAGAAAGCACCCCT
The DNA here is from genome assembly GCF_042684705.1 of Mesonia sediminis. Classification (NCBI taxonomy): domain Bacteria; kingdom Pseudomonadati; phylum Bacteroidota; class Flavobacteriia; order Flavobacteriales; family Flavobacteriaceae; genus Mesonia; species Mesonia sediminis. The sequence continues at coordinate 160,336 of NZ_JBHULZ010000026.1, forward strand.
ATTTTTTTATCAGAATCTGGGGTTCTTAAAGCATCCATAGCAATTTCTAGCTTAGTATCAATTTCCCAAGCGTTGCTTGCATCTATCGCATCTTGTAACTTGGCTTGCTTATCCATTAACTTTTCCATTTTTTCGGCATCTTCATACACCTCTGGCAAAGCAAATTGATCATTGATTGCGTTATATTCATCAAGGATTTTCACCGTTTCGGCAACCCCTTCTTTTACCACTTCAAGCACGGTTTTATCTTCATCTAACTCGGGTTCTTGGGGTAAATAACCCACCGAGTAGCCCTGAGAAAATACCACATCACCTTGGTAGTTTTTTTCTTCGCCAGCAATAATGCGTAGCAAAGTAGATTTACCCGAACCGTTTAAACCTAAAATTCCGATTTTAGCTCCGTAAAAGAAGCTCAAATAAATGTTCTTTAATACCGGTGTATTCGCATTTTTATAGGTCTTGGTTACCCCAGACATAGAAAAAATCACCTTTTTGTCATCTGCCATGATAATATATTTAAAGCTGTTAATTTGGGCGTTACCCTATTTAGGGTCGCGCTATTCGTTGTATCTTTTTAGGTAAAACACCTAAAAAGGATGTCACTGCTATCGCTAACGCAAATATCTAAAAAATAAGTTGATGAAAATAATAAAGCCTTCAAGAAAAGAAACTTTATTTTTGTAGTAAAAATAACGCTATGCGGTTAGTTGATATAAAACAAAAGATAGATAAAGGGCAGCCTCTATTATTGTATTTTAGCGGAAAACAATGCAGTGTTTGCCACAGTCTTAAGCCTAAAATTAGAGCTGCGGTAACCGAAAACTTTCCTAAAATGGAGTTTCTTGAAATAGCTGCCGAAATGCACCCCGAAATCGCTGCTCATTTTCATGTGTTTCAAGTTCCTTGTTTATTGGTTTTCTTTAACCAAAAAGAATACATCCGTAAAGGAGGAAATGTTAGTGTACACGTTTTTATAAACGAAGTGGAGCGCTTATATACTTTATATGAACAAATGAAAAGCGACTAATGTTTAGATATACCTCTTCCACATTAAATAAAGGCTTTTAAGTCTCTCGATTTAAGTTATACCGTTTTAAGCCTAACGTACAAAGGATTTAATAATTTCAACCGATTTAAGATATACAAGATGCCACTCTTATCTAGTCTCTTAAATTACTTTAGGCTTTTGAATTACATGCTTAGCTTTATTATGAACTAAGTGTAATTCGGAAACAAATAGAAAAACAGCTTAAAAGAAATAGTTATATTTAGTAGATGTTAAAAGAGTGAAAGGTTGTCCTTAACTATTTACTAAGCATCGTCATATCCGCTCATTCCTCCAGATTACGGGATACTTCACAAACTTCTTATCTGAAATCACCTCAATCACATAAGTTTGGAAAACGCCGTTTCTAGTGGCCGGAGGCCTTTTATTGTCAAAAATCCACCGGTTTCTTTTTTCATTGATTTCTTCTAAATCAGAAAATTGATAATCTTTTAGCTTTTCTATACAAAGTGTATCTGCTTTTTCTGAATAAGAATAATATACCCCTAGATTTTTAAAATATAAATTTTTACCCCTTTGCGGGTGATTTAGAATCTTTTTTGAATGTATATCATTATTATAGCGGATAAAGATTGTGTCTTTCGGATATATCGATTTTTGCCCGAAAGAAAGTATCGGGCATAAAATCAATAGTAAACTTAAAATTTTAATTGCAGCCATTGGGAAAAGTGTTTTTCATATTAGTAATTTGATCTTTTATTGCTTGTTGTTCTTGTGGAGATTTTAGTTACCAAACTTTTATATCAGCGGTATTTAACTGTTTTTTTTAAAAGGTGTTAATCTAAAGATATGGCATCCCACACAAGATACGTACTGTAAGATTTCTTTTTAATAAAAATAAGACTGTTGCTTCCTATACCTTTTGGATATTCAAAATCTCTTTGCCTAAACTTTTCTACAGATAATTTTAAGGCACATTTAACCTCTTGAATGTTTTTTATCTTTTTAAATCCTCACGTAGCATAATAGTTATTTAAAACTATTTAAGTTTTTTGCAGTACCTTTATAATCAATTCTATAGGTGAAATATCTATTACCAGTTTTAAATATGACATTTAGCTTTGTATCCGTGAATTTTTTTTTGCTAAAAAATTCGTGTAAATCGCAAGAACCCATCTTACTCAGTTCTTTAGTTTCAACATAATTTACACTATTTAAATCAATACTTTTTCTTAATTCTTTACTAGTTAAAAACTCATCGAAGCCAACTCTATTGGGTACTAAGAATATATATGTATCCATTCCAAAAATATTATCGTTCCGCTTTACCTTGAATAAATAATGAATTTTTGAATGTTCATCTGTGTTTAGGTAGCCATCCTCGTCTAAAATATAGAAATTACTTTCTTGACAAATTGCTTGCATCGAGAATGATAAAAATAAATAGAAAATTAATTTATTCATCATTTAAAAATTTTAATTAATTGATTAGCGCACTTCACCTTTATATTTTCATCTAAACAAATGCAAATTTTCTTTTGTGCAAGGCCTTTTAATCCTATAAATAAAAGTAAACTAATTAATACAATTATGTGTCTCATTTGAAATAGCATTACTATTAAAATTTAAGGTTTTTGATGCCGCCAATAAACCCTATATTTAATAAAATAATTACCGCATTCCTCAATTAGATAGGTTACGAACATATTATTTTTATTGGTTGTATTTGGATAAGGAATACCATATTTCTTAATCAATAAAGGTTTTGTTTTCTCTTGCCATTTCTTTTCCAGATTATCTAAATCTTTTACCGCTGTAATACGATAATCCATTATACTACTAATTTGTAAAGTGTCCGACTCTCCGTTTTTTGGATAAATAAGGCCATTACCTTCATACAAATTAAAATTAAGACCATTCTTATTTCTAAATTTTTTTCCCCTGTAATGAGGTAATGAGCCATCATTCGGTTTAAATTTAAGATAAATAGTATCTTTCGGAATAACGATTTCCTGCGTAAAGCCCTGAAACCCAATAAGCAAAAGAAAATTAATTAGGACAGTTATGTGTTTCATTTGAAATAGCGTTATTTATTATTGAATCAATTTGTGATTGGTTTACAGAAGGATCATTCCACGCCTCTGTATTTTTAAGACCTATCCACGCAATAGCGTTGTAAAATGCATCGGAATGTTGGTTGTTATCAAAATCTTTTAAAGCATTTTTTATTAAAGTAATAAAATAAGCTGCCTTTAAGGTTACTGACTCGGGGTAGACTTTAAGTATAGCGGTAGTACCAACCACCAATGCGTGTATTAAATTGACAACTTTTGAAATCATTAAGTATACTTTGCATTTATTCTTAAAACCTATTCGTTGTAAAACACAAGTACTCGTAGTAGACATTTTTCATATACGAGTACGAGTGCTGAACAACCAATAGTTTTCGCAATATTATTGCACTTCTATTCTACTCTTTAACAATGCCACCTCATAGCAGGGAACAAAAGTTTTATCTAAGTCTGCTTTAAAAACTATAAAAATGTTATAGCGTTTAAAAGTCTTTTTTCTATTCTTTTCTAGATATTCATAATAGTAGGAATAATGTTTACTAAAAAATTGCCCTAGTTCTTTAATAGTAAAATCGTTTAGTTTTGCCATAAAAAGTTGAATATCCTCTAGGTTTCCTTTCCTTTTTAACTCTGTAATCATTTCTTTAGGTAATGAATATTTGTAATTATTATAAACACTATTGGAAATATGATTATGATAAAGACTCAAGTTCCAATTCTTACGCTTATTAACATGGTAATATTTGATTTTAACATTAGAATTTCCGTTTTCCTGAATTATAGAATCTATTCTTCTATCAACCACTAAAAAAAGACTTTTGGATACCGCTTGTGCAAAAGTACATTTTACAAATAGTATGAATATTATAATACTTATACAGTTTTTCATAGTAATTAGTTTGGACAGTTGTGGGTAGATGCAAATATATATTGTTGATAAGCTTGATTAATAAAATCCTTTTGATTTTGGGGCATATCATCAAAATAGCTCAATAACTATAGGGGATTTCGATGGTAAGTTCTATTTTTCCCTTTGCACTTGAGGGAAGAAGGATTATCTGAAAGTCCCCTCCATAGAAATCATAGAAAAATCTTTGGGGAATGCTATCACTTGAAAATTCAACTATGGGATAACCTTCGCTTCTCTGCATCTTGACTTGTCCAGAAAATTTTCCTCTCACATATATATTGGCATTATTTACAGTTTTATTTTTAGGAGCGGCCAAAGAAAAAATTTGCTTTTTATCAAAACGGTTTACTTCCCAACTTTCTTCTTTTTTTCCAGAACATGAAAAATGTAAAAATAAAACCCCGCACCAAAAAAAAATTCGGATGTATTTCATAACTCGTTGGTATTTTTAAGAACTGTAATATTCGGAATTACTGACCCATCTGGATTAGTTGGGCTTAAATATTTACTAAGCATCGTCATATCCGCTCATTCCTCCAGTTTGCGGGATACTTCACAAACTTCTTATCTGAAATCACCTCAATCACATAAGTTTGGAAAACACCGTTTCTAGTGGCCGGAGGCCTTTTATTCTCAAAAATCCATCGGTTTCTTTTTTCATTGATTTCTTCTAAATCAGAAAAATGGTAATCTTTTAAATGTTTTATACAGAGTGTATCTGCTTTTTCTGAGTAAGGGTAAAACAAAGCCATATCTCCTTCTTCCGTTTCAACATTAAAATAAATACCTAATTTTTGATTATACTTTCTTTCAAATTTAGCGTTCCAAGCTGCATTATTCTTCTCTTGATATTTCACATATATAGTATCTTTCGGATATATTGATTTTTGCCCGAAAGAAAGTATCGGGCACAAAATCAAAAGTAAACTTAAAATTTTAATTGCAGCCATTGGGAAAAGTGTTTTTCATATTAGTAATTTGATCTTTTATAGCTAGTTGTGCTTGAGGCATTTTTAGTTATCAAGCCTATGTCAAAATAAAAAAATCTTAACTATTTTAAATACCTCTTCTAATAACCCACTGTTATTAAAAGAGGTTCTATTTTTAAATTACCCAAATAGGGATTTGTAAGTACTCTACCCAGCGATTATTTTCTTTTTTAAATACTTTTAAATTGCCCTCCCCATGCAAAGCATCATAATTGCGCTCATAGTAAATTAGGAAATACTTCCCCTTTTCAAAAAACAATGGTTCTGAAAACCCAAATGTTGGCGTGCCTGGAGATTTATCGATTTCTTCGTTTTTAATTTCAAAAGGAAAATTAAATTTTTCGGTTTTCCAATTAAAACTAGTTATTTTAGGGAGCTCAATCTTTTCAAAATCTGTATTTTCTATTAAAAAAATTACTTTTTCTGAATCTACACCCAAGGTACTCCCATTACCATAAGAATAAACAAGATTCTTTTCATTAAAAAAGTCAAAATCTAATTTATTCTTTAAATCTATGGGTCTAAGGTTAATTTTAATTGCAGAACCTTTTTCTAAATTTGTAATACTATAAATTGTCTTATTCAAAACTTTATAGTTTTGGTTCACATTCGAAGGCTCTATTGTTTTGCAACTAATATGGAGTACTACACAAAGCGTTAATATTATATATTTCATAGCAAAAAAATTAAGGGCAAACTTGGACACCTTTAGGCGCAATACCATTTACTGTCTGGCTAAGTTGCTCGGCACTAAGTGTATTCAAAATTCGTTGTTGATCTGTTTGATTTGGAACAGCTTCTTTAAAAATAGGATTTAAAATATAATTATTTGTATTTGAAGGGTCTTTAATATGGGTTAAACCACCCCAAGCCATATCGCTATAAAATTGATTAGATAAATTATAACCTTGTTTCTGCCCAAACTCTTTCAATGCAAGTGCAATTTCAGAAATTATGTTTTCTAATATAAAAAAAGCGTGGTGGGTGTCATTTGCGTTATTATTATAATTAGATCCATATTCATCTAATAAACTCTTATAACTTTTGTCGATATTTTGATATCTATAAACAAAAACTAAATAAGCATGAAAACCTTCGTGTATTATAGTACGAGCTACAGAAATATCTGTACCTTTTTGAATATTATCATAATATATTCTTGTTTCGACAAAAGATCCATGTTTAACGGTAGGATTCGTAGATGCGTTAGCGTCTGTTAATCCGTTTGCATTTTCTGCAATTATAGACCAATTAAAATTTTTTGGCACTGTACTATGACCAACAAATTTATCCATTACTTTTGAAAACTTACCGTTACTTGATAAGATTAAATCTAAAACAATATTATCTAGGCATTCAGGCAATATATATATTAATGAATCCTCCCAATCCACTTCTGCATCGGATTGTCCATCACCATCATTGTCTTGCAGCGCTGGCATAGCTTCGCGTAAAAAAGCAAATGCTTCATCGCTATAATTATTTTGAACTAAAAAATCTATAACATTTTGTTTTTGTGCATCCTTTTCAAGCATATCATCAAAACTGCTATAAACAAATTCTAAATCGGTTATAGGGTTTTGGGAATCTTTATAGTCTTGCAATGCCTCATGAAAATGATTGATCGCATTGGTGCTAAATGAAGATTCATATAATAAAGATATTGAATTTATAAAGAACTGTAGGTGTTCTTGTTTCATTAAGTAATTTAAATCGGCTAAACTAATACCTAGGAAGTCACTTATGTGCTGCGGACTGTATTCATCGGCTAAAATACCCATTAATATTCTATCACAAGGGTCAGTTATAGGTTCATTCGCATCTACCGGCTCTGTATAAATTATTAAATTACCTGGTTCTGTGCCTGTAGAAACGGCCCATTTTTCTATGCTAAGAGGAAATTCAACACCAGCTTTAAATCTATGCCCAGGTGTGTGTGTGTGTGTGTGTGTGTGTGTGTGTGCAAGCAATTGCTTGCTTTTTACTTAAATACATAGTTTAATTGTTAATATTTCCTCAAACTTACCTATAATCCTGTAAAATTGCAAATAATCTAAAAAATATAATGAAATATACCCAATACCGGGTAGGTAAGAAAAAACATAGCAATCTAGCCCATTTTACAAGGAAGCCTTACAGCATCAAGCTTAGAGGAAAGAAAACTATAAAAAACAGCCTACTCCTTTATAAAACGAAGAACTTGAAGATCATTTAAATCATATAAAATTAAAGCTTCTTCCTGTAAAGCATATTTACGTGCTTTTAACAGGGCTCTGGTGTAATTTTTAGCCAGGTCTTGTTTTTCTTCTGGGCAGGCCTTTCTAGTTTGTGCAATGCTATTTATATGAAAACTAGTGGCATCTAATTTTTTTATGCTTCCGTTATATGCGTTGCATAGGTTGTTGCCATATACTTTTTGGGTTGCCAAATCAATTTGTAGACGAGGGGTATCGTCAAGACCGTCTAAAGGTTCTTCATTTAAAGTAGAAAGCTTCCAATTACCGTGTAGTTGAAATAGCTCATCTTTCTTTTCTTGTATAACCTCAATCAACTTATAGTTTAGGTTAGACATATCGGCGGGTAAATTATTTGCTTCTTTTTTAATCAGCTTCACTTTAATTTTCTGAAAATAACCCGGTTTAAACTCAAAGCCCTCTATAGCATTGTAAAAGTAGGTATAACTCAGCGTATCGCTCCACTGGTCGGCATCGCTCACCATTAAACAATTTTTGGTGCCAGCTCCTGCATCGCAATTGCTTCGGTAAGCATTCACCCAAAACACGGCTATATCTTTTTCATTTTCCAACTTTTTGTCAGACCGGCAAGCTGTCAGTGAAAACAAAAAAATTAGCGTTAAAACAGAGAATAACTTGTACTTCATAAAATTTTAGTGGCTAAAGAAATTTTGGTAATTAAAATTACACGCGCCCTTTCAAAGCATTGAAAACCCATGCAATGGCAAAAAAACCAATACCAACGGCTGCAAAACCATATCCGGCTACATCATTGTATCTAAATGCGCCTAATGCAATTAAAGCTACACCTACAATAATCATAATAAAAGTTGCCCAAGCTAATACTGTATTTTTATTCATCGCCATGAAATCGAATTTATAATTTAGATTAACAAAAATACAATCAAATTATAGAATAATCCAATTTTATAAGCGAGCATTGGTTTATTAGCCGTAGTATTTTTGTATTTTCGTGGCTTTAGTCGGCTTTAAGCCGAACGAATAACCCACTAAGATCAATTATTTGAAATAAAATGGATATAAAATTCAATAAAAACGAAGACCATAACAAATTACTCGTTGCAGACCTAAAACATAAACTTAAAAAAGTGTATTTGGGTGGCGGTGAAAAACGAATAGAAAAGCATCACGCTAAAGGAAAAATGACGGCGCGTGAGCGTATAGATTTCTTGTTAGACCAGCCTAAAGAGGCGATAGAAATTGGTGCCTTTGCAGGTGAAGGCATGTATGCAGAACACGGGGGTTGCCCCAGTGGTGGTGTTGTGGTTAAAATAGGTCACGTACAAGGTAAACAGGTTATTGTGGTTGCCAATGATGCTACTGTAAAAGCTGGCGCTTGGTTTCCCATTACCGGAAAGAAAAACTTACGTGCTCAAGAAATCGCAATAGAAAATAGGTTACCTATTATATATTTGGTAGATAGTGCTGGGGTTTACTTGCCTATGCAAGATGAAATTTTTCCCGATAAAGAGCATTTTGGAAGAATTTTTAGAAATAATGCAGTTATGAGCAGTATGGGTATTACTCAGATTGCTGCGGTTATGGGTAGTTGCGTAGCAGGAGGTGCCTACTTGCCTATAATGAGCGACGAGGCTTTAATCGTAGATAAAACAGGAAGTATTTTCTTAGCAGGTAGCTATCTAGTGAAAGCAGCCATTGGTGAGAGTATAGATAATGAAACCCTTGGCGGAGCTACCACTCATTGCGAAATAAGCGGCGTTACCGATTATAAGGCTAGCGATGATAAAGATGCTTTAACCAAAATTAAAAATATTGTAGATAAAATAGGAGATTTTGATCAAGCCGGCTTTAATCGAAAAAAATCCGCTCCGCCAAAATTAGATGAGCAAGAACTTTTTGGACTCTTACCGGCCAAGAGAAGCGACCAATATGATATGATGGATATCATTAAACGTATAGTTGATGATTCTGCTTTTGAAGAATATAAAGCTGGTTATGGCCAGACCATAATCACCGGTTATGCTCGCATAGACGGTTGGGCCGTAGGTATTGTAGCCAATCAGCGTAAAATTGTTAAAACCAAAAAGGGTGAGATGCAATTTGGCGGCGTAATCTATTCTGACTCTGCCGATAAAGCTACGCGTTTTATTGCCAATTGTAACCAGAAAAAAATCCCGCTGGTATTTTTGCAAGATGTTACGGGATTCATGGTAGGGAGTAAAAGCGAACACGGCGGAATAATTAAAGACGGTGCCAAAATGGTTAATGCGGTGAGCAACTCGGTGGTACCCAAGTTTACCATCGTAATAGGTAACTCCTACGGTGCAGGAAATTATGCGATGTGTGGTAAAGCTTATGACCCCCGACTTATAGCGGCTTGGCCTAGTGCAGAATTGGCAGTGATGAGTGGTAACTCTGCAGCCAAAGTATTGTTACAAATAGAAACGGCATCGCTTAAAAAGAAAGGAGAAGAAATTACTCCCGAAAAAGAAAAAGCTTTGTTCGATAAAATCAAAGCAGATTATGACAAGCAAATTAGTCCGTATTACGCGGCAGCCAGAATTTGGACCGATGCGGTAATCAACCCGTTAGATACGCGTAAATGGGTATCAATGGGTATTGAGGCGGCTAACCACGCTCCTATTACCAAAGATTTTAATCTTGGCGTAATTCAAACTTAATAAAGTTATCAACTTATAATTCACCGGGATGCAAACCTAAACGGCTAATTGCATTCCGGTTATTTTTTTAAAAAAGTTGTATCTTCCCTATAGTTAATTTAGGAAAAAGTCTTCTTACATGCGTTTGTCTTCAATTCTTTGTTTTATTCTACTCGGCTTCTCGATGCAAGCACAATTACTCGATTCTAAACCATCAAACTTTACTCGTGCCGACAGCTTACGCGGAAGTTTACGCCCAGAAAGATCTCATTTTGATGTGCTAAAGTACAATCTAGACATCAGCTTAGACATTAAAAATAAAAGCATACAAGGGTTTAATGAAATTACAGCAAAGGTGCTTAAAGAGCAACGCTTTATGCAGCTTGATTTATTTAAGAATATGCAAATAGATTCGGTAATTTATCAAGGGAGAACACTAGCTTATGAGCGTGAAGGAAATGCTTTTTTCATCGATTTTGAAAAAAAATTACCAGCGGGAAAGCAAATCGTTTTTAGCGTATACTATAGGGGTAAACCTAAGGTTGCAGTTAATGCTCCTTGGGATGGTGGATTTATTTTTTCAAAAGACAAAAATGGGAATCCTTGGGTAAGTGTGGCCGTACAAGGCACAGGAGCCAGTTTATGGTATCCCAACAAAGATCATTTAAGCGATGAACCCGAAAGTGCGCGCATCCACGTAAGTGTACCTAATGGATTAATGAATGTGTCAAACGGCCGACTGGTGGGTAAAAAAGCAATTTCACCCGATCTCACGCGTTGGAGCTGGGAGGTTAAAAACCCTATTAACAACTACAATATTATTTTAAATGTAGGAGATTATACTTTAATAAAAGACGAATATAAGGGGTTAGATTTACATTATTACGTGCTTTCTTATAACGAAGATAAAGCCAGGCAGCATTTTAAGGAAGTAAAACCAATGATGGATTGTTTTTATGAGAAATTTGGCGCCTATCCATTTATTGAAGATAGTTACAAGTTGGTAGAAACCCCCTATTTGGGTATGGAACACCAAAGCGCCGTAGCCTATGGTAATCAATTTAGCAATGGCTATCTGGGTAGAGATTTATCGGGAACTGGTGTAGGTTTAAAATGGGATTTTATCACCATTCACGAAAGCGCGCATGAGTGGTTTGGCAACTCTATAAGCGCCAGCGATATAGCCGATTTATGGATTCACGAAGCTTTTACAACCTATGCAGAATCAATTTATGTGGAGTGCCGTTGGGGTAAAGAGGATGCGCTAAAATACCTTTACGGAATTAGGGCAAATATTAATAACCAATCTCCTATTATTGGCACCTACGGAGTAAATCATGAAGGCTCTGGAGATATGTACTATAAGGGAGCTAATATGCTAAATACACTACGTAGTATAATTGATGATGACAAAAAATGGTGGGCTTTGTTAAAAGCCTTTAGTCTCAACTTTAAGCATCAAGTAAGCAACACCCAAGAAGTAGTGGCTTTTTTTGAGGCGCATACGTCTGTAGAGGTTAGTCCTATTTTTCTTCAATACCTCAATTATCCCGACTTACCTGAATTGCAAATCAAAGAAAAGCAAGGTAAATTATTCGGTCGTTGGGTAGCCGATGTTCCTAATTTTTCTATGCCCATTCGGCTAGGTAACCAACAGAAAAATAAAGTTTTTGATTTAAACACCCAATGGCAAACTATTGATTTTGATTTAAGCCTTGATGAAATTGGCTATCCCCGTGCGGAGTACTACATCCGCTTTAAGCGAATAAAAAAATAAAAGTTTCTTTAAGTATTATGCGTTTTTATTTAGATAGCTGGCTAAGGTTTGTTGTCTTTGCACTTTTCCTGTGTGGGTTTCGGTAAATTTTGCAACGCATAAAATTTTCTTGGGTAGTTCATATTTTTCCAAGTTCTTCATATTATTCAACCTATTATAAAGATCTTGTTCGGTTACTGCTGAGGGAGCGGTTTCAACTACCAAAACTACTTGTTCGCCCAAATCCTTATGCGGTAAACCAGCAACAAAGAATCGTTCTGGAAGCAAATTACTCAACTTACGCTCAATAACTTCGGGAAAAACCTTAACACCTCCGGTATTAATCACTCGATCATACCTACCCTTCCAATAAAAACTATGCGCATCGAGCAGCTGCACAACATCATTTGTTTGTATTTTAGTTGGTGAAATTCGCGGCGCGTCAATTTGCAAACAATTGCGTTGATCTACGCTTAAACTAACTTGAGGCAGCGCCGTAAAAGCTACGTTTTTTTGCGGGGTATGATTCACTGGTCGGGCCGCAATATGGGTTATGGTTTCGGTCATTCCATAAGTTTCAAAAACTTGGGTTTTTAAAGCTTGAACAGCCTGTACTTGTAAGTTAGACAAAGCGCCACCGCCAACAATCAATTTATTTATGTTATGCAAATCATCAAGGCTATGACTCACTTGAAAAGGGGTCATTGCAGAAAAATCATATTGTTTGGTGTTAGCGTCAAGCGGATTTGATCTTGGTAAGCCCAAATCTAGATGCCAGCCCAGCTGCATGGCCCTTACCAACATCATTTTACCAGCTATATAACTCACTGGTAAGCACAAAAAAGCCGAAGTTTGCGCAGGAAGATTAAAATACTCTCCTGTAGCCTCTGCCGAAGCCCGCATAGCCGTTTTACTTAATTTAATACTCTTTGGTTTTCCTGTAGAGCCAGAGGTTTGCACTTCAACCTCAGCATTGGCCGATTGCCAATCGGTGATAAAATCATTTACCGCTGAATAAAAAGCTTTTTTTTCTGCAGTAAGTTCATTTAAACTTTGGGTTTTAAAGGCAGTATAATTTAATCCGTTAAGTTTAAAATCTGGGTGCATAATGGAAATTCAAATTAAATTGATTGATTTCGTTCGGATACAGGTACTTGAATTTTTCCGGTTAGCTTTTCTTTCCAGTTTTTCCATTTATAGACTTTTGCCATAATTATAAAATAAATAGGATACAAAATAATCAAGGGTAAAAAAGTGTCCCAAGTAACGCTGGGATCTGCAATATCTATAAGCACCGACTCACTTTGAAAGGCTGTCCAGTCTGCAGTAACCAACAAGATGGCAATTAAATTATTAGCTGCATGAAAGCCTAAAGCAAGCTCTGTACCTTCATCCATAAGGGTTATTATTCCTAGAAATAATCCCGTGCCGATATAAAAAATCAAAATACTATACCCCATTTTACCAACTTCTGGGTTGGCAATGTGTAGTAAACCAAAAATTAGGCTGGTCATTATTAAAGGAAACCACCTGTTTTTAGCTAGTACTCCAAAACCTTGCATGAGATAACCACGAAAGATAAATTCTTCTAAACTGGTTTGAATAGGCACTAATACAATAGCCATCACAAACAGTATTAAAAACTTATCGGGTTTAAAATTCCATATATAATTTTCGGGTGTCATTTGGTAACTCACCAAAACACTTACCGATGTAAATATACCTACCAATGAAAAACCTAGCAGAACGCGTTTCCAATCTACTTTTTTACGGGTGGTTGTTATCGTTTTTAGATTAATTTCATGTAAAAATTTTAGCGCTATCCATAAACCAATAAAACCAATAGCAAAAGAGATTAAAATAAAAAAAGTGGTTAAGTTTTTATCTAAGGTTTGCATTAAGCGATCTGCTTGTAACGCCATAGGATCAAAACCACTTTTTAACAGCACGGCAAAAAGTAAGGGCAGTTGCCCAATTGATGCCACAATTGCAATAATTAAAGACCCGATGAGGTAACGCCAAAAATCGGTTTTACCGCGAAAAGCTTGCTCTATAAACATATAACTTAAGAAATAAGGGTTAAATCCCAAGACTGGTTGGGATTATAAAATAATTGATCTTTTTTAACGTATAACGGACTAGCAATATTATTGGTAAACAAGCTACCTGTGCCCAAGCCTTGGGGCATTTCATTGTTTAATTGATAGGTAAATTGTGCAATAGCATTTAGTCCTATATTGCTTTCTAAAGCACTGGTGATCCACCATTTAATATTTTGTTCCTCAGCGATTTCAATCCATTCTCTTGAGCCGGCAAAGCCTCCTACCAAGGTAGGTTTTAAAATGATATACTGGGGTTGAATGGTTTTTAGCAACTCTTCTTTTGCAGGCCTTTGGGTTACTCCAATAAGCTCTTCATCTAATGCAATGGGTAAAGGAGTGGCAGCACATAGCGAGGCCATATCTTCTATTTGTTTAGCCTTTATGGGCTGCTCAATACTATGCAGTTCATAATCACTCAATCTTTTTAATTTTTCTAGCGCCTCTGTGGGTGAAAACGCTCCATTAGCGTCTACCCGAAGCTCTACATCGCTGGCTGTAAATTCTGAACGAATGTATTTAAGAAGTCGCAATTCTTCTTGAAAATCTATTGCCCCTATTTTTAATTTGATACAGTGAAAACCTTGGTTTAATTTATCGGTGATTTGCTTTTTCATGAAGTTTTTATCACCCATCCAGATTAAACCATTGATGGTTATTCCTTGCTCTTTTTGCGTAAAAGCCGAAGGGAACAATTCAAACCCCGTCTTTGATCGCAGCGAGGCAAATGCCATTTCTACACCAAAAAACAGTGCTGGAAATTCGCCGAGTTGTGCTAATAATTGTTTTTCGCCTAGATGAATATGCTCACAAACCCATTGTAATTTTTCTTCGAATTGCGGAACATCATCATAGCTTAATCCCTCAAACATACCGCATTCTCCGTAACCTCTTTTACCCTGATGTTCAAGTATCAAAAACCAAGTATTTTTGATTTTTAAAACCCCACGAGAAGTGCCTCCTGGGGTTTTAAATTGTAATGAATGTTTTATAAATCTTGCTTTCAATGAGTTTACTTTTAAACGTTTACACTTTCACCAATGGGCAACAAAATCAATTCTTTTTTCTTCATTTTAAATTTCTCAAGCGCTAAGTCATGGTCAATTTTAATCACATCAAAAGTATCATAATGACAACCTAATACTCTGTTGCATTCAATAAAATCGCTTGCTAAAATAGCGTCATCTACGCCCATTGTAAAATTATCACCAATAGGTAAAACAGCTAAATCCACTTGATGCCTCAAAGGGATTAATTTCATATCGGCATGCAATGCAGTATCTCCCGCAATGTAAAGACATTTTTCATTGGCTTCAATGATGAATCCTCCGGGTTGCCCTCCATAACTACCATCTGGAAAAGAACTGGTGTGTACGGCATTTACATATTTTACGGTTCCAAAATCAAATTCCCAGCTACCACCGTGGTTCATAGGGTGTACGTTAATACCTTTTGCTTGGTAATGATTGGCAATCTCAAAATTACTCACCAAGGTTGCCTCATTTTGCTTAGCTATTGCCTCTGCATCTAAGGTATGATCTTGATGCGCATGGGTTAGCAACACATAATCGGCTTTTAAATCTTGTAAATCTACTTTCTCATTTGCCAAAGGATTACCCGTAATAAAAGGATCTACAATGATATGTTTACCATTGATCTCTAATGCGAGGGTATTTTGCCCGTAAAATGTAATTTTCATATTTTTTGTTTTTTATTGTCTTAGCTGATGGCTAAAAATAAGCAATAGCACTTAGAATTTAAATGAATTAAAAAATTTATAACAAATTAAATCCACGCAAGTAACAAATAAATTAGAGCAATTATAAAGGTACTTAAGGCAACTTTCTTTAATTCTGGATCTAAAGTTTTTGGCTCTTCGTGTTGTACCACGGTATATAGATGCTTAAATAGAAGTATAAATGGAATTAAAGCTAAATTAAATTGAATAGGTAAATTGTAATTAAACAACAAAAAGCACAAAAAGGCTAACAAAATTAGACCAATATGGTAGTTTGTTGCTTTACGGATGCCCCATTTAACCACCAAAGTGTTTTTATTGGAATTGGCATCACTCAAACGATCTCGCATATTATTTAGGTTAAGTACTGCTACGCTCAAAGCTCCTACCGCAATGGCTGGTAAAAAATAAGTGAGTTTTATTTGATGCGTAAATAAAAAGGCACTACCTACGACAGCTACCAAACCAAAAAATAAAAATACAAAGACATCTCCTAAGCCTCTATAACCGTAAGCACTTTTACCAACGGTATATTTAATAGCAGCGGTTATGGCAGCTATTCCCAAAAGGAAAAAGAAAATGCTTAAGGTGAAATTTTCACTTCCGAAAGCTGAGTAAATCAGTAAAACTGCAAAAGCTAAAGACAAAAGGCTACAAAAAATCATTCCTATTTTCATTTGCTTGTCGGTAATGATGCCACTTTGTAGGGCTCGCATTGGCCCTACCCGTTCTTCATTATCGGTGCCTTTAACACCATCACCATAATCGTTGGCGAAATTAGAAAGTATTTGCAAGCACAAGGTGGTACACAAAGCGTAAATAAAAATAGAAAGTTGAAAATCTTGTTCAAGGTGGGCCAATACCGCTCCCAATAAAATTCCCGAAATAGATAAGGGCAAAGTACGCAAACGAGCGGCTTTTACCCAAGTGATAGCTTTTTGCATCAGGCTCTTAATTTAATTAGCAGTTCTTTATACAACTCTGCTGCGGGTAAATTTTGTGCTCCTACTCCTTTCGCTTTCAAGTCGAGTTCGCGCAAACTTGCCACAATGGCACTTACACTTTTCATAGAATAAGCTTGAGCTCCCAAAGTAAAATCTTTGACAAAAAAGGGCGAAATACCCAGTGCACTAGCCACCTCATTGCGACTACTTTTATTTTTTAAACCATGAAATAGCAATAATTTTGAAAAGAAATTATATAAAACAGGGATAGTTTTTAATATGGGATGCTCTTTGCTGTTTTGGGCATAGTAATTTATGATTCTAAAAGCTTTTTTTTGGTCCCTACTAATCAGGGCTTTTTGAAGTTCAAAAGAATTAAAATCTTTACTTATTCCTATATTCTCTTCAATTATGGCTGGAGTAATTAAACTGCCTTCTGGCAAAATAAGGCAAAGTTTATCGAGTTCATTATTAATTTTACCTAAGCTAGTTCCTAAAAACTCAGCTAGAAGCATTGCCGATTTGGGTTCTATGCGGTAGCCTCTTCTCGCTACTTCCTCAATTATCCAGCCCGGCACCTTATCTTCATACAAGGGTTTACTTTCAATTACAACTCCTTCTTTTTTAATGTTTTTATATAACGCCTTGCGCTTATCGATGCTTTTGTATTTATAGCAAAGTACCAATATGGTGCTTTCTTGCAGTTGAGGAATAAAACTATCCAGATTATATATGCTCTTATTTAACTCTTGTGCCTCCTTAATAATAACCACCTGATGTTCTGCCATCATTGGGAAGCGTTTCGATTCACTAATGATTTGGTCTACTTCAATATCTCTTCCGTATAAAACCACTTGATTAAATGCGCGCTCTTCTTCCGTAAGGGCATGCTGGGCTATATATTCGCTTATTTTATCAATATAATATGTCTCTTCACCCATAAGCAAATAAACCTTTTTAAACTTTCTTTGCTTTAAATCGCGAAGTACCGCGTTTATTTCTTTCATTCTCTATAAATTAAAATTTGTTGCTGGCTTTCGCCGGATTTATTAAGCGATTAATAAGCAATGCACAGGCAAATTATATATTTTTGCTGCTATGACAGCCTTAAATTTTCCTACCTATTCATTTAGGTTCAAAAATAAACAAAATAAAACAGCTATTTTTGATAGCATTCGTAAAAAGTTTATAATACTTACGCCCGAAGAGTGGGTTCGGCAACATGTGGTTCATTACCTTCACTATGAAAAAAATTATCCCTGGTCAATGATCAATGTAGAAAAGCAAGTATTAGTAAACCAGTTACCAAAACGCTATGATGTGGTAGGTTTTAAAACCACAGGAGACTTACAATTAATTGTAGAGTGCAAAGCACCTAAGGTAAAAATCACCCAAGAAACTTTTGATCAAATTGCTCGCTATAACTTGAGTCTCAAAGCAGACTTTTTGATGGTTACTAACGGGCTGTCGCACTATTTTTGTAAGATGGACTACAATAAACAGCAATATAATTTTTTACCTGAACTCCCTATCTATAAATAAAAGCAATGAAAAAAGTAGCTGTAGCTGTGCTAAACTGGAATGGTCGTGATTTATTAAAGCGGTTTATACCCGATTTAATAAAGTATTCACCCGAAGCCACTATCTATGTTATTGACAATGCGTCTACAGATGATTCTGTAACCTTATTAAAAACCGTTTTCCCTAGTGTAAAATGCATTCAACTCAGCTCAAATTTAGGATATGCAGGTGGTTATAATTTAGGTTTAAAACAAATTAATGAAGAAATCTTGGTTTTGCTAAATAGTGATGTTGCAGTTACTCCAAATTGGTTATTAGCCTTTTTAAGCAGGTTTGATGAGGATGAACGCGTTGGTATTCTACAACCTAAAATTAAAGATTTAAAAAATCCTACTTATTTTGAGTATGCTGGAGCAGCAGGAGGTTATATAGACCAATTGGGCTATCCCTTTTGTAAAGGAAGAATTTTTAATACCCTAGAAAAGGACGAAGGTCAATACAATTCAAATTATCCAATTTTTTGGGCAAGTGGTGCGTGCTTGGTAGTACGCAACAATCTTTTTAAACACCTTGGTGGTTTTGATGAAGATTATTTTGCCCATCAAGAAGAGATAGATTTTTGTTGGCGTGCACAACTTCAAGGATTTTTAGTTGAGTACTGCTACCAAAGCGAAGTATACCATTTAGGTGGAGCCACCTTAGCAAGTGCAAATCCTAAAAAAACATTTTTAAACTTCAGGAATTCTTTATACAATTTATTGAAAAATCAATCCTTGCCACAAGCCTTAATCACCATTTTTATTCGAATGATACTAGACGGATTGGCTGGAATTCAATTTTTAATAAAAGGTAAAATCAATCATTTCAAAGCTATATTACAGGCCCATTTTAGTTTTTATAAAAACTTTAATCACATCAACAAAAAACGTAAAACCATTCGGCACACCCAACAGGTTAAACCTAGTAATTTCTCTATAGTCTACAAGTACTTTGTACAAAAAAAGAAAAAGTTTAACCAGTTGTAAGTTGCCATTAAAAATTTGTTAATCCGCTTAAAAGACTCGGTAAAATAATTAACTTTGGCTTTTAAATTATACACAAACAAACATACTATGAAACGTATTTTTTTAGCTACAGCAGCCATTACATTATTGTTTTCTTCTTGTGTTTCTAAAAAGAAATATGCAGAATTAGAAGCCAAGCAACAAGAAACTAAAGATTTATTAAACACAGCAACCGTAAAACTTAATTCTTGCCTTGAAGATAAAGAGTCTCGAATTAGTTCTTTAAATGAGCAAATTAGCATTCTGAAAAATACTAACTCTGCATTATTAAATAATCAAGGCGATCTTGCTACGCTATCTAAAAAAGGAGCAGAAAACTTAGAGCGATCATTAGAAAGCATTAGAGAAAAAGATTTACAAATCAAGACGATGCGTGATGCAATCAACAAAAAAGATTCTGTCACTTTAGCTTTAGTTACCAGCCTAAAGGGAGCATTGGGCGACTTGAACGATGAGGATATCCAAATCAACGTAGAAAAAGGAGTAGTATTTGTTTCTATATCTGACAAACTTTTATTTAGAAGTGGAAGTTACCAAGTTTCTAATCGTGCAAAAGAAGTGTTAGGCAAAGTAGCTAAAGTGGTTAAAAACAAACCAGATTTTGAGTTTATGGTTGAAGGCCATACCGATACCGACCCTATTAGCAATTCTTGTATAAAAGATAATTGGGATTTGAGTACAAAGCGTGCAACTTCTATTGTAAGAATCTTACAGAATGAGTTTGGTGTAGACCCAGCTAGGATGACTGCTGCTGGCCGTGGAGAATATGTGCCTGTCGCTGGAAATGATACCGCTAGCGGTAAAGCTGCTAACCGAAGAACACGTATTGTAGTACTTCCTAAGTTAGATCAATTCTATAGTATGATTGAAGAAGGAATGAAAAAAGCAAAATAAGCTAGAAAAGCAGAAAACATAAAAATCCTGAGTTTTTCGACTCAGGATTTTTTTTTGTTTTTTTTACATTAATCCGTAAAAGAATAATCGCTCTATTGTTTTTAAAATCTGTTATCTCCGTCAAGCAGATTTCCCAAACCACCTAAAATACTTCCTTCTCCTTTATCTTTTCCTCCTCCTTGAGGTGCTGCAGCAAACACACGACTGGCTAATCTACTAAACGGTAAAGATTGGATGTAAACCGTACCTGGTCCTGTGAGCGTAGCAAACACCATTCCCTCTCCTCCAAATAAAGTATTCCGAATACCTCCAACAAATTGAATATCATAGTCTACACTAGCATCAAAACCTATGATGCAACCAGTGTCGACTTTTAATTTTTCACCCGGAGCAAGTTCTTTAACCGCCGTAGTGCCGCCCGCGTGTACAAAGGCCATCCCATCACCCTCTAATTTTTGCATTATAAAACCTTCACCACCAAAAAAGCCTCTTCCAATTTTTTTCGAAAATTCAATTCCGACTGAAACACCCTTGGCCGCACATAAAAAAGCATCCTTTTGGCAAATAAACTTATGATTAAAACGATTAAGATCTATAGCTATTATTTTCCCAGGATACGGAGAAGCAAAACTTACCTTTTTTTTTCCGGTAACAACATTTTGAAAAGCAGTCATAAATAAACTTTCCCCAGTTAGTAGTCTTTTACCAGCGCCTAATACTTTACCAAAAAAACCGTTATTCTTATCAGAGCCATCACCAAAAATGGTATCCATTTGAATTCCCTCATCCATCATCATAAAAGAGCCAGCTTCTGCGACCACCGCTTCTTGCGGGTCTAGCTCTATTTCGACATATTGCATTTCTTCTCCAAAAATTTGAAAATCGATTTCGTGTGCGTTTCTTATCATAATAGTTAATTTTTAAATATAGAATGGTATTAAAAAAACTTGAGGCTTTTTCAGCATAAATCATAGCAACTTACCAACATCGTTACAAACCTTAATTACCTATAAAAATACAATTAATTTAAAAGAAAATTAATCGTATTTGATATTTAGCTCATAAAATTTAAATTATAAATAAAAAACCCGCCAATAGGTAGGTTTAATTTGAATTATATACTTCAATAGATTATGCTAATTCCAATGCAATTTCAATCATTTGATTAAAACTGCTAGCTCTATCTTCTTGAGAGGTTTCTGCTTTGGTAACCAAGGAGTCGGAAATGGTAAGAATAGCCAAAGCTTGAACGTTAAATTTGGCTGCTATGGTATATAAGCCAGCGGTTTCCATTTCTACACATAAAACCCCGTACTGCGCCCATTTTTTATAATAGTTGGGATCATCGTCATAAAAAACATCACCAGATAACACATTACCGGCTTTAAAAGCAATATTCTTTTGCTTTGCTACTTCAACCGCCTTTAGGAATAAATCGGCGTTTGCTGTAGGAGCAAAAGTTGCCTGACCAAAGTTATTTTTGTTCATTCCAGAAGTAGTAGACGCCGCCATAGCTATTACAATATCACGCAAATCAATGTTTTCTTGATAAGCTCCAGCCGAGCCTACCCGAATAAGTTTTTTAACTCCATAATCGCGAATCAACTCTGTACAATAAATCAAGGCCGAGGGTATACCCATACCTGTACCTTGCACCGAAATTCTTTTCCCTTGGAAAGTTCCAGTAAAACCTAGCATTCCTCTAACTTGATTATAGCATACTACATCTTCTAAAAAGGTTTCGGCAATCCATTTTGCTCGTAAGGGGTCTCCTGGTAGGAGAACAGTTTCGGCAATATCCCCTTCTTTTGCCTCTAAGTGAATACTCATAATTTAAATATCGGTTACTATTTTAATCCCTGAAGAGGTACCTATCCGTGTTGCTCCCGCTTCAATGAATTTTTCGGCGGTGGCTCGATCTCTTATCCCTCCACTCGCTTTTACTTCAGCTTTTTCTCCCACACAAGATTTCATTAGTTTTACGTGCTCTAAAGTAGCTCCTGCGCTACCAAAACCCGTTGAAGTTTTCACAAAATCTGCTTTAGCAGCCACGGCCAACTCACAGGCTTTTGCAATTTCCTCTTCTTCTAGGTAGCATGTTTCTAAAATAACCTTTAACGTCTTATCACCTATAGCCTCTTTTACGGCGGCAATATCTTCTTCTACAGCTGGATAATTTCCTGATTTCAAATCGCCCAAATTCAGCACCATATCAATTTCTTGTGCACCATCTGCCACAGCCTGCTTGGCCTCAAAAACTTTGGCTTTGGTATGCATTGCCCCTAGCGGAAAACCTACAACTGCTGCTACCTTTACATCAGAATCTTTTAAAAAACTTACGGCTTGTTTAACCCAACAACCGTTAACACAAATAGCAAAAAACTCATTTGCTTTAGCCTCTTTACATAGTTGTTCAATTTGCTGTAAGCTCGCCGTTGGTTTTAATAATGTATGATCTATAAATTGTTTCATGCTTATAAGTTAGATTGAATTAATTGTTTTAAGTCGTTTGCAGATACTACCCCAGATTGACGCCAAACCGGATTAGCATTTTTAAAAAGAATTAAAGTAGGTACCCCACGCACTTGAAACTTTTGAGAAAGATTTTGATTCTTGTCTACATCTATTTTTATTATTTTAACCGCTTCACCAACCTCTTTTTTCACCTCTTGTAAAATGGGGTTCAAGGCCTTACACGGCCCACACCATGTGGCATAAAAATCTACTAAAACAAGTTGTTTACCTTGTAGTAGCGAATTAAAATTAGTTTTCATAAATTTACGTGCTTATAGACAAAGTTACTAAATTTAGTAGGTTGCTCAAATGATAAATATCAACTAAGCTTTCTGATTTTTTTCTAATGATATTTTATGGAAAAATTTGCCTCTCAAAACAAAGACATATTTAAATTGCTTTTTGAAACGGTTTCAGAAGGTATTGTTGTTGTTAATAAAAACCGAACCATTGTAGCCAGTAATACTTCTGCCAATGACTTATTTCAATACCAGGCTGGAGAGCTCAAGGGCAAATTACTAGAAGTATTGATACCAGATCGTTATAAACATGCTCATACCAAGTATGCTAGTAATTTCATGAGAAATCAAGAGAAAAGACGTATGGGCTTTGGACGAGATCTATATGGTAAAAAAAGAGACGGAAGTGAATTTCCTATTGAAATTGGTCTTAATCCTATTCAATTAGATGGCGAAACCTACATAATGGCTATGATAATTGATATTAGTGTCCGTAAAAAATCCGAATTAGAGATAAGGGAATTAAATTCCCGTTTAGAAGATATGGTAGCTAAGCGGACTTTACAGTTGCAACAAACAGTAAACAACCTAAAATCTGAAATTTCAAAAAGACTTGAGGCAGAAAATAGAATAAAAAATGCACTGCAAAAAGAGCGAGAATTAAACGATTTAAAAACCAAATTTTTATCTATGGTTTCGCATGAGTTTAAAACGCCTTTAAGCGGTATTTTAACCTCGGCAACTTTAGCGGGAAAGTACACTCTAGAAAATCAGCAGGATAAAAGAGATAGACATCTTAGAACGATAAAGTCAAAAGTGAAGTACCTTAATGATATATTGACTGATTTCCTTTCTCTAGAAAAGATTGAATCCGGTAAGGTAAGTTACTCCTTTACTCAGTTTCCTTTAAGTAAAGTTATCAATGAGGTGATTTATGAATCAAATATGGTTCTTAAGAACGGTCAAAATATCAAGTACCCAGAAAACATCGATGGCATAGAGATTTATTTTGATGAAAAAATTTTAACCCTAGCGTTAACCAACTTGGTAAACAATGCTATAAAATACTCAGAAGAGAATTCTGAAATCAATATTCAGTTCGATCAAGATGAATCAGATTTCTATATAGCTATTATTGACGAAGGTATTGGGATTCCTAAAGAGGAACAAAAGTTTATTTTTGACCGCTACTTTAGAGCAGAGAATGCTTTGATTGCAGAAGGAACAGGAATCGGCTTAAATATAATTAAAAACCACCTCGAAAATTTGCAAGGTGATATTTCATTTAAAAGTATAGAAAATAAAGGCAGTACATTTACCTTAAAAATACCTAAAAACCCACAAAAAGGCAGATGAAAAAAATATTATTAATAGAAGACGATCAAGCTTTAAGAGAAAATACAGCAGAACTTCTGGAATTATCTGGATTTGAAGTTATAACGGCCAAAAATGGAAAATTAGGGCTAGATCTGGCGCAAAAAAGCCTCCCTCAAATTATTGTTTGTGATATAATGATGCCAGAACTTAATGGATATGAAGTTTTAAAAGCCTTAGGAGAGCATGAAGAAACAAAATCAATTCCGTTTATATTTTTATCTGCAAAAACAGATCATACCGAAGTGCGTACAGGTATGAATCTCGGAGCAGACGATTACCTCACTAAACCCTTTGAGGAAGAAGATTTATTAGCGGCCATAAATAGTCGTATAGCTAAATCTTTGCTGCTAGAAAAAAGAAATAAAGACTCTGCAGATTTACCTCAAGAAGCTCTGGATTTACGGAATTTAAATGAACTGAAGAATTACTTTTACGACTTTGGTGAAGAGATAGAAGTAAAACGAAACAGATTCATTTATCAAGAAGGAGAACATGCAAATTTTATTTACCTTATAATTAAAGGTGTGGTAAAAACACAACGCATGGCCGTTAATGGAAAAGAGCTTATTACTGCTCTTTTTCAAGCAGATGATTTTTTAGGCTTCTCTTCTTTTGATGAAAATACCGCCTATGAGGAAACAGCTACTGCTGTAGAAAACTGCCTACTTACCCGAATTTCTAAAACAAAACTTAAAGAAATATTGGTGGTAAATAAGGAGTTAGCTTTAGAACTGATGAATGTTATGAATGAAAAGTTATCAAATACCAAATTACAACTTTTACAAATGGCATACGGTTCGGTGAGAAAAAAAACAGCGCAAACCATCTTACAGTTTTTAGAAGTTTTAAACCCTAAGCAAGAAGAGACCATAAAAATATCGCGAGGTGATCTAGCTAGTGTAGCTGGTATTGCCACTGAGAGTTTAATTAGAACTTTATCACAATTTAAAAAAGACGGATTGATTGATATTGATGGTAGAAATATTAAAATATTAGATAAAAAGGGACTTTCTTGTGTAGAATAATTCAAAACTGATTTTTGTCATTCTTTAACTTGTCTCATCCTCATACTTTTGCTGTCAAATTAATTGAGTGATGAACATTTTAATCCCAACAGATTTCTCTGAAAATTCTTGGAACGCTATACAGTATAGTTTAGCATTCTTTAAGGAGGTAAATGTTGTTTTTCACATCGTTCACGTTGAATCTTCCACTCAAGAAGAAGAAAGCCTTGAGTTTTCAGGAAATATAGCTATTGATAAAAAAATATCTGTTGGTGAAGATAAATTAAAGCAGCTTAAAGAAAAGATTGCCAAAAATTTTCCGCTACAATCAGAACAAATAAATTTTCATATAGAAACTGGTTTTTTAATTGAAACACTACGACAAATCGTAAATCAGTTGAAAATAACCTATATTGTAATGGGTACAAAAGGTGTTTCAAATAATGAAAAGTGTCTTATTGGCACCAACACGGCAGATGTAATTAAGCGTATTCAATGCCCAATCTTGGTGGTGCCTGAAAAAACTAAATACAAAAAACCGAAGCAAATAGTTTTTCCTACAGATTTTTCGAATTTTAGCAAAGAAAGAGTGTTTAGAAATCTAGCCGAAATTCTTCATTTAAATCATTCGGCTTTAAGTGTCCTATATGTAGCCAAAAAAAACGATTCGCTTACAGCTTTCCAAAGTAGTAATAAAGCACGTTTAAAAGAATATATTAGGTACTTGCCCCATAGTTTTCAATTTACCGTAAAAAACTCACTTTGTAAGGCCTTACAAGAGTTCATTAATTTGGAAGACATACAGATGATAGCGCTTCCTGCCAAAAATGTTTATCTTTTTCAAAACTTGCTTTTTCAACCTGTTGAAAAAAATATTACTTACCCGAAAGAAATACCCTTTTTGGTTTTACACGAATAAAGATGAAAACACAAAGCTTAATACAAAAATACAATATTCCCGGCCCAAGATACACCAGTTATCCTACCGTACCTTACTGGGACGAGTCCAGTTTTACTGCTAAAGCCTGGGAAAGTACATTTATAAAATCTTTTAAAGAAAGTAACGCACAAGAGGGAATCAGTATTTATATACATTTACCCTTTTGTGAACAACTCTGCACTTTTTGTGGGTGCCATAAAAGAATTACCAAAAGACACGAGGTAGAAACTCCATACTTAGAAAGTGTTTTAAAAGAATGGCGTTTATATTGTAATTTACTTCCAGCCCAACCAATTATTAAAGAATTGCATTTAGGTGGAGGAACTCCAACTTTTTTTTCGCCAGAGAACTTAAAGCAACTAATAGAAGGTATTTTTAAACTTGCTTCACGAGCTGAAACTTATGAATATAGTTTTGAGGGGCATCCTAACAATACAACCAAAGCACACTTACAAACTTTATATGATTTAGGTTTTAGACGCGTTAGCTATGGGGTACAAGATTATAATCTTAGAGTACAAAAGGCTATTAATAGAATACAACCTTTTGAAAACGTAAAAAAAGTTACAGAATGGGCGCGCGAAATAGGCTATACTTCGGTAAGTCACGATATTATTTTTGGTCTACCTTTTCAAAGTACCGATGCGGTTAAAGAAACTATTTTGAAAACCAAAGAACTATTACCAGACCGCATTGCCTTTTATAGTTACGCCCATGTGCCATGGATTAAAGGGAATGGACAGCGTGGCTTTAATGAGAACGACCTGCCTAAAGCAACGGTTAAACGAGAGCAGTATGAGTTAGGTAAGGCTTTATTAGAGGAAATTGGATACATTGAAATTGGTATGGATCATTTTGCACTGAAATCTGACTCAATGTATATGGCAATGCAAAATCATAAACTGCACCGCAATTTTATGGGGTATACCGCTTCAAAAACACAATTAATGATTGGTTTAGGGGTATCTTCTATAAGCGACAGTTGGTACGGATTTGCACAAAATGAGAAACGCGTTGAAAAATACCAGGCAATGGTTGAAGAAGGGATAATACCCGTAGTAAAAGGACATATATTAAACCAAGAAGACCTAGTAATTCGCAAACATATCTTAAACCTTATGTGTCAATTAAAGACAAATTGGGAAAATGAAGTAGATTATTTTGAAAAACTACCCGATAGCTTGCAACTTCTAGATGAAATGAATAGCGATGGACTAATTCGTATCACTGGAAAAGAGCTAGAAATCACCCCGGCAGGCCGAGCCTTTGTACGTAACGCTTGTATGGCTTTTGATTGGCGTTTGCAACGTAATAAGCCTGACACTAAATTATTTTCTATGACAATATAGTTTTTTAAGTTAAGTTTCTGTTTAATTAGTTTGAAAAAAAGCCAGTTTTGCATAAAACTGGCTTTTTTATTGATTACTTATTTAAGTTATGATTCGATTTCATCAAGCTTTTTGAGTGTACTTTCAAATTGTTTAAGATTTAATTTTATATCTCCATTTTCTAAGTTTCCAACCAATTTCATTAGCTCCCCAACATTCATCTTTTCACCCAAAACCCTTGCAACAATGAATCCCTTGTCACTATCGTTACCAAAAAACACCACCTCATCAATAGCCTTTTCTTCTCCTAAATAAGCAATTCGCATACCTTTAGTAGTATTTCCAATTTTCATAAGTAATTTATACTTCTCTTGGGATAGTATTTTGTTTAAAACAGCCACCTCACTTTCATAATTAGCTGTATTAGATCCGTTTAACGGATAAGCTAAAACGCTAACTTTTTTTATGCTCTCTATGGCTTCTTGGTCTGCATTGGCCAGCTCATCATTAAAGCTTAAAAACATACCAGCTGGTAAATCTACCATAACGTAGTTCTCATTATTTTGGTGGTTCACAAAATACTTTTGCAAGGTGGGTTCTTGATTACAACCGCTGAATTGTACACCTAAAATCAGTAAAAAGAATATTTGAAAAATTGATTTCATATTATTTGATATTTTTTAATTGTTTAGCCCCAGGAACCTTTAAATCATTGGCTAATTTTGAAACTTGTTTTAAATCTATATCTCCTTGAATGCTCATTACTACGGTAATGGGCTCACCCTCTTCTTGCCCGGTCATAAGCATTAATAATTCACTTACAAAACCCTCCTTGCTTCCTGGTTTAGAATAAAACTTTACTTGCAAACTCTTTTCTTTAAAACGCATAAGCTCTTCTACCTGACTAGATTCAACATAGCTGTTAAAATCGGTATTCATATCGGTACCAATTTCTACATTGTTAGTGGTTAACACTTTAATATCCTTAAGATTTTCAATTAAATCAATATAAGCTTGGGTTTCTTGATCTTGCGTATCTAAGTCTATTTCAGATAGCAGTTTAAACATATTCTGGGTAATCACCATGGCGCTTACCTCTTTCATCGATTCATACTTGGTAAAGTTGGCCTGCCCCCAATTTAGGATAGGGTAAAGACAAAAAGCCAATAGAAATACAATTTTAGTTTTCATAGTTTTTTAATTTTTAATTTTAATAATTTTTTCTGTGGTTGTTGGCAATACTTTAATATAATTTAATTTCATTCGACTAGCTTTGAGCGCTTCAGGCAGCAAAGCCAATAAATCCTTAGAATTTTCGTAGGCCAATTTCTGATTAGCATAAGACACTTTTTCTTTTTGTGGCTGTGGCCAGAAAAAAAAGCCTCCCAGCGCCGTAAAACCAATGATAAGCACCGCTGCTATCTGACGGTAATACCACTTTTTCTCTACCTTAGGTTGCGGTAATGGCTCTATATATTCCTCTTGCCTTGCCGCCTCCTGCCAGCTAAAAATAGGCTTATATTTAATTAAGTGTGGCGCAACCGATTCTTGTTTAAAATATGCTTTCAAAACCGATTCTTCTTCACGGCTTGTTTCGGCTTCTAGATATTTATCAATCAATTCTTCTATCCTATTTTCTAACTCCATATTCATGTTGCTTTAGCATTGCTGTTCTTATTTTTTTTCTAGCACGTGATAAACATACGCGCATAGCCGTAGGCTTTAAACCGCTTATTTTTTCCATTTCATCATAGCTATATTGTTCGACATCGCGCAATTGAATTAAGAGTTGCTCCTGCTCACTTAGATTACTAATAATTTTTTGAACCTGCTTGAGTTCATCTTTTGCCTCTATTTGGCGCTGCAAAGAACTCTGTTGGTTGTCTTCATAGTTGGTATGCACTAGGCGCACTTGATTATTGCGTTTAGCCTTTAATTGATCATAACTATAATTCTTAGTCATGGTCATTGCAAAAGCTTCAGGTGAATGATACTCTTTTAATTTGGTCTTGATTTTCCACAATTTCAAAATCACCTCTTGAGTAGCATCGTGAGCGGCATCCTTTGATATTAATAGGCGTAGCGATAGGCGGTACATTTTATCTTTAACGCCAGTAATAAACTCTAAAAATTCTCTTTCGCTCAAAATACTTTGCTTTGTATAGTTGTAACGATTCGCTATATTTTTTGTTACAAAAATCTATTTGTTTTTAATTTGTAGCTATCTTTAGGCATAAAATTAAAGCTAGCTATGAAAAGAAACCTTTATATCCCTCTATTTTTACTAAGCCTCTTCACAAGTTTAACCAGCTGTTTTTCAGATTTAGACGACGAAGTAATTCCAGCTTCTAGTGAAGAGATAAATGACTTTATTTATAAAGGATTAAATCAATTTTACCTATATAAGCCAGATGTGCCACAATTGGCCAATAATTACTTTAATGATAATGCCAGTTACCGCACATTCTTAGAAGGTGAGGCTAATCCTATCCAATTTTTTGAAAGCTTATTGAGTAATAGAGATCGCTTTAGTTTTATAGTTAGTGACTTTAGAGCATTAGAAAAAAGCTTCAACAATATAAGCCTTACTACGGGTATGGAATTCGGTTTAGTAAGAATCTCTGGCACCAGCCGCGTATTTGGATATGTACGCTATGTTTTACCCAATACTCCCGCTGCCAATAAAGGTGTTGCCCGTGGTATGCTTTTTGACAGGATTAATGGAATTGATTTAAGCGAAAACAATTACCAAGAACTGCTAAACCAAGATAGTTACAGTATTGGCTTGGCAGAGTTAAAACAAGGACAGTTAGAACGTTTAGACCAGCAAATAGAGCTAAACATGATTGAGTATACAGAAAATCCTGTTTTTATAAGTAAAGTAATTAATAGTGGACAAACCCCAGTAGGCTATCTTATGTATAATGGTTTTGTTACCAGCTTTGAAAATGAACTAAATACAGCTTTCGCTGATTTTAAAGCCGCTAATATTCAAGAATTGGTGATTGATTTAAGATATAATCCAGGAGGAAGTATTGAAATGTGTAATGATTTAGCCAGCATGATTACCGGTCAATTTAATCAAGAACTTTTTATTACCCAGCGCTACAATAGCAATTTTGAAGATGTACCGCGTTTTTTCAACAACAAACTTAGTAATGGTGCAAGTATAAACAGTCTTAATTTAAATCAAGTTTATGTACTTACTACTTCCAATTCGGCATCAGCTAGTGAGTTATTAATCAGTGGGTTAAAGCCTTATATCAACGTCATACAAATTGGCGACAGTACCAGAGGAAAGTTTGAAGGCTCAGTTACCTTATACGATTCTGACAACTATTCCAGAAATGGTTCTAATCTTTCTATTAATCACAGTTACGCTATGCAACCTTTAGTATTAAAATCTATCAATAAAAACGGTTTTACCGATTATTTTAATGGTATAGAACCACAGCTTTTTATAGAAGAAGATTTCGGGAACTTAGGCGTTTTAGGAGATGAGCAAGAGCCCCTTTTAAAAGCGGCTTTAGATGATATATCTGGTGTTGGAAAACCGACTCCTATTGTTAGAGAATTTGATGTAAAACATTTGTATAATAGTAACCAAAAATTAAACTATTATAATAAGATGTTTATTGGCGCTCAAGAACTCCCTTAACCAACTTTTTATTGCCTTATTTAAGTAAAATCCCCTTCTTAGCCATAAACTAAAAAGGGGATTTTTATGCATTATAATTTACTTGCAAAAGTTATTTAAGCGAACTGGATATTATTAATCGTTGAACTCAACTCCGTTTGCCCCTATTCCTGTGGTTATACTTTGAATAAGTTCACCTTCTAGGTTGTAAATCATCACATCACTATTTTCGGTAAAACCATTAACATCGGTATAAAAAATATGATCTTCTTCTACGGCAAATCCGTAACCAACACCCCAACTTGCTCCATCTGCATTGGTATCAACCAAGGCGGTTTCGGTCATTATATCGGCATTGGCAGCATTTTTATAGATACTGCTTCCCTGGATGAAATAAATAAAATTATCTTCAACATCAAATTTTGAAACTCCAGTGAAACCATCTGCAAAAGGAATGGTAGTAATTTTTTGTTTTGAATTGATATTAAACTTACTTACCCCTGATTGGTGCAAAACATAAAGAATATCGTCTTCCTCTTCTATAGCCTTGATGTTATCGGGTAAACTTATGGCCTGCTCCACACTAAAGTCTGATACTTTTATTGGTGTTATTTCTTTTCCTGTACCAAAAGAAGCGTTTTGAACAAATAAATAGTTGTCTGTCAGTTCTAATTGCTCTACACTCTTGTTCAATTCTATTTTTCGTAATAAACTAAAATCAGTTAAAGAATAAACTGTAATCGATTGTGAACCGCTGTTGCTTATATACAATACATTATCATCTGCCGCAGCAAATCTTGGTAATTCAATTTCTTCACTTATCGTGGCTACTTTTTCAAAAGTAAATCGGTTAACCACCTCTATTTTATTGCTATTGTTAAGTACTAAAAATGCTAAGTCTTCATTAGTCGTAAAATGATTGAGTACATCACCTAAAGGATTCCCATTATTGGCGTTGGCATAAATACCATTTTCTAAGGTAGCAAAATCGGCACTTAAAAAACTTAAACTAGCAGTTGGCGACCCAAAATTACCTTCGTTTGAAATAATATAGCCCAAGTCGTACTTACCTTGCGGGGTAGATAGACCCGAGTTATCGTCGTCGTTATTACAAGAAATAATAGTTAAACTTACTGCAACTAGCAGTATCCAAGATTTAAAAAAATGTTTCATAAGATTTGTAATTATAAAATTAGATTAAAAAAAATTTCAAAATTTCTTCCTGGCATTGGCTTATAATTAACCACAAAATAATTTTCATTGCTAAGGTTACGCACCCGTGCCCCTAACTCCCAATTTAGAGTATTTGATGAGTTATAACTCAAACTGGCCTGGGCAACAGGATAAGCTTTAAGGGCTGTTTCTTGGCTATTATTGGTTTGGGTATATACTTTACCAGTATAAATTGTTTGAGCAATGAAATTCCAGTTTTTATAAATTAGGTCTAATTTAACGGTCAACTTATGCTTAGGAACATAAATAAGCGTATTCCCTGTTTCTAAATTAGTAGCTTCGGTAAAGGCATAGATACTTTTTATTAGAAATTCAAATTTTTTAAAGGTAGTTTTATAGGCTGCGTTTCCTTCAATCCCTCTCGTGCGCACCTTATTTGTATTTAAAGGTTTCCACACCCCAGCTTCGGCTGGCAACCACCTTATCATATCGCTGATTTTAATGTTATATCCGGTTAAACCGAATTGCCATCTTTTGTGTTTAAAACTATAACTCGCTTCAAATTGTCTTGAGGTCTCTGGTTTCAAATCTAAATTACCAGCACCGGGCCAAAATAAATCGTTAAAAGTAGGTATGCGGTAATTTTTTGAAAAACTAGCTTTTATACTATGATTTCTTTTCAATTGGTATTGAGATCCTATTTGATAAAGTACGGGCATATCAAAATCTTTTGTGTGCTGCAAGCTTACTTGAGCTTGATAGATCAAATTTTTTGAAAGATTTTGTTTAAGAAAAAAATAAGCCTTACTAATATCGCGCGAAGCAGTAGTAATAGCTGTACCTTCTGCCCAATCTTTGCGTAAATTTAAACGAACCTCTGTATACAAGTTTTTATTCGGTTTAAAACCAGTTTGAAGTATACTCACTAAAGATTTGGCGGTGCCGTGATCTT
Source organism: Mesonia sediminis (assembly GCF_042684705.1). Taxonomy (NCBI): domain Bacteria; kingdom Pseudomonadati; phylum Bacteroidota; class Flavobacteriia; order Flavobacteriales; family Flavobacteriaceae; genus Mesonia; species Mesonia sediminis. The sequence goes on from NZ_JBHULZ010000026.1 coordinate 193,369, forward strand.
TTAAATTTGGCCGCTCTATGTTTTGAAAATAGGTATACTTTTCTTGTAGGTAGGCACTGCGCGCTTTGGCACTCCATTTACCTTTTACATATTCCCAAGCAAGTTGGCTTTTATAATTCTCATCCTGATATTTGGTTCGGATTTGAGTGGATTCTAAAATAGGGAAATGTCGTTCGCCATTAAATGCAGTTGAATAAAAAGTAAGTTTATGAAAATTATTAAGCTTTACAGAAGCATTGAAATAAAAATTTAAATGATTAAAAGCTGCATTTTCATTTTTGGCATTAGAATTAAAAAACGGATAATCATTTTCAGATTGCACGTAATTACCGCCCACTTGAGCACTAATTTTTTGGTTAGACCATTGATAATCTAAACTTTGGTTAAAAGTGGCAAAACTACCTAAGGAAGAGTTTAAGGAGAGTTGATGGCCTTTTTCAAAATCAAGTTGATTCTGCAGTAAGATACTTCCTCCAATTGCACCCGAGCCTAGTTGCGCCGAACCACCACCAGATCGAACCAAAATATCGGAATATCCATGTGCCGAAAGAGTATTAAAGTCCACCTGCCCCAAAAAGGTAGAATTTACGTTTATACCATTCCATAAAACCGCTGTTTGCTGCGCCGTTGTACCTCGAAAACTAGGTGAAGAAACCATACCTAGGCCATTCTCTTTAAAAAAAATAGGCGTTTCAAAATTCAGAACATCTGTGAGTTGTGGTCGGTATTTCTTTATCTCACTACTTTTGATTTCGACAATATTTTGGCCTACAGATTGGGTTCTAATATTGCTTGCTTTAAGCACAACAGAATCGAGCAATTCTCGCTTTTGCGCGTGAACAGTATGACCAAAAAATAAAAGTAATATTAAAAATAAAAATTGCCTCATAACCTATACTTGCTTATCCCGAGCAAATTGATTTAAAAAATTACTTCTGGCAGGTCTCCTGGCTTGCGTCTTTGTAAAAAACCTTCCCATCATAAAGACAGTGGTATTGAAGAAATATTTACAAAGCGTTATAAAACTAAGCTTACAGTTGCGGGAACAGCTTCCGATTCTAACGGAATTCCCTTTTAATAAAATCGGATTGACATCTCGATTTTAACCAAAATTTGGGCAAATATAAACATTTTTTACACCGAGGTGTGGTTAAAATGAAATAATATTACTTTTGCATAAAGTTCAAACTATGCGTCAATTCTTTTTTTGTGTTTTAATTCTTACAAGCTTATTAAGTTGTAAAAAACAAACTTCCGCTTCAGCTACTCATGCCCCACCGCTTCAAAATAATAACGAAGCTTTAAAATTAAAATATGCCAATGGTTTTGCGGTAAACAAATACGATGATTACACTTTACTATCTGTTAGTCAACCTTGGCCAAAAGCTCAAAAAGTTTTTATTTATGCTATAGCCAAAAATAAAACCAAGATTCCAGATAGTGTAACCTATGATGCTTTCGTACCACGTTCTTTAAATCGGTTAATTGTTACTTCTACTACTCATATTCCGGCACTAGAATCTTTAAAACAATTAGACAAGCTCATCGCTTTTCCTAACTTAAATTATATTTCTTCACATACTGTACGTGAAAAAATAAAAAGAGGCGAAGTTTTAGAAGTAGGAAATAAAAATCAGTTAAATACAGAGCTAGTATTAGCATCACAACCAGACGCGGTTGTGGCTTCGGCTATCAATGCCAACAATAAATCATACAGTACTTTAGAACGCAATGGGATCCCTGTTATTTATAACGGAGACTGGGTAGAAGAAACCCCTCTTGGTAAAGCCGAATGGATTAAGTTTTTTGGCGTTTTATTAAATCAAGAGCAACAAGCCGATTCTATTTTTAACCGTATTGAATCAAATTACCTTAATGCCAAGAAAATAGCTAAAAAAGCTCTTTCAAAACCTTTAGTCATTAGCGGTAGTTTATATAAAGATGTTTGGTATGCCCCCGCGGGAGACTCTTGGCAGGCACAACTAATTCAAGACGCTAACGCCAATTACGTTTATAAAAAAACCACAGGAAACGGAAGCCTTTCTCTGGCGCTAGAAGAAGTTTTGGCAAAGGCACAAGAAGCCGATATTTGGATTTCCCCAGGTAGTTTTACAAGCTACAATGCTTTGATTGAAAGCAATCAACATTACAGTCAGTTTAGCGCGTATCAGAATAAAGAAGTATACAGTATTGCTTTAACCACTGGAGAAACAGGTGGAGTGCTGTTTTATGAACTGGGCCCCAACCGACCCGATTTAATATTAAAAGATTTGATTAAAATATTTCATCCCAATTTGGTCGATTATGACCTTACATTTTTTAAGCCTTTAAATCCATAATATTGTGCAAAAACCTAAACGCTTGCTTTTTTTGGGTATTCTACTCGTCATAATTTTCTTCCTGATCAACATTAGTTTTGGTTCAGCCGCTATTCCTTTTGAAGAGGTACTCAAAATTCTTTCCTTTCAAGCCGAAGATTCTGTCGAGAAATACATCGTACTTTCTTATCGCCTTCCAAAGGCAATTACAGCAATTTTAGTAGGATCTGGTCTAGCTTTAAGCGGATTGTTGATGCAAACCCTATTTAGAAATCCACTGGCCGGGCCTTATGTATTGGGATTAAGCAGTGGCGCCAGCTTGGGAGTAGCTTTGGTTATATTGGGAAGCCAATTTCTGGGTGGTTTATTAACCATAAATTTATTTAACAACACGAGTATTATCATTGCGAGTAGTTTAGGAAGCTTTTTGGTTTTATTGGCTGTATTAGTAGTAGCCAGGCGGGTACGAGATACCATGGCTATTTTAATAATTGGTCTTATGTTTGCGAGTTTTACTGCAGCGGCGGTTAGTATTCTTTCTTATTTTAGCGACGCCGAAAAACTGCAACAATATATTTTTTGGTCATTTGGAAGTTTAGGAGATTTAACCTGGGAAGAGGTAATTTGGCTTGCTTCTAGTTGGTTCATAGGACTATCGCTTTCCTTACTTACCATTAAACCATTAAACGCCTTATTATTGGGCGAAGCCTATGCTCAAAGTGTGGGTACACAGATTAAAAAAAATAGGATTTTAGTTATTTTAGCAACAAGTATTTTAGCAGGTTCAATCACTGCATTTGCCGGGCCCATTGCATTTATTGGCTTGGCAGTACCCCATCTCGCAAGACTTATCATAAAACAAAGTAATCACGCATTTTTATTTCCTGCCTGTATAATTCTAGGAAGTTTGCTAATGCTAATAAGTGACTTAATAGCACAAATGCCCAGTTTTCAATTTACCTTACCCATTAATGCAGTAACTTCGCTTTTTGGAGCTCCTGTAGTAATATGGCTATTGGTACGAAAAAAGAAAATGAGTTTTTAAGTTATGAGCAAGCCGATTTTACACACAACAAACCTTAGTATTGGCTACCACCAAGAATGTATCGCACAAGTAGATGATTTAAACATCAACAAAGGTGAGCTAGTAGCTATTATCGGTAAAAACGGAGCGGGGAAATCTACTCTACTAAAAACGCTGTCTGGAAACTTATCTCCTCAATCAGGAAAGGTAAGTATTAATAATACCCCTGTTTGCCAATTATCTGCTCTAGAAATAGCTAAGAAAATTGCCATTGTATTAACCAAAACCGATTTTTCAACCCATCTGAGTGTTCAAGAACTAGTGGCTTTAGGAAGACAGCCCTATACCAACTGGTTAGGGATCCTTACAAACCGAGACAAAAAAAAAGTTATTGAAGCGCTTAATTTGCTCGACATAGCCCATAAAAAGCGTGCTTCGTGTTCTAATTTAAGCGATGGCCAACTGCAAAAGGCTATGCTTGCCCGGGCGATTGCTCAAGACACGCCGCTCATTATTTTAGACGAACCTACCTCCCATCTTGATTTATATCATAAGGTATTTGTTTTAAAAACGTTGCGTTTTTTAAGTAAAAAAACCAATAAAGCAATTGTATTTGCCTCGCATGAGATTGATCTAGCCCTACAATTGTGCGATAAAATTATTCTGGTACATCAAGCCAACGTCAAACAATACGAAACCCATCAAGTTATAGAGAGCAATATTTTAAATCAAATGTTCCCTTCAGAACTTATTTATTTTGACAAGAACAGTAAAAGCTTTAAAATTAAGGATGCTATCATTAAATAATGTACTATGAGTAATGAAATTATTATTATCATTTTCGCTTTAAGCGGATTTTTTTTAGGTGCTTTAATTCTATTCATACTGTATAATCAAATCAGTAAAAGGCAAATAAAAAATTTGGTGAAACAACACCAAACCCAACTTGAAAATCAAGAGATCAATTACAAGAACAGAATAGACAAATATGAAGAGCAAATTATTGATCTGCAGGCCGATTGCAAGAAGGCTGAGAAGGAATTATTTGAAACCAAATCAGACCTGCGCCAGAGTCTTTTTATGGAGCAAAGTTTACAGCAAAAATTAAATACTCAAAAAACAGAACTAACTGATTTACAAGCAAAATTTAAAACCGATTTTGAAAACTTAGCGCAAAAAATTCTAGAGCAAAAATCTGAAAAGTTTACCAAACAAAATCATGATCAAATCAATCAATTGCTCAACCCACTACAAGAAAAAATCAAGAGCTTTGAGAGTAAAGTTGACCAAAGTAATCTAAATGCGGCCAAACAATATACTGCGCTAGAAAAGCAACTGCAGTTTTTAAATCAGCAAAATATAAGGATAAGCGAAGAGGCTACAAATCTAACGCAAGCCCTTAAAGGGAATTCTAAAATGCAAGGTAATTGGGGAGAAATGATTTTAGAACGAGTATTAGAGCGAAGCGGCTTGCAAAAAAACAGTGAATATTTCGTGCAGCAGCATTTTACCACAGATGACGGCAAGCGCTACTTCCCCGATGTGATAATTGCTTTACCAGGGGAAAAGAAAATGGTAGTTGACTCAAAAGTTTCGCTTACCGCCTATGAAACCTATTGCAATACTCAAGAAGAATCTGAAAAAAAAGCTGCACTTAAACAACACCTGCTGTCTGTTGAAAAACACATTTCAAGCTTAAGCGGTAAAAATTACCAAAAGCTATACCCAGAACAAAGTCCAGATTTTGTTTTATTGTTTATCCCTATAGAAGCCGCATTTGCTTTGGCGAGTCAAGAAAATCCGCAACTATACAGTCAAGCCTTTGATAAAAATATCATTCTTGTTACGCCTACTACTCTATTAGCTGTACTGAGAACTATTGATAGTATGTGGCAAAACGAAAAGCAGCAACAAAACGCAATTGAAATAGCTACCCGGGCGGGAGCCTTATATGACTCGTTTCATTTACTAATTGAAGAGTTAGATAAATTAGGCCAACAGATAACTACAGTACAAAGAACTTACGATCGAGGGATGAAAAAATTAACAGGAAAAGGTAATTTGATTTCAAAGGTCGAAAAACTTAAAAAATTAGGGGCCAAAGCCAATAAACAATTAGAAAAACAGTAACTTTCGTTAAATTCAAACTTATGAAGAAAACATTAAGTATTGTACTTTTAGTTATTAGTGTTTTAGCTGTAGCCTACTATGCTTTTATTTATTTTGTGCCTTATAGCGAAGGTACACGAGCGGGTGAACTCATAAAATTCAGTAATCGTGGAGTGATCATAAAAACTTGGGAAGGTGAAATAAGTCAAGGCATAAGCGGAGCTCAGATATTTCAGTTTTCGGTTTTAGATCAAAATACAGAAGTAATTCAACAACTTAAAGATTACCAAGGAGAATATGTAAAACTCACCTATATAGAAAGATTTGGTACTTTTGTATTTTGGGGAGATACCAAATATTTTGTAACTAAAGTTGAACGCTCATCTTCCCCCCATTTTAGACGTTAATTCAGTAACTAAATATGCAAACAAGATATAAAACAATTAAAGAGTCTCAAGTTACCTTTTCAGAACTTATGCTCCCTTCTCACTCCAATTTTAATAACAAAATACATGGAGGCTATATTTTAAATTTATTAGACCAAATTGCGTTTGCTTGTGCCTCAAAGCACAGCGAGGCATACTGCGTGACGGCAAGTGTAGATAAGGTAAATTTTCTAAACCCAATTGAAATTGGTGAGTTGGTCACCATGCGTGCTTCTATTAATTACGTAGGTAGAAGTTCAATGGTTATTGGTATTCGCGTTGAAGCTGAAAATATTAAAACCCAACAGAAAAAACATTGCAATTCATCCTACTTTACTATGGTAGCTAAAGATGAAGCTGGTCAAAGCGTTGAAGTTCCTGGATTAAGATTAAATACTGAAAACGATTTGCGCCGTTTTGCGCGCGCAGTACAGCGCCGAAAAACAAAATCTGAACATAAAGAAAGCTTTAGTGAACAGCACTTTTCTAGTACTCCTTACTTAGAATTATTGAAAGAAGAAAAGGTTCAAATAGCACTTTAAACAAAGGTTGTAACCATTATTAAAGGCTTATAGTGCCGTTTTTAATTGGGTTAGAACTTATAAAAGATATTCTAATCCCAACAAAACCCACCCTACTATTAGAAACAATCCTCCTAAAGGGGTAATTGGACCTAAAAATTTTTTAGGCTTCTGTTTATACCCCAAGTATATTAAACCATAAATACTTCCTGAAAAAAGTAGAATACCTACTGCGAAACAACAAACCAGAGCGATACTAAATCGATCTTCCCACGACAAACTGGTACCGCACCATAGTAGTGCTAGTGCGTGAAACATTTGATACCGAATTGCCGTTTCTAAACTACGAAGCTGGTCTACATTTAGTTTACGTTGAAGTATATGAGCTCCAAAAGCTCCCAATAGTACTGCTATACCACCCATAATGGCAGCAAAACTAATTACAATATCCTGCATATTTTTTTAAACAAAGCTATTCTTTTTTTATTATAAATTACGGTATTTTTAGATTTCTGATGTATAGCTCTAATTCTTAAGATATCGTATTTAAATATGATAATTATAAATATCAATAAATTTAACGATATTTGAATATAAAAATTTAAACTATGGTAGCCATACTAACAGGCGATATTATAAATTCTCAGGATCTAAAAGACCCTCAGCTTTTTATAGCCGGTCTCAGTTCTATATTTACTCGTTTAAATTTAACCTATGAGTTGTTTGGCGGAGATAGTTTTCAAATTGAATTAGATCAACCCGAAAATAGTTTTGCAATAGCGCTGCAGATAAAAGCACACTTAATTGAGATAGGTCAAATTCAAACTCGCATTGCTATAGGAGTAGGCGAAATTACTTTTCAAGGCGATAGCTTGCTAACCCGACAAGGAAGTGCTTATTTGCGTTCTGGTAGATTACTCGACAAGATTAAAAATTCTAAACAAAATCTTGCAATTCGCACGGGAAACGAAAAATTTGATGCAGAAATTAATATAGGTTTTAAACTTTGCGAAATACCCGTATCACAATGGACAAAAAACACGGCCGAGATCGTGAGCCTTCTTTACACTTATCCTGATTTAAACCAAGAGCAATTGGGCAAGAAAATAGGCATAAAGCAAAATACAGTGAGCGAGCGTATTAAGCGTTCACATTGGGGCGTTCTAAAAGAATTTGATACTTTATTTAAAGAAAAAGTAAAGGCTTTAAACCTATGATTTTACTATTTATAAAATTATTACTGGCTCATCTTTTAGGTGATTTTTTACTACAACCTGATGCCTGGGTAGCCAGCAAGGAAAAGAAAAAAATAAAATCGGGTAAATTTTATCTGCACCTGGCGGTACATACTGGTTTGTCTTTACTTTTCCTGGCACATTGGCGTTATTGGTATGTGATTTTACTAGTGGTTTTAAGCCATGGGTTAATCGACCTATTAAAATTATATCTACAGAAAAAACACAATCGGCGCTTTTGGTTTTTTACCGATCAAGCATTACATTTTGTGTCTATATTTCTAGTTTCATTACTTTACGGATATCAACATGATATTTTTAATTGGGAAGATTTTATTTTGCCTGATGTGCTATGGTTATATGGTACGGGCCTATTTTTTCTTAGTTTCCCGTGTGCATTTGCCATTAAAACGGCATTGGCCTATTACACACCTAAAACGGAGGTAAAAAAAGATGAAAGCTTACATAAAGCCGGTTTATATATTGGTATGCTCGAAAGGATTTTGGTCTTTTTGTTTGTTATTACGCAACACTGGGAAGGCATAGGGTTTTTGCTTGCGGCAAAATCAATTTTCAGATTTAGTGATCTTACGAAAGCTAAAGACCGTAAATTAACTGAATATATACTTATAGGCACTTTATTAAGCTACGGGATAGCTATACTAATGGGCCTCCTATGCAATTTTTTAGCTTTTCAACTTTAAAAGTAATTTTGTATTAGGGATTGAACGGCATGTTTGAGCTCTTGTTTTTAAGAAAAAACAAAGCGAGTAGTGAAAGCCCGGCCTGTTTTAAAGTAAAACAGGAATACCCAAAAAAAACCCCAGTATTTAAAAACTAGGGTTATTGTCTTTCTGTAAATATTGATTAGCGCGAATAGTTTGGCGCTTCTTTGGTTATGGTCACATCATGCGGATGACTTTCAAAAACACCGGCCGATGTGATTTTTACAAATTTACCTTCTTCTTTTAAGGTGTTAATATTTTTTGCACCACAATATCCCATACCTGCGCGAAGACCTCCAATAAATTGGTTCATACTTTCAACCAACTCACCTTTATAAGGTACTCTACCTACAATGCCTTCTGGTACTAATTTTTTTATATCGTCTTCAACATCTTGAAAATATCTATCTTTTGATCCTTTTTGCATGGCTTCTACAGAGCCCATGCCGCGGTAAGATTTATATTTTCTTCCTTCATAAATAATTGTTTCTCCTGGTGATTCTTTTGTACCGGCTAAAAGTGAACCTAGCATAACGCAGTCTGCTCCTGCTGCAATAGCCTTAGGGATATCCCCTGTATAACGTATCCCGCCATCTGCAATTACCGGTATACCAGACCCTTTAATGGCTTGTGCTACTTCTAAAACTGCTGAAAATTGTGGAAAACCTACTCCTGCTACAACTCGAGTTGTACAAATAGATCCGGGTCCGATACCTACCTTAATTCCGTCTGCACCAGCCTCTACCAAATATTTAGCAGCACTAGCGGTTGCAATATTTCCTACTACAACGTCTAAATTAGGGAATTTGGACTTTACTTGTTTTAAAACCTCAACCACTCCTTTTGTATGTCCGTGGGCCGTGTCAATAATTACCGCATCTACACCGGCATTTACCAAAGCTTCTGCACGATCTACAGCATCGGGTGTAACCCCTATGGCAGCTGCAACACGTAACCTCCCGTATTTATCTTTATTGGCAATTGGTTTTTGGGTTAATTTTGTGATATCTCTAAAGGTGATTAAGCCAGCTAATTTATTTTGCTGATTTACTACAGGTAATTTTTCTATTTTATTTTGTTGTAATATTTCCTCGGCATCCTCTAGCGAAGTACCCTCTGCAACTGTTACTAGATTTTCACTAGTCATCACCTCCTTTATGGGACGATCAAGGTTTTTCTCGAATCTTAAATCTCGGTTGGTAACTATTCCTATAAGTTCGTTAGCCTCATTCACTATAGGAATACCACCAATACTATGCTCACGCATTTGATTTTTTGCATCGCGAACGGTAGCCCAAAGTGGTAAAGTTACGGGGTCTATAATCATTCCGCTTTCTGCGCGTTTTACCTTTCTAACTTTTAGTGCTTGCTGCTCAATGGTCATATTTTTATGCAATACACCAATACCGCCTTCACGAGCCATGGCTATGGCCATTTGTGACTCGGTTACGGTATCCATCGCAGCGGAAGCGATAGGTACATTTACCTGAATATTTTTAGAAAAATTTGATTGGGTACTTACTTCGCGCGGAAGAACTTCTGAGTAAGCGGGTATCAACAATACGTCATCATAAGTTAATCCTTCGCCTACTATTTTGTTGTTGTGTGCAGTCATCGCAATTAGAGTTTAATTGCATGCAAAAATACGTTATTATGCTTACTTATAATGAATCATGTCTTTTTTTTTCTGAATAAATATCAGCAACCTGAATAAACTGAAATTAATTTTACACTAGCCCTATTGATTTATTATTATTTAAGTACGATATTAATGAATAAGAAATAGGCTTTTTTTTACGGTATTTAATTAAAGAAAATTATAGAATAGTCTTTAAGAATAGTAAATACACTATGCTTCATACCAACTTTAAAAATTTAATTTATTTCTAAACTAAAAGTTAGTTTTATTTCTGTTCCAGTAAAGCTATGGGGTATTATTTCTAAACTTCCGTTATTTTCTAGAACGTATTTTTTAACCAATTTTAATCCTAAACCAAAGCTATTCGCGCTAGGTTTAACATTAACAGGCTCTAAATGATTGATGTTTTGAATAGAATCAATTAAATCTTGATGCATTTCCTCACCTTCATTCAATATCGATAGGGTGATCTTGTCTTTGTCGCTAGTATCATAATTAATAATAATACGGCCTTTCTTATTTGTATACTTAAGTGCGTTTGTTAAAATATTATGCAAGATTACATGAAGTTGAGCCACTTGTATTTTTACAATTGACTTTTGTTCTATACAATTATGAATTAAATGAACCTCTTTATATTTTGCAGGAATTTTATAAACACTTAAAACATCTGTCATCTCTTTCTGAATATCCAGGGGCTCAAATGTGCTTTTTATCTGGCCATTAATCTGACTATTGGCCCAAACCAGTAAATTATTTAGCATACGAGAAGTTTGAGTAAGCTGTAAGCGTATTTCTTTAAATGCCTCTTCCTTCTCATTATAGCTCAGGCTGCTTAACACGGTATCATCCATTAACTGCGTCATGGCAGCAATGGGTGAACGTATATCATGTGAAACAATTGAGAATAGGACATTTTTATTCTCATCTATTTCTTTTAAATGTTTATTTTTTCGATTCAATTCAGTAATAAGCCGTGCTCTTTGCTTACCAATTTTTCTGTATTTAAACATAAAAAACAAAGTCAACAGTAAGAATAGGCCACCAATGATTAATAAACTATTTCTCGATTTTATTTGATTTTGAGATGCCTTATTTTTTTCTTGTAGTAATTGGTTCTCTTTTTCTTTTAAATCTAGCTCTAACAAACCAACAATTTGTGCTTGTTCTTTGTTATAGAGCGAATCGCTCAATTGTGAATGAAGCGTCAAGTTTTCTAAGGCTTTTGGCAAATTCTTTGTTTTCTGATATAATTTAGCCAATAATTTGGTATTGCGTTTCAAATCCCAAGTTGCTTGCAAGGCGCTTGATTCTCTTTTGGCTTGCTCTGCTGTACCAATAGCAAGATCTATTTTATTTTGCTTGGCGTACACTTCGGCTAGACCGTGAAGTACAAAAATGCGTTCATAATTGGTTACCGATGGGTTATTAAGTACTTGAAGATACTTTGTTTCTGCTAGGTTTAATTTACCTTCAACATAATCTAATTCTGCCAACCTATTCAGTGTATTTAGGTAAATATGATTATTAGGATTGGTTAAATTGCTTTTTGTTTCTAGATAAAGTTCCCTCGCCTTTTTATAATCGCCTAAATAAAAATAAGACATTCCTGCATTTAAAGAAAACGCTGGATTCTCTTTGATTTGAACATCTCGAGCCTGGTTAAAATAATCTACCGCCTGTTGATGCCTTCCCAAAGCCTGCTGTACCAAACCCAAACCATTATAAGCTAGCGCCTGATTTTGCTTATCATCAGTTTTTTGAAAAATATAGAGTGCCTGTTGGTTATATTTCAACGACTCTGCATAGTCTCCTCGAATATAACTTATAGAGCCTCTAACTTTGCAGGCAAGTCCCTTTAAACTATCATTAGGGAAACGTTCTAAAAATGTTTCGGCTTTCTGGATTAAAGAAGCTGATTTATATAAGTCGTTTTTATAGATTTTTTTTGCTTCGTTTAAATAAAAACTACTAGAATCTTGAATCTGACTTATACCTTTTGCAGATATAAATAGCGCAAAAAAAAATAGAGTAAGCCGTACACTGTAGTTTTTCATTAGCCAGAAGTTTAGCTTTAATGATAGGTTTTAAAAATTTGAGTAGCCATATTATATGCCGATTCAAAGCTCGTCATCTTAACATTAAACTCGGTCTTTTGTTGATTAAAATAGCTCAACATTTTTTCTGTTGGCATATTTCCCGTTAATTTATCCTTGGCCATTGGGCAGCCTCCAAAACCTTGAATAGCACCATCAAAGCGTTTACACCCCGCTTTAAATGCGGCATCTACTTTATTATGCCAAGCCTCTGGGGTGGTATGCAGGTGAGCTCCAAATTCGATATTAGGATAAGCCGGAATTAAATTAGAAAAGAGATAAGAAATAGTTTCTGAATTAGAAGTGCCAACTGTATCGGATAATGATAAAATCTCTACACCCATCTGGGCTAGCTTTTCGGTCCATTCTGCAACAATTTCAACATTCCACGGGTCCCCGTATGGGTTTCCAAAACCCATAGAAAGATAAGCCACTACTTTTTTATTATGTTGATCTGCCAGGTTAATTATTTCCTGCAAAAGCTCAACAGATTCTTCTATGGTTTTATGCGTATTACGCATTTGAAAATTCTCTGATATAGAGAAAGGATAGCCCAAATAGTCTATCTCTTGATGTTGAACGGCATCTTGCGCACCACGCAAGTTGGCAACAATGGCCAATAGTTTTGTTTTCGTCTTACTCAAATCAAGTCCGGCGAGTACTTCTGCCGTATCTCGCATTTGTGGAATGGCTTTGGGTGAAACAAAACTACCAAAATCTAAAGTATCAAAACCACAGCGAAGCAATGCTTGCAAATAGTCAATTTTTTGACTTGTAGGAATAAACGATTTAATGCCTTGCATGGCATCTCTAGGACACTCAATAAGCTTAATTTCTTTCATACGCCCAAAGATACACGTTCTGTTTAAAATAAATAACTTATGCTACAAATCCATAAAGAAAAATCAGACAAACAAAAATAGGGCTATTCCTACAAATACTGCTATTTGAAGGTAATTAAGGTATATAAAAGTTCTGTTATTTTGATTAATTCGCCTTGAAATAGCGGCCGCAAGGAATGCAAAAGATGAAAAAACTAAAAAAGAAACAACAATAAAAAGCAACCCCAGTATATAAATTTGCAAGATAAAAGTCATCTTTTCACTAAACAAAAATTGAGGAAGTAACGCCAAAAAAAACAACGCCACTTTAGGGTTTAAAATATTCATTATGAAACCTTGTTTAAAAAGTGCCGCTGTTGACTTAAAGCCCACTTTTTTTTCGTTTAGCCGAATAGGTGCATTATGCTGATAAATTTTATAGGCTAGATAAAGCAGATAGGCTGCTCCAAAAACTTTTACCATAAACAAGGCTTGTGGATACTTCTTTAGTAGCCCGGCCAAACCAAAAGCTACTAGACTAGTATGCACTAAGCACCCTATCATTAATCCTAAAACAGTAGCAATACCATATTTACGGCCATAAACCAAGCTTTGTGTGAGTACAAAAATATTATCGGGCCCTGGTGAAAGTGCCAGTAAAAAAACTACCGCGCAAAATGACAGCAGGGTTTCAATCATTATTTTTTAGCGCTTAGTTTTTGGTTTATTTCTTTAATCAAACGCGGCCCCTCATAAATAAAACCGGTATAAAGTTGAACCAAACTGGCTCCGGCTTCTAATTTTTCCAAAGCATCATTGGCAGAATGAATACCTCCTACCCCAATTATTGGGAAAGACTGCTTACTATTTTGAGAAAGAAAGCGTATAACTTCAGTCGATCTCGATTTTAAGGGCTTTCCGCTAAGACCACCTTGTTCTTTTCTATTTTCAGATTGCAACCCTTCTCTAGAAATTGTAGTATTAGTAGCAATTACTCCGCCTATATTGGTTTCTTGTACAATTTCAATAATATCCAGTAACTGCTCGTCGCTAAGATCTGGTGCTATTTTTAGCAATATGGGTTTAGGTTTTGGTTTTTGTTTGTTTTGTTCTTGTAAAGCAAAAAGTATTTTCTTTAATGGCTCTTTATCTTGTAATGCTCTTAAATCTGGTGTATTGGGCGAACTTACATTCACTACAAAATAATCTACATAATCAAAAAGTTGTTCAAAACCTTTTTGATAATCCAAGAGAGCTTGATCATTAGGCGTAATTTTATTTTTACCAATATTACCGCCTATTATAACCCGTTTTTTATTCTTTTTTAATCGCTCTACGGCGGATGCTAAGCCTTGATTATTAAATCCCATTCTATTGATAATAGCAGCATCTTCTTTAAGCCTAAAAAGTCTTTTCTTTGGGTTTCCTTCCTGGGGTTTCGGGGTTAAAGTACCAATTTCAACAAAACCAAAACCTAATGATCCTAATTCATTAAAAAGCTGAGCATCTTTATCAAAACCCGCAGCTAATCCTACAGGATTTTTAAATTTTAAGCCAAATACCTCTCGCTCTAAACTTTTATCGTTTACAGCAAAACGCTTTTTAAAAAATTGCTCTACCCCAGGGATTTTAAAAGCAAACTTTAAAGTCTTAAAAGTGAAATGATGTACTTTTTCTGGATCAAATTTAAAAAGCAAAGGCCTTATTAAAGAGGTATACATGGTAATAATAGGTTTATGCAAAAATAATTTAAATTGAATAAGGGCAAGACTAAATGCAATAAAAAACCAATGTTTTTTTATGAAACTTAAGGAGCTAAAATTGCTTTCGGCTAGTTGATTATGTACTTTTACCAAAATTTATGCTTTATGATTAATAGAGAAGAACTAATAGAAAGATTTGTAAGCTATGTTACCATAGATTCTGAGAGTGACCCAAATTCTGAAACCACCCCAAGCACCCAAAAACAATGGGATATAGCGAATAAGCTGGTTCAAGAATTAAAAGATATGGGACTTAAAGATGTTAGTATCGATGAGCACGCCTACATTATGGCAACATTACCAAGTAATGTGGAACACCCCGTGCCGAGTATTGGCTTCATATCACATTTTGATACCTCACCAGATTTTACTGGTAAAGATGTCAAACCGCAGATAATAGAAAATTATGACGGAAAAGATATCTTACTTAACAAGGAACAAAATATTGTTTTGTCGCCCGATTATTTTGAAGATTTATTGATGTACAAAGGTCAGACTTTGATTACCACAGACGGTACTACATTACTAGGTGCAGACGACAAAGCGGGAGTTACCGAAATTATTACTGCAGTAAAATATTTAGTAGAGCATCCAGAAATAAAGCACGGAGATATCAAAATTGGTTTTACTCCAGATGAAGAAATTGGACGTGGTGCACATAAATTTGATGTTAAAAAATTTGCTGCAGAATGGGCCTATACAATGGATGGTAGCCAAGTAGGTGAACTTGAATATGAAAACTTTAACGCTGCTGGCGCACAGGTTAAAATTACTGGTAAAATTGTACACCCTGGTTATGCCAAAGGAAAAATGATTAACAGCATGTATATTGCTCAAGATTTCATCAATTCCTTACCAAGATTAGAAACTCCAGAACACACAGAAGGACGCCAAGGCTTTTTTCACTTAACCAAAATTGAGGGTGAAGTAGATGAAACACGTATAAATTACATTATACGCGATCACGATAAAGAGCATTTCGAAGCTAGAAAGAAGGTTATGTTAGACCTAGCCAAAGAAATAAACGAGCAACACGGACGAGAAGCAGTAAGTATTGAAATAAAAGACCAGTATTTTAATATGCGTGAAAAGGTAGAACCCGTTATGCATATTGTTGATATTGCTGAACAAGCGATGAAAGAATTAAACATTGAACCGCTTATAAAACCTATTAGAGGAGGTACAGATGGCTCTCAATTATCATATATGGGATTACCTTGCCCTAATATTTTTGCCGGCGGACATAATTTTCATGGTCGTTATGAATATGTACCCGTTGAAAGTATGATTAAAGCTACACAAGTTATTATAAAGATTGCAGAGTTAACTGCCCAGCAGTACAAAAAATAAAACCAGTCAATTCATTCAACACAAAAACAACCAAATTTATAATATTAAATTTGGTTGTTTTTTTATACTAAATTTGAAGTATGTAATTATTTTACCTGAAATGAATCCAATTAAAGAATATATAACCAAGCATAAAAATTGGAGTAAACAACTTCAACAATTACGAATGCTTTTATTAAAGACTCCCCTTGAAGAAACGATTAAATGGGGTTCTCCTGTTTATACAATAAATAATAAAAATGTAATCGGGTTAGGTGCTTTTAAAAACCATTGTGCGCTATGGTTTTTTAAAGGTAGTCTATTGCAGAAAAACCAGTCTTTACTCATCAACGCTCAAGAAGGTAAAACAAAAAATCTGCGTCAGATTCGCTTTAAAGCAGGAGATCAGATTCCTGAAAAGGAAATAAAAGCCTATATCCTGGAAGCCATAGCTATTGAACAAACTGGAGTAAAAAGCCAGACCAGTCTAAAAACAACTATTACGATTCCTCCAGAACTTCAAGCTGCTTTTGATAACAATACCTCACTAAAAACAGCTTTTGAAAAACTAAGCATTGGAAAAAAACGGGAATATTGCCAGTACATTTCCGAGGCTAAACGAGCTTCTACTAAAACTTCGAGATTAGAAAAAATAACTCCAATGATTCTAGCCTTAAAGGGGCTGCACGATAAATACCGAAAGTCATAAAAAAAATCCCAAATTTAAATTTGGGATTTTTTTTACTATAGAAAGCTATAGTTACTTTTTAGTTTCCTTCTCTGGATTTTGAACCAATTTACTTAGTTCCATTGAGATAGAAGCTTTATTAACGGTAATTTTTCCAGCACCAGTTTCGATAATTACCGCATTTAGTTTCTCGCTAAAATCTACAACCTTGCCGTGAATACCACCGCTGGTTACAACTTTGTCACCCTTTTTAAGGCTTTCACCAAAGTTCCTTTCTTCTTTTTGCCTCTTTTGTTGTGGTCTTATCATGAAGAAATAAAAAACGATGATAATCGCAATAAAAGGTAAAAAACTTGATATTTGATCCATTATAAAATATTAGTGGTTATGTCCTTCGTGTCCAGCTGCTGCTTTTCCTGCAGTTTGTTGAGCTGCTCCTCCATTTTTAGGAGTTACAAAAGTTCTAATTCTCAAGGTTTCTTGACCGCTTGCCGTGTTAGCGCTTACGCGGATAGATTTAGATTGATTATTTGGTCTACCCGAAGAGTTAAATTTAACTTTTATTTCTCCAGCTTCACCTGGGGCCACAGGAGTTTTTGTCCATTGAGGTACAGTACAACCACAGCTAGCCTTTGCATTTGAAATTACCAATGGCGCATCTCCAGTATTTGTAAACTTAAAGGTATGTTCTACTATATCACCTTCGTTAATTGTACCAAAGTCATGGGAATCTGACTCGAATTGCATAACTGGTGTTCCAGTAGCTTTTGCATCGCGTTCAGCAACTTCTGTTTGGTTTTCTTCTTTAACTTTGTCTGCGGCATTCTCTTTACAAGAAGTGAAAGTAATTCCCGCTACAGCGGCAAGAATCAATAATCCTTTTTTCATTGTGTTTAATTTTTAATTGTTGAAATATAATTTTTACGGAGCTAAAATTAAGAAAAAAGTTTCAACTACATCAAGCCTCTACCCACTTTATTTAATTCTCCTTTTTCTTTTAATTCTTTAGATAATTTATCTAAAATACCATTGATAAAAATACTGCTTTTAGGCGTACTATATTCCTTAGCTATCTCAAGGTACTCGTTGATGCTCACCTTTACAGGAATAGAAGGAAATTTTAAAAACTCACATAAAGCCATCTTTAATAAAATGCTATCAATATCCGCTATACGGTCTTTATCCCAATTGGGGGTCTTATCTTGAATTAGATTACTATAATATTCCTGATTCAACAAGCATTTTTCGAGCAAATCTATAGCAAATTCCTCATCTTCTTCATTTTTAAATAAAGCTGGAATTCTTACTTGTTCTTGAGTCTCTTTAGTCTTGCTTATCAACTTAAGTACCGCAGTATTTACCAAAGGTAAATCATCTAACCAAGTTAATTTTTTATCTTCTAAATATTCATAAAGCTTATCATTGGGTGCAATTATTTCTTTAAAAAGATAAGTAACAATTTTTTTATCTTCTTTATAGGTTGTTGCTTCTTGATCTAAGTAGGCTATGAAGCGTTCATCTTCTTTGATTAAATCCCACAGTATGGCCACATATTCGTCATCTTGATGCCAATTGTTTAACTTATGGTCTTCTATAAGCTCTTCTAACTGGCCACTTTGCTCTAATTGTTTAAGGAATTTATTGTCTACAAAATTTAAACTAGGATTGATGTCTTTTGCAGTAGGTAAAAATTTCTTTTGTGATTTTTCTATGAAATCTTGGGCTTTGTTTCTTACCTGTAGAAGCAAATCTAAGTTTAGTAAGAAAAGGTCATACATATCTTCCATACTCTTATAGATAAACTTTTTTTCTGCACCCAAATTTTGGTTTTTGGATTGTGTAAATGCGTAGAAAGACTGCATTACTTTTACACGGATATGTCTTCTTGTTAACATAGATAAATAAAGAACTTGATTTAAAAGATTAAAAAAGGGCGAATTAAAATTCGCCCTGCAAAAATAAAACTTATTTGTTGCAAATCGGTATTTGATTTACTTTTCTTGCTTCTTTTTTTCAATGCGCTCTTGCGCAATTTTAAGAGCAGCTTGGTGGGTTGTCATTTTACTCTCCTCGGCTTTATTAAGAATTTCTAGGGTTGTGTTATAGATGTTCTCCGTTTTAGCCATTGTTTCTTGACGATTGTAACCTTTTAACTCGGCGTAAACATTAATCACACCTCCAGCATTAATCAAGAAATCGGGTGCGTAAACTATTCCTTTTTCTTGAAGTAGTTTTCCGTGTTTAGCCTCATTTTCTAATTGGTTATTTGCTGCCCCGGCTATTACCTGTGCTTTTAATTTACCTATGGTTTCATCATTCACTGTGGCTCCTAAAGCACAAGGTGCATAAATATCAACATCTGCAGTGTACAAATCTGAACCAGTATAAATTTTGGCTCCGTATTTTTGTTGTACTGCTTCTAAACGCTCTTGATTGATGTCTGAGATAAATACTTCTCCTCCTTCTTCACGAATATGTTTCACCACGGTTTCACCCACATTTCCTATTCCTTGAACAAGTACTTTTTTACCTTCTAGCTTGTCTGTTCCAAATTTATATTTAGCAGCAGCCTTCATACCCATATAAACACCATAACCTGTAACTGGCGAAGGGTTACCTGATCCTCCTAAATGCTCAGAAATACCGGTTACATATTTAGTTACCTCACGAACGGTATCCATATCTTCGGTTTGCATACCTACATCTTCTGCCGTAATGTATTTTCCACTCAAGGAATCAACAAATTTACCAAAACGACGCATCAATTCTGGAGACTTTTGGGTTTTGGCATCACCGATAATAACTGCTTTTCCTCCCCCAAGATCTAAACCAGAAATAGAACTTTTAAAAGTCATTCCGCGAGAAAGACGCAACACATCATTTAATGCTTCCCATTCGCTGCTATAATTCCACATTCTAGTACCTCCCAAAGCCGGACCTAAAACTGTGTTATGTATTCCTATAATAGCTTTTAAACCTGTATCTTTGTCATAGCAAAAAACCACCTGCTCATGTTCATCAAAAGAAAGCTGACCAAAAACTGGCGCTACCTTTTTAATTTCATCGGCATTTAATATTTCAGCATTCATAGTATAAAATTTAAATTATTAATGTCTTAATTTTGTACTGCAAAAATACATATTGTTTACAGATTAATTAGGTTTTTAATCTAAAAATAAAAATCTTTTAAAATTGACTTTACAAAAAGGAATGAAAGAGTTACGGCACCTGAATAAATATTTTGTCAAGTATAAATGGAGTCTATTACTAGGACTTGTGATAACGGTAGCCGCCCGTATATTCGCGGTTTACGTTCCACAGTTTATAGGAGACTCTACTCACGTAGTTGAACAATATGTGAACGGCGAGGTAACCGATTTAGCATTGGTCAAAAAAGAACTTTTAAACAATATCTTAATAATTCTAGGGGCTACCTTGCTCTCTGCGCTTTTCACTTTTTTAATGCGGCAAACCTTTATTGTGGTCTCTCGCCGAATTGAGTTCGATTTAAAAAACGAAGTGTACACACAATACCAAAACTTATCGATCAATTTCTATAAAAAAAATAGAACAGGAGATTTAATGAACCGCATAAGTGAAGATGTTTCTAAAGTTCGTATGTATGTAGGCCCAGCTTTGATGTACAGCATTACCACTATTACCTTATTTGTGGTGGTTATTACCTATATGATCAAAACCGCTCCTCTACTTACTCTTTATACCTTGGTCCCATTGCCTTTTTTATCAATCGCCATTTATAAAATAAGCCGAACAATCAACAAACGTAGTAGCGTTGTGCAGTTGTACCTTTCTAAACTTAATACCTTTACCCAAGAAAGTTTTAGCGGAATTAGTGTGATTAAAAGTTATGGATTAGAAAATCAAGTCAATGAAGACTTTGTTTCTTTATCCGATTCTAGTAAAAATAAAAACCTTGACCTAGTTCGGGTTCAAGCTTTCTTTTTTCCGTTGATGGTTTTATTGATTGGTTTTAGTAATCTTATAGTAATTTATATCGGTGGAAACCAAGTAATTAGTGGGGAAATTGATAATTTTGGAGTTATCGTTGAGTTTTTAATGTATGTTAATATGCTCACCTGGCCAGTAGCAACAGTAGGTTTTGTGGCCAATATGGTTCAACAAGCAGAGGCTTCCCAAAAACGAATTAATGAATTCTTACAACAAGAGCCATCCATAAAGAATTATAATGAAGGTAAAACTCCCATAGATGGCAATATTGAGTTTAAGAACGTTAATTTCACTTATGAAGAAACCAATATTGAAGCATTAAAAAATATCTCATTTAAAATTAATAGTGGAGAAACCTTAGCTATAATAGGTAAAACTGGCTCGGGTAAATCTACCTTATTAGAATTAATTGCTCGGGTATATGATGCCACAGAAGGAACTATAACCATAGATAATGTTCCTATTGAAAAATTAAATTTAAACAACCTACGCGAAGCCATTGGCTACGTGCCTCAAGATGCTTTTTTATTTAGCGATAGCATTGCCAATAATATTCAGTTTGGAAAAGTGGATGCGACGAGAGAAGAAATTATTGAAGCGGCTAAAAACGCTTATGTACACAAAAATATTATTGGTTTTAGCAAAGGCTATGAAACTGTTTTGGGCGAAAGAGGAATTACTCTTTCTGGTGGTCAAAAACAAAGGGTTTCTATTGCACGTGCCATAATTAAATCACCAGAAATCTTATTATTTGACGATTGTCTTTCGGCGGTAGATACTGAAACAGAAGAAATAATACTAAATAATCTCTACCGCGTTGCCAAAAATAAAACTATGATAATGGTTAGTCATCGCGTATCGACTGCTAAAAATGCCGATAAAATAATTGTGCTAGAAGATGGTAAAATTGTTCAAGAAGGGGTACATCAAGATTTAATGAATCAAAATGGTCCTTATTTAGACCTTTACAACAAACAATTGGCCGAAAAAGAAAAGTAACTTTTATTTGCCGGTTGTTAATTTTTTTAAGATTTTTGACAGCAACTATAACGTATAACCAAATTAAATTTGACTATGAGTGAAAACGGAGCGATGCCGAAAGAAGAAATTTTTTCAAAAGTACTAAGAGCAGGAAGAAGAACTTACTTTTTTGATGTTAGAGCAACCAAAGCCAATGACTACTACTTGACCATCACCGAAAGCAAGAAATTCACGAATGAAGATGGATCTTTTCATTACAAAAAGCACAAGATTTATTTGTACAAAGAAGATTTTGCTGGTTTTGAGGAAATCTTAAAAGAAATGACTCAATACATAATTGATGAAAAAGGTGAAGAAGTGATTAGTGAGCGCCACCAAAAAGATTTTAAGAAAGAATATGAGAACGAGATAGAGAATAATGTAGCCCCAAAGCAATTTACAGATGTAAGTTTTGATGATATATAACAAAGGCTACACCTTTTTAAAAAGAGCATTGGTAAACAATGCTCTTTTTTTATTCTAGCTGCTAGCTTATTTGCCGACAAATTACTTTTTGCCTACGCTACTTTTAATAGCAAATAAATCCTGATTTCATTACGGAGAGACAATAAAATATCTCTAGAAGATTTTTTTAAAAATGTTTATTGTTGTATTTTAAAAAAATGAATGATTCGACTCAATTCGAAACAATTTATACGTTTACAGCAGCCTCAAAACTATATAATTGGAGTACAATTAATGATACCGTTATGGGGAGTGTCTTATAGTCACATCAAAGTCAAAGTAAACGAAGAAGGCAACGGAGTTTTCACAGGTAAAGTCTCCTTAAAAAACAACGGCGGATTCTGTTCGGTGCACTACCCACTTCCCAAAAGGCGAATCGGTAAATTTCATAGCTTCTTATTAAAAGTTTATGGAGATGGCAAAGCATATCAATTCAGAATTAAAGAAAATTCAAAAGACGCACACGTTTACAAGGCAGTGTTCAAAACAACTAAGCAATGGCAGGAAATCAAAATTCGGTTTGATGAAATGTTCCCTAGTTTTAGAGGACGTAAACTCAACAAATCCAATTTCTCGGGTCAATCTTTAGAAGAAATCGCTTTCTTAATTGCCAATAAGTAAGAAGAGCATTTTAAGTTGTTGATCAATCGAATTGAATTAATGTAAGATATATCAAGCCTATATAATTTACGAAAACAAAATTTTGTGATAAAAAATTATTGGCTTAGTTACTATCCTAACAAATTACTTTTTCGATTTAGCAACTTAAATAAAGCATTCATCCCTTATCTGTAATAAGTTAAAAGATTTTGGTTTCAAATTCATCCGATTCGGTTATATTTATCACTTAAATAAGACCGTGAAAAAAACAATTGTATTAATAACTTTCTTCTTTTCAATAATTTTGGTTCAGGCTCAAGAACCAAGCTATTTTTCGCTGCAAACCCTTAACACATTACCCGATCAAACTTTTTATGACATTATTGAAGATGATGAAAAGAACATTTGGCTATCGGCTAATAAAGGACTTTATAAATTAACAGGTAAGAATCTCGACTATATTAATTCTAGTCAACAAAAGGGCAAGACCGTTTTTAGTTTAATTCAATCTAATGGTAGTATTTACGGCATAAATCTTTACGGGCAATTGCTACGCTCACAACACGATAGTTTAATGGTCGTTGCCGATTTAAGTGAAAAATTAAAAGGAAAATTAGCACAACTATACGAGCATCAAGAACATATTTATGCATTGAGTCAAGCCGGCCTCAGCAGTTTACATTTGCCCACTCAAACGCTTGAGCAAATCAATCTAGACTTAGTTTTAACTTCGGCTCAAAACCCTAACACCAGAACGATTTATTACCTCACCAACACCCATCAGCTTAAAGCAATAAAAAACAACCAACTCAAGGTTATTCCTCATTTACCTATTGCAAGTCAACAAAATAATATCAAAAATTTAAATCTGTTTTATATAAATAATAAATTGTATTTGTTTTATGTGCAAAACGGTAAACTCATTTACTTAAGCTATGATGAAAGCCAGCAAGCTTTTATTAATAAAGTGAGTATAGAAGGACTCGAAAATTTAGAAATTCGCCATATAAAAAGCATCGGTAATGATATCTACTTTAGTACAAACCGAGGCTTATTTATTGCTCAATCATCAAATAGTGGATTTAAGCTAAAGCAGCATCTATTTAAAGATTTTTCACTAAGCAAAACCCTGTTTGATTTTCAAGGTAACATTTGGGTAACTACGCTTAAAAATGGGGTATTTATTATTCCGAAGAATCATTATTATCAATATGATTTAAAGTTAAAAAATAGAGAATACATAAGTGCCTTGGCAAAAGGAAAAGGCAACAATCTTTTTGTGGGTACCAATTTTGGGAATATTTTTTATGGTAACGTACAAAATGGATTTAACAGGCTCAACATTAAAAACACGCATAAAGTTGAAGCGATTTTCTATGATAATCTTATCGACAGGCTAGTTATAAGCTTAAAAGATGCAGACGGATTTGTTTATCAACTCAAGCTTGCCCGTAGAGAAGACCTCAAAAACCAAATAAAAAGTTCTAAAGGTTTATTGAAGGCCTTTGGAGGTTTGGTAAACCTAAGTTTTAAAGCTTCATACTTTTATGCAGACATTACTAAACCTGATCAAAGACGTATTTTAAATGACAAACGTGCCAAAAATGCATTTTTTGACAGTACCAACCAGCGGCTTTACATCAGTTATATAGATGGAACAAGAGTTTATGACAACAATTTTAACAGTGAGTACCTCAGTTACAAAAATAATACAATCCCTACATCAGCAATTAATAAATATAAAGACAGCATATTACTGGCTACAAACCAAGAAATATTAAAAGTGAACCATACCCAACTTGAAGCTTTTATAAGCCAAGATCAATTATTTTTTAAGAATGGGATCTTAGATTTTGCGGTAGACAATGAAGACGGCATCTGGGTTTTAAGTCTAGAAGGTTTACAATGTTACCAAAACAAAGAAATTCTTTATGAAAAAACCTTTTTTAATGATTTTCACGGCCATAGCTTAAACAATCTATTTTACCTCGACAATCATCTTTATTTTAAAGGCAACCAAAAACTTATTTACCTACCCACCAATGTAAAAAGCCATTATGCGTCACTGGAGTCTCCCCGCATTAAAAGCCTCAAAATAGATGGAAAAAATCAAGCTATAACCCACGAAATTGAATTAGAACCTGAAGCGCAACTACTCGAAATTCAATTGTATACACCAGGTTTACAACTCACTCAAGAAACCAATTACCTGTACAACCTCAACCAAGAAAAAGCTATTTGGCAGGAAACCTCATCGGGTTCTAGCAATTTGAACTTTAGTAATTTGCCATCGGGCAGCTATCAATTAAGTATTAAATCTAAAGATCAATTCAACCGGACGAGTCAAGAAGAATTATGCCTTAATTTGATTATAAAACCCCATTTTTATGAGCAAAACTGGTTTTATGCATTATGCATTTTGGTTTTAGGATTTTCCCTTTACGGATTACATCATTGGCAATTGAATAGAAAAGCTAAAAAGGCACACAAGGAAATCAAATCTTTAAAAATACAAAACAAAATTAATGCCTTAAGCTTAGAGAATTTGCGCTCGCAAATGAATCCGCACTTTATCTTTAATGCGCTTAATGCCATTCAAGAATTTATCGTATCTAACGAAAAAAAATTAGCCAGCAATTATTTGGTGAAATTCTCTAGGTTAATTCGTTTATACTTAGAGCACGCCCAGCAGGATAAAATCAGTTTAACTGAAGAAATAGAAGCCTTAAAACTTTACATTGCTCTAGAAAAACTAAGGTTTGAGAATGAAATTGACGTACAGATAGAAATTGACTCTAGTCTAAATTTACAAGCCATTCAAGTACCTTCAATATTTATTCAACCTTATGTAGAAAATGCTTTTAAACACGGATTATTACACGTTTCGGGATCAAAAAAATTACATATTGTCATAAAGAAATTCAAAGAATCATTCATTTCTTGTATCATTGAAGATAACGGAATTGGCCGTGATGCTGCCAACAAATTGTATGCGAATAAAACCAAACCGCATACTTCTTTTGCTTTAAAAGCTAACCAGAGAAGAGTTGCCTTATATAACCAAATAAACCCCTACCCTATTACAGTAAAAATAACCGATTTAGGAAGCTCTGCAGTCCCAAAGGGAACGCGGGTAGAAATCCTATTTCCTATAAATAATTAATATGCGCGTATTAATCATAGACGATGAGCCTAGAGCCAGAACCTTATTAGAAAAAATGCTTTTGGGCTTAGATGCTCATACTTTTGAAATACAAACTGCCAAAAATTTACTAGAAGGACTAGAAATTTTAAAACAGCAACCCATTGATTTACTTTTTTTAGATATTGAAATGCCGCAGCACTCCGGATTAGAGCTTTTTGATATGCTGCCTCCTCCCTATGCGTTTCAAATTGTATTTACCACAGCTTATAATCAATATGCTGTAGAAGCTTTTAAAAAAAATGCCATCGATTATTTGCTTAAACCTATAGACTTAGATGAGTTAGAAATAGCGGTTTCAAAGGCCAGTACTGCTAATAAAGGTGCGCATTTAGAAGCAAAATTAGAAGATTTGGCGAAGGCGTTAAAAAAGGTAGCCATAAATAAGATTGCTTTAGAGGTAGCTAAAGGTATTTTATTTGTAGAGCATAAAGACATACTTTATTTTGAGGCAGATGGGATGTATACGAATGTTTCCTTAAGAGATGGCACTAAAAAATGTATTTCAAAACCACTTAAAAATTTCGTGCAACAGTTGCAGCAAGATTCTCTATTTTTTAAATGCCACCGCTCTTTTTTAGTGAATTTGCAATATGTAAAAGAATTTTCACGCAAAGATGGAGACCAGTTGATTATGGAAAATGGCAAATCTGTTCCTATCTCAAAATCTAACAAAGAGTCGTTTTTAAAACTCATTCAACAGGTGTACCAATAAAAAAAGAAGCGGGTTTGTTAACCCGCCTTTTTTTGTATTTAAGCCTAATAAATTCTTACTTATCTTGGTTCATTGCAATCTGAATAAGAATAATTAGTTTGCATATCGCTTATCCAATTTGATCCCGGATTAAAATCTTGATCTATTTGAATACAATTTAAATTAGCATTGCCTTGTGCCTGCATTCGGCTAAAAAAGAAATTATTGCCATTGGCCACATTCAAACTGCTTAAGTTGTTGGTGTGTACTTTTAAATCATCAACCTCGGGTAGCATGCTAATATCTAAAGCAACTAATTTATTATTTTCAAGTAAAATTTGCTTTAATTTAGTATTTTTAGATAAATCTACTTGAGTTAATTGATTATTAAATGCTGATAAGGTTTTTATATTTATGAAAGCCTCTATACCCGTTAGATCTTCAATCCCAAGATTTTCAAGACTCAATATTTCAGTAGCTAATTCTGCTTCTTGATAACTTATTTCTTCATCGTTATTAGTGTTGATAGCCGAGTTGTCGATCAACGCTTGTTTAAAAATCGCATCATTAAATTTTACGTATTGACTTTGATCTACATTTGTGTTTGTATCATCATCAGATGAGCAGCTTGCCAATGTTGCAAAAGCGATTATAGCCAAACTTCTTAATGTTTTTTTCATTCTTTTATTCTTGATTATGGTTGTGCATTTTTACAATCTATTTTTTGACCATAAGGCATTTGTCCGTGTATAACCCCACCAAAGGTGGTATTGCTATAACCACTACCGTTATATTGCTGCTTTAAAATAAAGCCCTGAAGTTTACAATCTCCTTGTCGTGTAGTTTCTGTAAAAGCTCCTTTTATCCAACGGTACAATGGCCTCCCTGTTATTTTATGATGAACAATGCTCCAGTCATTAGATTCAATTCTGTGGTACATCAATTTTGCACCATCTTTATTGATTACTTTATTTATTTCCGCTTTAGCGAAATTCTTTAAACTGGTGTTAGCATCTAACTTACCAGCTTTAGGAATTTTAATACTTGCTAAATTGGCCGCTGCAGCTTCTTCATAATTGGCTTTGAATTTTGCTTCTATCGCTAAAGCCATTTCCTTAGCTTTTTCTTTGCTAAACAAATTTAGTTTTTCGGGAGGTGCAATGATATTGGTGATGGTTAAATCGCCTGGTTTTACGTATGAAGGCACATTGTAGCTGTGACCGCCCTGAAAAGCACCGGCATATAAAACAAATACATCTTCGTCTAGTTTTAGCATACGGGTTAATATTAATCCGCTAGTATCTAAGTTTAGTTGGTGGTTAGGATCTGCTGGGTGCTGAATAGCATAAGATCCGCTTGTCATCTCATATACCCTCACACCATCTAGCGCAAAAGCATCTAAGATTGGGGGAGAAATGAATTCCAACCACGCAAAGTCTAAATCAAAGTCTGGGTAAATTACAACAGCGTGACCTTGTTCTGCTTCTCCTTGACGATAATTAGCGGCTTTTATTATATGATTGCTTCGACCAGAACTGTAGCCTATTATATCTTTAAATTGTAAACTTAAGGTAGCTTTTTCACTACTGGCTTGGGGTCCACGTGGTACGCTGCCTGGCATTCTACTTTTTCTACCCGATGGTCTAGGTTTTGTTGTATTAGCGTCACCACTTGAGGCATCGTTAGATACAGCTTCTTGTGCTGCTTTTTTTACTTTATTTTTTAACATTTTACCCAGTTGCGCTTCCGCCGGAAGGCTAACTGCCAAAAATAAAATGGCAAACAGATAAGTTAATTTTTGTTTAAACATTGTTTTAGATTTTTAGTTGATATTAGTTCGGCGCGTTTTCACAAGCGATATAGGAGCCGTAAGGAACTGGAGCAGTTCTGCTTATTCCAGCAAAATAGGCCTCGTTAAAACCACTGCCATTAAAATCTTGCTTTAAGATATATTGAAACAGCATACATTTACCATTAGAATTTTTCTGTATTAAGGCACCAACAGCCCATTGATATAATACCGCTCCTGTAGTTTTATGGGTGACCACCTTCCAGTCGTCTGATATAATATTAAAGGCTACCAATTGCATACTTTTACTGGCATAATAGTTCTCTAAAGCTTTTGAGGCAACCTGATGCAAATCTGAATCTTTATTAAGTTCTCCAGCTTCAGGGAAAGCAATAGCCTTTGCAGCTTGCTGCTCTTTTTCCTTATTGGCTTTTGTAGGTAGGTTTAAACTTTCTGAAGCTTTTTCTTTTATTTTTTTAAAAAACTGAGCCTGAACAGTTGTACTGCCGCCTAATAAGCATAAGCAGATCAAGCATTGTAATATAAGTCTCATAGATTAAAATGAATTTAAAGAGCGTGCACCCAGCTGGTTAAGCTGAATGCACTGCAAATAGATTGGATTAGTTTTTAATGAATTTAAAAGTTTTATTTTGCTGATTTGCTTTTACTTGAATAAAGTAAACACCAGCTGACAGATGATTTAAATTCATCTTTAATTCTTTAGTGGTATGCACCTTTTTACCGGCCATAGAAAAAACGTTTATTTCATCAACTTTTTCTATTCCATTTAGATTAAGGATACCTGCCGAGGGGTTTGGGTAAATAGAAATGGCATCTAAAATATTTTGCTCAATTCCTAAAGTACAAGTAGTATATCCATAAATGGTGTTTGGGTCTTTATCTGAATCTATCATCCAAAATATACCAGGGCTTGCAGCAGGAGGTGTAAAACCGTTATCTAATTGCACACAAGTAAGATTTGGGCAATTGGTTGCATTAAATCTATAAATTGAAGCATTATTGCCGTTAGCCATATTTATAATTTGTAAGTTAGCGTTATCTTGAACAAACAAAGCACCTAAAGAGGGTAACATCGAAACATCTATATCAGAGAAAAGGTTATCTTGTAGCTCTAGATAATATATGTTTGGATTATTTGTAAGATCCAAAGAAGTTAAATCGTTATCTCCTAAATACAATTGTGAAAGTACCGGGTTGTTAGATAAGTCTATACTGGTAAGATCATTTTCTTCTAATTTTAAACTTGTAAGCTGAGCTAACGAAGAAAGATCTATAGAAGTAAAATTATTAGTATTTGCCTCTAATTCTTCTAAAACGGTATTGCTAGAAAGATCTATCGTGTTAAGATTGGTATTGTTAACTATTAGTTTTTCTAAATTAGTAAAATTACTTACATCTATACTCCCTAATGGGTTATCACTCAAATAAGCAGTGGTAACGCTTGATGTATTGGGTAAGGTTAAGCTAGAAGCAGTTAAATTATTAGAATGTATAGCCAACCAAGTTAAATTTGTTTGATTACTTAAGTCTAAACTGCTTAGGTTATTATCAGACAAGTTTAAGTTTTCAATAGCTGTATTATTACTTAAGTCTATCGTTGTTAATTGATTGAACGAAGCCGAAAAATTGCTCAAATTAATGTTGTTAGAAACATCTAAAGAGGTTAATTGATTGTTATTTAAGTTTAAGACCTCTAAATTTACATTGGTACTTAAATCTATCGAGGCAAGACTATTAGTAAAATCTGCTACTAATGTGGTAAGATTGGTGAGTCCTGTTACATCTAAGGTTGTTAACGGGTTTATGCCTATATTAATTTTAGTTAAAGCTGTATTAGCAGTAAAATGGGCAAAATGAATATCGTTATTAGGCAAGTATACTTCTGTAATATTTGTAAAAGCATCTAAACCAGTTAGATCTTGAATATTTAAATTAGGAGCAGAAATTATACCCGTATAGGCCATTGCTTCGGGATAGCTAATTTCGTAGTCTCCATTGGTATTTATTGCCGTATTAGTAATTAAAGCAATTTTTAAATTTGTATCGGGTATGTATACATTTTGAGCAAAAAGGCTAGCACTAGCTAAGCAAAATAATGAGAGTAATGTTTTTTTCATTTTGAGATGTTTTTAATATTCACCCCAAAAATCTGATAATGATTAGTTTAATTTAATCAAAAATTGCTGAATGCCGTTATTTAGTTGCTGAATGAAGTTTATAATTTTTAAACTACAAGACTAGCCAATTTGCAAGCCGTTAGGTATTTTTGTTTCGGGTTTTAATAAAACAACATCGTCTTTTTGCACTGCCCCCAAAACCAAACACTCGCTCATAAAATTGGCAATTTGCTTTTTAGGAAAATTAATCACGGCTATCACCTGTTGACCCATCAATTCTTCTTTGCTATAGCGCCTGGTAATTTGAGCAGAAGTTTTGCGTGTACCAAGCTCTGGTCCAAAATCTAACATTAATTGATAAGCTGGTTTTTTGGCCTCCGGAAAATCCTGTACATCTATAATGGTAGCCACCCGCATTTCAATCTTTTTAAAATCCTCCCAAACTATAGTTTCCATATGTATTTAAACTTTCAAATTAACTCTAAATGTAGTAATTTTAGATAAAACTTGTCCATGAAAAGAGAATCTTCTACTGTAAAATTAGGTGAAAAATACCACGACTTTTTACT
>NZ_JBHULZ010000026.1:224703-302284 GCF_042684705.1 Mesonia sediminis
TTTAGGCTTTGGTTTTGTAGCCGTATCGAGTAATGATGCTACTCAATATCCAGAAGACAGCTTTTATAACATGTGGCAATTTGCCCGAAAACACAACTTTACTTTCCCGTACCTTTACGATGAAACCCAAGCGGTTGCCCGGACCTATCAGGTCGCATGTACGCCAGATTTTTATATTTATAACGCTTCCGCGGAATTGGTTTATCACGGCCAATTAGACGATGCGAGACCGCAAAATGGTATCGCGGTAAACGGAAGAAGTGTTCGTGAAGTCTTGGATGCGTTATTCAATAGTAGGAGCATTCCAAAACCTCAAAAACCTAGTGTAGGCTGCAGCATTAAATGGAAAAAAGAAAAAAGTCACTCGTAAGGAGTGACTTTGTTGATAATGGATTTACTTAAATTTAGGCTTTGATAAGTTCTACCTCAAAAATTAACGTAGCGTTAGGCGGAATTACTCCTCCAGCTCCCTGTGCTCCATAACCTAAATGGGCAGGAATAACAAATTTGGCTTTATCGCCTTGGTTCAATAACATAATTCCTTCGTCCCAGCCTGCAATCACGTGCCCCATTCCTACAGGAAACTGTATAGGTTGGTTACGTTTAAAAGACGAATCAAATACAGTACCATCAGCTAACATGCCTTTGTAATGTACAGAAACGGTATTACCTTTTTTGGGTTTTGGTCCTTTACCTTCTTGAGTAATGGTATGTTGACAGCCGGGTTGTCGACCAGCGCCTGTTTAAACGAAACATCGTTAAATTTTACATACAGGCTTTCATCTGCATTTGTATTTGCATCATCATCAGACGAGCAGCTTGCCAATGCTGCAAAAGCGATTAAAGCAACACTTCATAAGTTTTTTTCATTTTTTTAAAAAACTGAGCCTGAAAAGTTGTACTGCCGCCTAATAAGAATAAGCATTGTAATATAAGTCTCATAGCTTAAAATGAATTTAAAGAGCGTGCACCCAGCTGGTTAAGCTGAATGCACTGCAAATAGATTGGATTAGTTTTTAATGAATTTAAAAGTTTTATTTTGCTGATTTGCTTTTACTTGAATAAAGTAAACACCAGCTGACAGGTGATTCAAATTCATCTTTAATTCTTTAGTGGTATGCACCTTTTTACCGGCCATAGAAAAAACGCTTATTTCATCAACTTGATCTATTCCATTTAGATTTACGCTACCTGCCGAGGGGTTTGGGTAGATAGAAATGGTATCTAAAATATTTTGCTCAATCCCTAAAGTACAAGTAGTATAACCATAAATGGTGTTAGGGTCTTTATCTGAGTCTATAGTCCAAGAAGTACCAGGGCTACTTGCAGGAGGCGTAAACCCATTATCTAATTGCACACAAGAAAGATTAGGACAATTGGTTGCATTAAATTGATAAATTGAAGTATTATTGGCGTTAGCCATATTTATAATTTGTAAGTTAGCGTTATCTGAAACATAAAGAGTGTTTAAAGATGGTAGCATCGAAACATCTATACTAGAGAAAAGATTATCTTGTAGCTCTAAGTGATATATGTTTGGATTATTTGTAACATCTAAAGAAGTTAAATCGTTATCTCCTATATACAATTGTGAAAGTACCGGGTTGTTAGATAAGTCTATACTGGTAAGATCATTTTCTACTAATTTTAAACTTGTAAGCTGAGCTAATGAAGAAAGATCTATAGAAGTAAAATTATTAGTATTTGCCTCTAATTCTTCTAAAACGGTATTGCTAGAAAGATCTATTGTGCTAAGATTGGTATTGTTTACTTTTAATTTTTCTAAATTAGTAAAACTACTTACATCTATACTTCCTAATGGGTTATCACTCAAATAAGCAATGGTAACGATTGATGTATTGGGTAAGGTTAAGCTAGAAGCAGTTAAATTATTAGAATATATAGCAAACACAGTTAAATTTGTTTGATTGCTTAAATCTAAACTGCTCAAATTATTTATGTGCAAGTTTAACATTTCAATAGCTGGATTATTACTTAAATCTATCGTTGTTAATTGATTAAGCCCAGCCGACAAATAAACTAAGTTGGAGTTATTAGAAACATCTAAAGAGGTTAATTGATTGTTATTTAAGCTTAAGGCCTCTAAATTTACATTGGTACTTAAATCTATCGAGGCAAGACTTTGCGTGTAGTCTGCTCCTAATGTGATAAGATTGGTAAGTCCTGTTACATCTAAAGTTGTTAATGGATTAAAGGCTATTGAAATTTTAGTTAAAGCTGTATTAGCAGTAAAATTGGCAAAACTAATATTATTATTAGCTAAGAATACTTCCGTAATATTTGTAAAAGCCTCTAAACCGGTAAGATCTTGAATGTTTAAATTAGGAGCAGAAATTACACCGGTAAAAGCCTGTGCCTCTGCAAAACTAATTTCTCCATCTCCATTAGTATTTATTCCTGTATTACTAATTAAAACATTTTTTAAATCTGGATCTGGGATGTGTACATTTTGAGCAAAAAGGCTAGCACTAGCTAAGCAAAATAATGAGAGTAATGTTTTTTTCATTTAGAGAGGTTTTTAATATTCACCCCAAAAATCTGATAATGATTAGTTTAATTTAATCAAAAATTGCTGAATGCCGTTATTTAGTTGCTGAATGCATATTATAATTTTTAAACTACAATACTAGCCAATTTGCAAGCCGTTAGGTATTTTTGTTTCGGGTTTTAATAAAACAACATCGTCTTTTTGCACTGCCCCCAAAACCAAACACTCGCTCATAAAATTGACAATTTGCTTTTTAGGAAAATTAATCACAGCTATCACTTGTTGTCCTATCAGCTCTTCCTTGCTATAGCGTTTGGTAATCTGTGCAGAAGTTTTGCGTGTGCCAAGCTCTGGTCCAAAATCTAACATTAATTGATAAGCTGGTTTTTTAGCCTCGGGAAAATCCTTTACATCTATAATGGTAGCCACCCGCATTTCAATCTTTTTAAAATCCTCCCAAACTATAGTTTCCAAATTATTTTAACTTTCAAATTAACTCTAAATGTAGTAATTTTAGATAAAACTTGTCCATGAAAAGAGAATCTTCTACTGTAAAATTAGGTGAAAAATACCACGACTTTTTACTACCCGATGCCATTACCAAAGATTTGTATACTTTTAAAGACATACAAGGAGAATTGGGCACGGTTGTTATGTTTATAAGCAATCACTGCCCTTATGTTAAGCTAGTTGCTTCAGAACTCGTTCGCATTGCCAACGATTACAGAATATTAGGCTTTGGTTTTGTAGCCGTATCGAGTAATGACGCTACTCAGTATCCAGAAGACAGCTTTTATAACATGTGGCAATTTGCCCGAAAACACAACTTTACTTTCCCGTACCTTTACGATGAAACCCAAGCGATTGCACGGGCCTATCAGGCCGTTTGTACTCCAGATTTTTATATTTATAACGCTTCCGCGGAATTGGTTTATCACGGCCAATTAGACGATGCCAGACCGCAAAATGGTATTGCGGTAAACGGAAGAAATGTTCGTAAAGTCTTAGACGCGTTATTCAATAGTAGGAGCATTCCAAAACCTCAAAAACCTAGTGTAGGCTGCAGCATTAAATGGAAAAAAGAAAAAAGTCACTCGTAAGGAGTGACTTTGTTGATAATGGATTTACTTAAATTTAGGCTTTGATAAGTTCTACCTCAAAAATTAACGTAGCGTTAG
This sequence comes from Mesonia sediminis, assembly GCF_042684705.1. Classification (NCBI taxonomy): domain Bacteria; kingdom Pseudomonadati; phylum Bacteroidota; class Flavobacteriia; order Flavobacteriales; family Flavobacteriaceae; genus Mesonia; species Mesonia sediminis. Next base: position 228,391 of record NZ_JBHULZ010000026.1, read on the forward strand.
GCGGAATTACTCCTCCAGCTCCCTGTGCTCCATAACCTAAATGGGCAGGAATAACAAATTTGGCTTTATCGCCTTGGTTCAATAACATAATTCCTTCGTCCCAACCTGCAATCACGTGCCCCATTCCTACAGGAAACTGTATAGGTTGGTTACGTTTAAAAGACGAATCAAATACAGTACCATCAACTAACATGCCTTTGTAATGTACAGAAACGGTATTACCTTTTTTAGGTTTTGGTCCTTTACCTTCTTGAGTTATGGTATAATGCAAACCAGACTCGGTTTTACTCAAACCTTCGGTTAAGGCCTTTAGTTTATCCTCTTCTCTTTTCTTAGCTTCGGCTTCTCTTTTTTCTTTCTCTTCATTAAAACTCTTGAAGTTAGCAGCTGCATCAAACTGTTGTGCTTCTTCTCCAACTCGTTCTATACTTAGCTTTTCAATCTGGTCACCCTGCTCAATGCTATCAACTATATCTTGACCTTCTACAACTTCTCCAAAAACCGTATGCTTGCCATCTAGCCAAGGCGTTTCAACGTGTGTGATAAAAAACTGACTTCCGTTTGTACCAGGACCTGCATTAGCCATTGACAATATTCCTGGCTTATTATGCTTTAAATCAGGGTGTATTTCATCGTCAAATTGATATCCTGGTCCGCCAGCCCCTGTACCATTAGGATCACCCCCTTGGATCATAAAATCGGAAATAACACGGTGAAATTTAAGACCGTCGTAATACGGCGTACCTTTTGCTTTTGCATCGTTTTTTATATTTCCTTCAGCAAGACCTACAAAATTTCCTACTGTCCCTGGTGTTTTATCGTGGTGTAATTTTACCAATATTTCGCCCTTAGTGGTTGCGAACTTGGCATAGATTCCGTTTTCCATAATTTATTTTAATTTTTTAAAGTGCAAAGATAAGTCTTCTTGAGGGTTTTTCTAAAAAACAAGAAACCCAAAATTTAAAATTTTGGGCTTCTTTGCATTTATAATGTATTTCTAATTAGCCACTTCACTCATAAACTTGATGCGGTAAAGCCTGAGTTCTTCTTCTTCGTAGTCGCCATCAAACTCATCCATCGCTTCGTCTATTTTATCGCTTTCTGCCTCTAAAAAATACTCTTGTAATTCTTCTTGCTGATCTTCATCTAAAATTTCATCTATCCAGTAAGAAATATTCAGTTTGGTTCCACTATAGACAATTGCTTCAAGTTCTTTAATAAAATCATCCATCGATAAGCCTTTTGCGCTGGCAATATCGGGTAGCGGTAATTTTCTATCTACATTCTGTATAAAATAGAGCTTATTACTACTATTAGCACCGGTAGTTTTTACTACCATATCATCGGGTCTTATGATCTCATTATCTTCTACATAACGTTGTATGAGGCTTACAAACTCTTTACCGAATTTTTTGGCTTTACCTTCACCTACCCCATGAATGTTTCCTAACTCTTCAATAGAAATCGGATATTTTGAAGCCATATCTTCCAACGAAGGGTCTTGGAATACCACATAAGGAGGTACATCTTTTTTTTGCGCTACCTTTTTTCGTAAATCTTTAAGCATTTTCATCAATTGCTCATCGGTTGCACTAGCCGCTTTATTTTGTTGAGCGGCTTTGTTTTGTTCTTCTTCGGTATAAATATGATCTTCAGACATCATAAAAGAACTAGGACTTTCTAAAAAAGCTTTACCTTCTGCAGTCAGTTTTATAACGCCATAGGTTTCAATATCTTTTTTGAGTAAGCCTTTTATCAGAACTTGTCTAATTAAAGCCATCCAATAAAATTTTGGCTTTTCCTTTCCTTTTCCAAAAATGGGAAGCTCATCTGTTTTGTGCGATTTGATCATAGCGTTTACTTCTCCCACCAATGTTTTAACCAAGTCTTTAGCTTTATAAATCGATTTGGTTTTCTTAACGGTATTTAAAAGTAGAACCACTTCATCTTGGGCTTCTTTTTGGGTTTTGGGAAAACGAACGTTGTCATCCATATCGGCTCCTTCACCGGTCTCGCTATCAAAGGCTTCTCCAAAATAATGCAAAATAAATTTACGTCTTGAAATAGAAGTTTCCGCGTAAGCGACAACTTCTTGCAGTAAAGCAAAACCTACTTCTTGTTCGGCTACAGGTTTACCACTCATAAATTTTTCTAGCTTTTCTATATCTTTATAAGCGTAAAAAGCTAAGCAATGCCCTTCTCCCCCGTCGCGACCAGCTCTACCGGTTTCTTGGTAATAGCTTTCAATACTTTTGGGGATGTCGTGATGAATTACAAAACGCACATCTGGTTTATCTATTCCCATACCAAAGGCAATGGTGGCCACCACCACATCTACCTCTTCCATCAAAAACATATCTTGATGTTTAGCTCGGGTTTTACTATCTAACCCAGCATGGTAAGGTACTGCCGATATACCGTTTACTTGCAGCGTTTGCGCAAGTTCTTCTACTTTTTTTCTAGAAAGGCAATAAATGATTCCGCTCTTCCCTTTGCGCTCACGCACAAACCGAATAATGTCTGCGCTTACTTGAGCGGTTTTGGGTCGCACTTCATAATATAAATTTGGCCGGTTAAAAGAAGCTTTAAAGGTATTAGCTTTTGGCATACCTAAATTTTTCAAGATATCTTCTTGCACCTTTGGTGTGGCCGTTGCCGTTAAAGCAATTATAGGTATATCATCGCCTATACGTTTTATAATCTTGCGTAAATTTCTGTATTCTGGCCTAAAGTCATGCCCCCATTCGCTTATACAGTGTGCTTCATCTATAGCTAAAAAAGAAATTTTTTGCGAACGCAAAAAATCAATATACTCTTCTTTGGTTAAAGATTCGGGTGCCACATATAATAACTTTGTAATACCGTTTTCAATGTCGCTTTTAACCTGTTTAACTTCGGTTTTATTTAGCGAAGAGTTCAAAACGTGCGCTACTCCTTTTTCCGAAGAAATACCTCTAATGGCATCTACTTGATTTTTCATTAAAGCTATTAAAGGGGAGACAACAATTGCTGTTCCTTCTTTTATCAAGGCAGGTAATTGGTAACATAGAGATTTACCACCTCCCGTAGGCATAATCACAAAAGTGTGCTCACCATTAATAATGCTTTTTATTACTTGTTCTTGCAGGCCTTTAAATTGGTCAAAGCCAAAATACTTTTTTAGTTCCTGATGTAAATCGATTTCTGTCAAACTGATATTTTAGTGTTACAATTTTACATACCTTTGTCAGTCTAAAGATATATATTTCTTTAGTATTGGCAAATCGAAATTTAAAAAATTGATGAAAGATTCTCAAATCCTTTCTTTTGCAAAAGACACTATTAAAAATGAGGCAGCCGCAATTGCCCAATTAGAAAACTTTTTAACTCAAGATTTCCCCAAAGCTGTAAATTGTATCTATCATAGCAAAGGGCGCGTGGTTATTACAGGAATAGGTAAAAGTGCCATTATCGCACAAAAAATAGTAGCTACTTTAAACAGTACTGGCACACCGGCAATTTTTATGCATGCTGCCGATGCTATTCACGGCGATTTAGGGAATATTCAAAAAGATGATGTTGTAATATGTATTTCTAAAAGTGGAAACACCCCCGAAATTAAGGTACTCGTACCGCTAATTAAGAATTTTAATAACAAATTGATAGGTCTCACCGGTAACAAAGATTCTTTTTTGGGTCAACAAGCCGATTTTGTTCTGAATGCCTATATTGAGCAGGAAGCTTGCCCTAATAATTTGGCCCCTACCACGAGTACCACCGCTCAATTAGTGATTGGCGATGCTCTTGCGGTAAGCTTGCTTCATCTTAAAGGTTTTTCTAGTAAAGATTTTGCAAAATACCACCCTGGGGGTGCTTTAGGAAAAAAACTCTATTTGCGCGTAGCCGATATTACGGCCCAGAACAATCTACCTCAAGTAGCTCCTAACAGTAAAATTTCTGATGTTATTGTAGAGATTTCTGAAAAAATGTTAGGAGCAACGGCAGTTATTGAAAAAGGCGATATACTAGGAATCATCACCGATGGTGACATTAGAAGAATGTTGCAAAAAAGTCAAGATATCAATCAATTAACAGCTCGTGATATTATGGGCGAAGCGCCTAAAACTATCGACAACCAAGCTTTAGCTTTAGAGGCTAAAAATATGCTTGAGCACTTTGGTATTTCTCAGCTAATTGCAACAGAAAAGGGCAGTTATAAAGGTATTGTACACCTGCACAACTTAATAAAAGAAGGTATCATCTAAAGTATGGCGACAAAGACAAAGAAAAATCCTCAAGAAATGTCATTTCTAGATCATCTAGAAACCTTGAGATGGCATTTAATTCGTTCAATAATAGCAGTAGTAGGAGTAGCCTTTATCGCTTTCTTTTTAAAGGATTTAATTTTCGGAATTCTATTTGCTCCTAAGGATGCAGATTTTATAACCTATAAAGTTTTATGTAATTTGGCGCAAAGCCTTGGCTTGGATGAGAGTTTTTGTTTTAACGAAATTCCGTTTAGAATTCAAAGTAGAACTATGAGCGGCCAGTTCTCTGCTCATATGTGGACATCGATAACCACCGGCTTTATTGTGGGGTTCCCCTATATTTTGTATGAACTTTGGCGTTTTATTTCACCGGCTTTGCACCCCAACGAACGCAATGCATCACGAGGTTTTATAGTTATTGCCTCCCTTTTATTCTTTACGGGAGTACTTTTTGGTTATTATATTGTCTCTCCCCTATCTATAAACTTCTTAGGTAGCTACCAAGTAAGCGAGCAAGTGTTTAATGATATTGACTTAAGCAGTTATTTCGGATTAGTTCGCGCTTCGGCACTGGCTAGTGGCGTGATTTTTGAGCTACCCATTATAATTTACATTTTAACCCGTATAGGCTTGGTTACACCAGAGGCACTTAAAAAATATAGAAAATTTGCCTTGGTCGGAATTTTAATTTTATCGGCCATCATAACGCCTCCAGATATTGCTAGCCAAATAGTCGTGGCCATACCGGTTTTAATTTTATACGAGATAAGTATATTTATTTCGGGTTATGTCATCCGTAAAGAAGAAAAAAAATTAAAGAAAGAGAAAAATATTATCCGAAAAAATGAGTAATCAAGTAGAAGAATTTAATACGTACCGCGCCAAGATGAACACCAAAATCTTAGGTGAAAACAATAAAGTTCTAAAACGAATTTTTAATTTAGACACCAACGCTTTCGCGGAAGGAGCTCTAGATATAAAAACCAAAGAGCTACTAGGTCTAGTAGCTTCGTTAGTGTTGCGTTGTGACGATTGCGTACGCTATCATTTAGAATCAAGTTTTAAAAATGGCGTAAACAAAGATCAAATTATGGAAACCTTAAGTATTGGTACACTTATAGGTGGGACCATCGTGATACCTCACCTACGAAGAGCACACGAATACTGGGAAGAATTAGAAAACCACTACTCAAATCAATAACGATATGATGAAACTGCGCGCAGAAAACTTGATGAAATCCTATAAAGGTAGAAAGGTAGTTAAAGGCATCTCGGTAGAGGTAAAACAAGGTGAAATTGTAGGCCTATTAGGTCCCAACGGAGCAGGAAAAACCACTTCTTTCTACATGATTGTTGGTCTTATTAAACCCAATGGCGGTAACATTTTCTTAGATCAAAAAAATATTACCAATTACCCCATGTATAAACGCGCGCAAAACGGTATTGGTTATTTGGCTCAAGAAGCCTCTGTTTTTAGAAAGCTTAGCATAGAAGATAATATTATGAGTGTATTGCAACTTACCAAACTTTCTAAAAAAGAGCGTCAATATAAAATGGAGAGCCTTATAGATGAGTTTAGTCTAGGACATATTAGAAAAAACCGAGGCGATTTATTATCGGGAGGCGAACGCCGACGAACAGAAATTGCTCGAGCCTTAGCCACAGACCCAAAATTTATCTTGCTAGACGAACCTTTTGCTGGGGTAGATCCAGTGGCCGTTGAAGATATTCAGCGTATTGTCGCACAACTCAAAGATAAAAATATAGGTATCCTTATAACAGACCACAACGTTCAGGAGACACTAGCCATTACAGATAGAACTTATTTAATGTTTGAAGGTAGTATATTAAAACATGGGCAACCTGAAGACTTGGCCTCTGATGAAATGGTTCGCAAGGTGTATCTAGGACAAAATTTTGAATTGCGTAAGAAAAAACTTTTCTAAGCTTAAGCTGATGCCGATTTTCGCACAAAAACACTTAACAACACATAACCCAAGATAATACAAGGAACGGCCAAAAACTGGAAAAAACCTATACCCAATACACAAGCGAAAACAAACAGAAATCTAAACCAGTTTTCTTTAAAATTAAGGTTCTTGAACTTCAACGCAAACAAAGGAATTTCTGCATTTAAAATAATCGCGCTAAAAACACATAATCCAATCAACACTACTGGCAACTTTGTAACCGTTGCTAACCAAGATTCGGGATGGTAGTGAATTATAAAAGGTAAACTAAGAATTAATAAGGCGTTGGCGGGCGTAGGCAAACCAATGAAAGAACTGGTTTGTCGCTCGTCTATATTAAATTTAGCCAAGCGATAAGCCGAACCTAAGGGTATTAAAAAAGCAAACAAAGACCAAGCATAAAAAGATAAATTAAAAGTCTTATCCTCCCAATTACTGTATAAAATCGCACTATTGGCAGGCAAATATTGCTCCAACAATTGAAACACGATTAAACCCGGCACCAAACCACTAGTTACCATATCGGCCAGCGAATCAAGTTGTAAGCCCAAATCGCTTTTGACATCTAAAGCTCTAGCAGCCAACCCGTCAAAGAAATCGAAAAAAATTCCTAGGCATATAAAAATACCGGCTAATAACAATTGGTTATTCAAGGCGCAAACAGCCGCTATACTTCCTGAGAGTAAGTTGAGTAAGGTTATAAGGTTAGGAATATGTTTTTTCATAAGGTATTAGGTGTTTCAAACAAATCAAATATAGCCTGTACACGATAGCAAAAGCAATATAAAGCACAAAATTAAGTTAATAAAAAATAAAATAAGATATTTGCAAAAAAGAAAACCTTGACAAAACAGGCGCTTTATATTCTAATTCTACTCCTAGGCATCGGTTTACAAGCACAAACGGCTCGTAAATATTCTAACGAATTTTTAAACATAGGAGTAAACGCAGCTGCATTTGGAATGGCCAACGCCGTAACCGCCACTACAGACGACGTGTATGCTGGATATTGGAACCCCGCCGGACTCACCCGCATCGAAGATCACGAAATTGCGCTAATGCACGCCAACTATTTCGCCAATATCGCCAATTATGACTACCTAGGATCGGCTTTAAAAATAGATGACGAAAGTAGTCTTGGGATACACGTTTTGCGTTTTGGTGTAGATAATATTTTAAATACTACACAACTTATAGACGATCAAGGTCAAATTGATTATGACCGTATTAGCCTATTCTCGGCGGCAGACTATGCTTTTACGTTTTCTTATGCCAAGAATTTACCGCTCGAAGGTTTTTCTTTTGGTGTAAATGCCAAAGTGATTCACCGCATAATAGGTGAATTTGCTAATTCTTGGGGATTTGGGCTAGATGCTGGCATTCAGTTTCAAGGCAAAAACGGGTGGGAGTTTGGTGCTATGGCACGAGATATTACTACTACCTATAATACTTGGAGTATCGATGAAGATGCCTACAGCCAAGTACAAGATGCCGTTGAAGGGCAAAACCAAGAATTACCAGAAACTACAGAAATAACTTTACCAAAACTGCAATTAGGAGTGGCCAAAAATTTTCGCATTCGATACGATTGGGACATTAAAGCAGCCCTTGATTTGCAAATGCGATTTGCACAAACACAAGATTTAATAGCAACAGAAGCGGTAAGTGTAAGTCCTGCACTTGGCTTTCAAGTAGGCTACCTAGACTTGGTTTATTTACGAGGCGGTGTAGGTAACTTTCAAAATGTAGAACAACTTGAAGGCGGTTCAAAAGTTGGTTTTCAGCCAGGATTCGGGTTAGGTTTTAAATACAAGGGAATACATATAGATTATGCCTTTACCGATATTGGTGATCAAAGTGTAGCGCTCTACTCTAATGTATTCTCACTTAAAATTGACTGGCGTGTTTTTAGATAAGTTGTTACCAAAAACAGTACTTCAAAAGTTGACTTACTGCGTTTTAAGCGGTTTACTTTTGGCTTTAGCCTGGCCTACTTACGGCTTTCCTTTATTATTATTTTTAGGATTTGTTCCTTTATTATTGGTAGAGTACCAGCTGCTTCTAGAAAACAAAAAAAGCAGTGTGGTTTTAGGCTATGCTTTTACCACTTTTCTGGTGTGGAACAGTATCACCACCTTTTGGATCTACTACTCTACTGCCTTCGGGATGGTGTTCGCCTTATTGGTTAACTCCTTGCTTATGAGTTTGGTGTTTTTCTTATTTCACAAAGTGCATCACTGGTCTCACAACAACCGAATTGCTTATATTTTTCTGGTAGGATGCTGGATTGGATTCGAGTATATGCATTTGCATTGGGAATTTTCTTGGCCTTGGCTTAATTTAGGAAATGGTTTTGCTACTTATTATCAATGGATTCAATGGTATGAATACACGGGCACCTTTGGCGGAACCCTTTGGGTCTGGTTGGTTAATTTGCTAATATTTTTCAGCTTAATGGCAACGCAACCAAAAAGAATCAACATACTACGAGCAATGGCTGTTTCTTTTGTGCTTTTGCCCATTGGTGTTTCTTATCTCATTTTTCCCGATTACGCTTCCGCGGAAGCTAAAGAAGAATATATAGAGACTTTAATTTTACAGCCCAATATCAATCCGTATACAGAGAAATATAACACTACCGATAAAAGAGTGGGCGATTTATTACTAAAACTAACAGAAGAAAAAATAACTTCAAACACCCAATTAATACTGGCCCCAGAAACGGTTTTTGCCGATGGAACCAATATTGATTCTTGGTCCTTTTCAGTTGCCAAGCGACAGGTAGAAGAATTAAAAAACAAGTACCCGAATACCGCTTTTATTGGAGGCATTTCATTTTATAAACTAATCAAAGATGAGGCAAAAATTGAAAAACAAACCAATTTTGCGCGTCCTGGTCTTTGGTTTAACGACTACAATTCGGCTATTGCAGTGGTTCCCGGTCGTGAAGATGATTTTTATCACAAATCAAAATTAGTGGTTGGGGTGGAGAACTTTCCCTACCAAGATTGGCTAAAGCCTATTCTAGGAAATGTGATGATAGACCTAGGTGGTACAGTAGCTATGAAAACCACTCAACCCGAACGTAGCGTTTTTGAGCTAACCGACCAAACCAAGGTAGCTCCTATTATTTGTTATGAATCGGTTTATGGTGAATATGTGGGAGGCTATGTAAATAACCAAGCACAGATTTTGGCAATTATTACTAATGATGCTTGGTGGGAAGATACGCAAGGCCATCAACAGCACTTAAGTTATGCGCGCTTACGAGCCATTGAGCACCGTAGGGCTGTGGTTCGCAGTGCCAATACTGGTATTTCTGCCGGCATACTACCCAACGGAGAAATCACTCAAAAATTAGGGTATGAAAAGCAAGGCAGTCTTTTGGTTAACTTACCGCTTGAGAACAAAATTACTTTTTATGCCCGTTTTGGCGATTACATCGCTAGAATAGGTATATTTCTTGCTATTTTTAGCTTTCTATTGGCTTTAAGTCAAAAGTTACGAGACAAAAAAATAAAATAAGTTAATTACTAGCTTATTTTTTATTAAAATTGCCATCTAATATAAAAAACATCATGGAATCACAGAAAGTAGACATGTTCATTATGGGTAATGCCAAATATTTTGAAGGGCATCAAATACCGCAAATTCGCAAAAGACTTCTCGAATTAGATGACGACGCTTGGCTAAACCTTCAAAGCATTCAGTTTAAAGACCCTACCACTTCACTTATTGTTTCTTTGCTAGCAGGTGGCTTAGGCATAGACCGCTTTTTAATAGGTGATACCGGCTTGGGCGTAGGTAAACTAATTACTTGTGGCGGCTTTGGAGTTTGGGCCATTGTAGATTGGTTCATCATAATGGGTGCTACCCGTCAAAAAAATCTTGAAAATCTTTACAGAGTGCTATTATAATGCATAGCAGACCTAAGTTTTACACTTATTTTATAGTATTCTTAGGCGCTTGTTGGACTTGGATCGCCTTGAACCTATGGTCGATTTTTGACACATCTACTCATTGGAATGTTTGCATTTTTAAAAACACCACCGGTTTAAATTGCCCCAGTTGTGGTTTAACTACTGGGGTAATTTATTTTCTAAAAGGGGAGCTATACGCGGCACATCAAGCACATATTTTAAGCCTGCCAGCACTCTTGGTTTTAATAAGTCTTTCGTTAATTTGGTGCATAGACATAATAGGTAAAAAACGAAATCTCTTAAATTATTATAGCAAATTTGAGCGTTTACTTAAAAAACCATTATATTTAAGCATATTTTTAACACTAGTTGCTATTGTGTGGCTTTTAAACTATTTTTTTTAATATGTACCTCAAAACCGAAACCCGCATCTATGAAAGTGAGTGCGAGCGTGCGAGTAACGCCTATTTAATGTCATTAGTGGGTATTATAGTTGGCTTGCCCTTACCTATTATAAATGTAATTGCTACCTTTTTCTATTTATTGAGCCAGCGTAAAAGTACTTTTTTTGTCCGTTGGCACGCAACTCAAGCTTTAATGTCACAATTGGTTTTAGTTCCCTTTAATAGTATTTTACTGATAAGTACTATCATCTGCATTCAAACAGATGTGGGGCCTTTAAAAATATTTTATTGGTTTTATCTAGGCTTCGTATTATTACTAAATTTGATTGAATTTATTTTTACAATCGTCATTGCAGATCGAGTAAGAAAAGGCCACCATATGCGCTGGCCTATTTTGGCATCAATTACCGATTCATTGGTGAGCAAAAATCAATATTCAAACAGTTTGTAAAATCATTAATCTCCTTTATTCTGCAAGAAAAATAGCCAGTACTTATTATTGGCTATTTTTTTATAAAAGAATGGGCTAGGAAAAACTAAAGGGACAAAACAAAAACGCCAATAACAAGAAAACTTCGCTAGCCCAAACTTTTAGAATTTATTGCATCGTTTATTTTACTCCCCTTGACCTAGAGAGAAACCACGCTGACCATCAAACTCATATAGATTTTCAGTTTTAATAACATCAAAATCAGAGGCTTGTAATTCTACCAATAAATCAATCACATCAGAATAATTTATTGTTAAATACTGTGGGGTTTCATTTTTTAATTGCACTTGTTGGTTTACAAACCTACAACGCCAATGGTCTGTACAATAAGTTTCCGGGTTTCCGTTAGGAAAAACCTTTACTCTACGATTGGTTATCATTTTTAATTTTAAACTGTTGGATGTTGCTTTCTGCAAATCATAACCGCAGTTTACCGAAACAAACACAGCAGTTTATGATTACAAGCTCAGCAGTTTATAATTACAAGCTCAGCAGCTTACGAGCACAAGCACAGCTGTTTGCAATTACAAACACAGCAGTTTGTAAAAAAAACACAGCAGTTCGTTTAGAGTGAGTAATTTTAAAATTTTTGAAAATAATTTGTAGAAATAAATAATCCTACAAATCGGTTATGAGGATGCGGTTATCGCTTAATCTATATTCGAAAACAGTTTTTAAGGCCGAGGAATAAACTTTGAAATGATCTAAACCATATAGGGGTGCATATAATCTAAATGTACAAATATCGGTAGCCGTGATATACGGCGTAGTTTTTACGTGAGAGTGCATCGCTGAGCTGATTTTTTGTTCATCAGTTTTGGGAATATCTATAGGAATAAAAGTGTTATGAAACTTTCGCCAATGACTAATCTTCCCCTCTTGATCGGCAACAAAAAGATAATCATTGCCTAATGGAATTCTATTTTCTTGGCTCGTGCCCAAAATCAAATACAAACGGTATTGAGCTTCGCCTTCCAGTAATACCAAATTAGGGCTGCAACCCTCGGGAATTGTAATATCTTTATGCTGAGTAAAAATTTGATTAAGAATTTTATTTTTGATATTCCACAGATTCAACTCGGTTTTTGAAAGTGTTCGTAGTTCTTCGTTAAAACTAGGTTTTCCCTGCCCTGCAGCCGAACTAAAACCGTATTGCGCCATAACTTTTTCCTGATTATTCTCTAAAAAACTAACGTAGATACTATCGTTTTTTTCATATACCAGATATCCTCCATATTGCGCTTTTAAATGATTTTGCTGCATTAACAAATCGGTTGCCTGCCAAGCAGCCCATTCATAGGCATAAAGCTTATCGGCTTCTTGTACAATAGAATCTAATTTTTGTTGGCTAGGCAAAGATTCGCTCTGTGCGTTCATTCCGAAAGCCAAGAATATGAAAAAACTTCGTATAAAATAGGTCAAACTCAAATGGATTTAATTAATATTTCAAATTTAGCAAAAGTGACCATCCCAGTCAATTCTGAGACTTTCACCCCTCTTCTGCACACGGTTGTCTAGGTAAAACCCTATAAGTCCGCCTACGATCATCCCAATAAAAAGAAAAAGGAAACCAAAAATAAAAGCCGCCAAACCTCCTACTACAACACCGATTTGCGTGAAATAATAATTAGGTGTTAGCTTAAGTTCTCGCTTAAGAAATTTAAGTAATTTATGGTATTCCTTTTTGACATGCGTTTTATGTCCATTGATTTGAAAATTCTGATGCAACAATTGAAGCTCATTTTCTAGGCGTTCTCTTGCAAAATCATCGAGTTGCCTTGCTTGTAATTCATTTATCAGGCGAATAAACTGCTCGGTATATTGCTGGTTTCTCTTAGATAGCGGATTTGCTCTAAAGTCAACTAAAAATTCTTTAAACTGTAATAAGGTCATTTTTCTTTTATAATTGAATACTCCCTAATAAAATTAGAGGTGCCGAATTGAAATTCTACTTTTTAAAGATAGGTAATTTTTAAAAAAAAACTACATAGAAAATTAAATCAAAATTCTAAAAAATCCGCTTTAAGCGATATAAACCAACGTAAGATAAAGAATTTTATAGAAAAAAATCTAACGCTTTATACCCATTTTGTTTATCCAGGCCACATACTTGCGTTTGTTAGCATTGTGCTGCGCTAAGGTTTTGGCAAACATATGGAAACCTGGTTTTTCTGGATTTGCTACAAAATAAAAATATTTATGCTTTTCATAGTTTAGCACGGCATCTATACTAGAGATATCGGGCATTGCAATGGGTCCGGGAGGCAGGGTTTTGTATTTGTATGTATTGTATGGACTATCTATTTCTAAGTCTTTATATAGTACCCTTTTGATTATGGTATCAAAAGATTTGTTTTGTAACTTGATGGCATAAATAACTGTAGGATCTGCATCTAATTTCCAGCCGTTATTATATCTATTCATATATACCCCGGCTACGCGTTTACGTTCACTAACTTTTGCGGTTTCTTTTTGAACAATACTCGCTACGGTAATTACCTCTTGTTTTTTGAGTCCTATTTTTTTTGCTTGTTGGGTTCGTTTCTCGTTCCAAAATCGTTTGTATTCTTTAAGCATCCGTGCTCTAAATTCGTCTGCAGAGGTGTTCCAATATAATTCATACTGGTTAGGAATATACATCGCTAAAGCAGTAGCAGGTTTAAATCCGTTTTCTGCTAAAAAAGTAGCGTCTTTAAAACTATTTAGCAAAGACAAACTATCGGCTTCTATTTGTTGTGCTACACGTCCCGCCAGATTTTCTAAGCGCTCCTGATTATTAAATACAACAGCTACGGGTGTATTGGCACTGCGCAATGTATTTACTATGTCATTATTACTCATACCTCGGCGTAAAATATATTTCCCTGGTTTTAGGTTTTGCATATAGCCTTTTTGCTTGGCCACCATATGAAAACTTTGGGCATCTTGTAGCAAAGGTTTTAATTGCTTTAAAACATCTTTCTCATAATTAGGTTTACTGGGAATATAGATTGCCTGAGTTTCGCTTTCAAAGGCAGTATTGGGTGCAAAAATACTTTGATAAATATGGTAACTAAAGAAGCTAAGCACCACAATACCTAATACCGCGATAATAACAAGAATTTTTTTAATATACATGATTAATAAGTTGATATAAATATTGGTCTTTAAAAGTTCCTTGACACAGCACCCAATCTTTTTGCACGCCGGTACGTTTAAAATTGAGTTTTTCAAACAATTGAATACTGGGGTGGTTATCGGCTAATATACCCGCGTAAATTTGATGCACTTTTAAATGTTCTTGGGCAAATTCACAAGCTTGCTTTACCGCCGTATAGGCATAACCTGATTGCCTGTATTTGGGATCAAAAATAATAACTCCTAGCGCAACCCTTCGGTTTTGAGGATCAAAATCATAAAAATCTAATAGACCTATGTTCTTATCCGCTTTAAGCGAAATAACCAAGCGTAATTGCTTAACTTCATAAATATCACGATGTGATTCGGCTAAATATTGCTTTAATATATAGCGCGAAAAGGGTTTTTGTGTACCGCTAAGATGCCAATATTGACTATCATTTTCTACCTGCTCTATAAAATCTAAATCCTCAGGCTCTAGCGCACGCAGGTATATAGTATCTTCTGGATTGCTTAACATGTGATACTGCCTTTAAAAACTTGTTGAGCGGGCCCTTTTAAAAAGACATTAGTAAAGCCTCGTTCTTTAGGAATAAAGGAGATCTGCAAAGAACCACCTAAGGTTTTTATTGCTACTGGGCTTTTGATTATTTGCTTGCTATGATATGCGACTAAAGCGGCAGCCGTTACACCTGTACCACAAGATAAAGTTTCGTCTTCTACGCCTCGCTCGTATGTTCTAACAAAGAGACCTTTTGATTGTACTTCTACAAAATTGATATTGCTACCTTCTTTACCATACAAAGAACTGTTGCGAATTTCTTTTCCGTTTGCATAAACGGGGAAATTGACTAAATCATCAACAAAAGCCACGTGATGAGGTGAACCCGTATCAGTAAAATAGGCGTTATCGCTTACTTTTTTTACAAACGATACGTCTTGCATTTGCAAACTTACCTCATTGTTTTCTACAGCCGCAGCGTGTAGTCCATCTACAGCCATAAAGTGAGTTTCTTCTTTAAAAATACCCAAAAAATGAGCAAAATGAACCAAGCAACGCCCACCGTTACCGCACATAGTACTTTCTTTACCATCGGCATTAAAATAAACCATCTTAAAATCAATTTCTTGATTCGGATGATTCTCTAAAAGAATAAGTCCGTCTGCTCCTATGCCAAATTTTCGGTCACACAGCCTAGCTATGAGTTTGGTATCATTTTTGAAAAATTCTTTGCGATTATCTATAAGGATAAAATCGTTACCGGTTCCTTGATATTTGTAAAATTCGAGTTGCATAAGTGGACTTAATTGCCGCAAATATACAACCTTTCATGATTTCTAGGAGCCGTTAAGGTAGCGTTAAGTTTGTAACATCAGAAAAATTATAGCGTATTTTTAAAATAAAAAGAATTATGAAAAGAAACTTGCAATTACTTTTAGTTGCCGTTTTGGCTAGCGGCATATCTTTATTCTTGTACCAACAGTATCTTTTACCTGTTACCGAGGTTGCCCAGCAAACGGTTTCAAAATCTAAAGTAAAAATTGAAGATACTCTGCCTCAAGATACCGGAGTTAAGTTTGTAAAGCATTTTAATAGCAGCGACGCTGATTTTACCCAGGCGGCCAAGAAAACCGTTCACGCAGTGGTACACGTGAAGAATGTAAGTATTGGAAGAGCACCTAGAACCATACAAGAATACCTGCGGGGTATGCGAGGAGGTCGAGCAGTGCAAGGAGCTGGTTCTGGTGTGATTATAACCGAAGACGGCTATATTGTGACCAACTATCATGTTATTAAAGATGCCTCTGAAATTGAGGTAACGCTTAACAACAATCGCAATTACAAAGCAAAGCTCATTGGTGCAGAACCAAACTCTGACATCGCTTTACTTAAAATTGAGGCCAAAGATTTAGAGTATTTAACTTTTGGCGATAGTAATGACACCCAGATTGGCGAGTGGGTGTTAGCTGTTGGTAATCCGTTTAATTTAACTTCTACAGTAACAGCCGGAATTATAAGTGCAAAAGGGAGAAATTTGGGTGCCGAAACAGCCGGTTTACCTTCTTTTATTCAAACTGATGCTGCCATAAATCCAGGTAACAGCGGTGGCGCTTTAGTTAATATTAATGGCGAGCTCATTGGCATAAATACGGCCATCACTTCACAAACAGGCAGTTATATAGGGTATGGGTTTGCTGTACCAAGTAATAACGCACGGAAAATTGTAGAAGATTTAATTGAATATGGAAATGTAAAACACGCCGTACTAGGCATACAAGCAGCCACTATCAACCCCAATATGGTAGAAGAAAATGAGCTTAAAATTTCGCAAGGGGTTTATGTAGCTGGTGTTTCTGATGGTGCAAAAGAAGCCGGTTTAAAAAAAGACGACTTAATTACCAATATTGATGGTTTAAGAGTCCGTAAACTAGAAGATCTCACTTCGTATGTTCAAACTAAAAGACCCAATGATGTGGTAAGCATTACTTTTATTAGAAATGGTAATGAAAAAACAACCGAAGTAAAGCTAACCGAGTTTGAACGATTACGCATCATCAAAGCAGGTATTGAGATTGGTAACGCCTCTAGTGAGTACCTCCAGTATTTTAAAGCAAAATACGGTGTTAAAATATTAGGCACACTCAACGACCGCATTAATATTCCCGATGACCAATTTATCATAACCAGAATAGACGATCAAAAGATTTCGAGCGTGAAGGATGCTAAAAGAATAATTCAAAACAAAGCCGAAAACGAAAAAACCAAAATAACTTTTAAAGACCGTCTTGGCCGAGAAGAAAGCTATTATTTTTAATCGGTGTTTATATTAAAAACATAAAATCCTCTTTTAGCTTTAAAAGAGGATTTTTGTTTATTATACATGCCATTACATTTAAATGTATATTTTTGCACAGACTTTTAATTTTCATAACACAACAAAACAAAAATGAGTCAGCAAACAACTTACGAGAAAGAACTTGCTTTCCAGGCCGATAGACGCAAGGCTACAGTAGAGTTCATAAAAGTATTAAATGATTTATGGTACGATAAATCGATAGAACTTGTTCTTTTTAAAAATCAATTATTAGATCAAAACGTTAGCGAAATTCTTTATTTGCACGAATACGCTGGAGAATTTGTTCAAAAACCAATTTCAATTTTTGACAGTGTAGAGATTGCTAAAGCGATAAAAGACTTAGACCTTCCCGCCTCAAAATTAGACATAGGCAAACTCACTTACGAGTTTCAATTAGACAAAAATGAAGCCAACAGCGCTACATCATTTGTATCAAAAAAACTTGCTAAAGCAAAAGAATTTGCTGGCTTTGAACCTAAAGACGTGGTGCTTTACGGATTTGGGCGTATTGGTAGGCTATTAGCTCGCGAACTAATGATGAAAACCGGTAAAGGTAGCCAACTGCGCTTGAGAGCCATTGTGGTAAGAGGAAAAATTGATAAAACCGTTCTTGAGAAAAGAGCCTCACTTTTAAAAAGCGATTCGGTTCATGGTGATTTTTCTGGTACAGTAAAAGTAGATGAAGCCAACCAAAGTTTGATTATAAACGGAACAACTGTTCATATTATAAGTGCCAACCAACCAGAAGATATTGATTATACCCAATACGGAATCAACAATGCTTTGGTTATTGATAACACAGGAGCATTTAGAGATAAAGAAGCTTTACAAAGACACTTGGTACCAAAAGGTGCAGACAAGGTGCTATTAACAGCTCCCGGCAAAGGAGTTCCTAATATTGTACATGGTGTAAATGAGTTGGAGCACAATCCAGATGAAATTGACATTTTCTCGGCCGCATCTTGTACTACTAACGCCATTACCCCAGTACTTAAAGCAATTGAAGACACTTTTGGTGTAGAACACGGACATTTAGAAACTATTCATGCTTATACCAACGATCAAAACTTGGTAGACAACATGCACAAAAAATACCGAAGAGGTCGAGCAGCTGCCTTGAACATGGTTATAACCGAAACAGGAGCCGGAAAAGCAGTGTCAAAAGCTCTACCTGCCTTAGAAGGTAAACTAACTTCTAATGCTATTCGTGTGCCAGTTCCTAATGGTTCATTAGCTATTTTAAACTTAGAAATAAACAAGGCCACTAGCTTAACAGAACTTAATGGTGTTTTAAAGCAATATGCTTTAGAAGGTAATTTGGTAGAGCAAATAAAATATTCTATCGATAATGAGCTGGTATCGTCTGATATTATAGGATCATCGGCCCCCTCTATTTACGACAGTAACGCCACAATCGTAAATAAAGATGGAAAAAACATCATTCTATACATTTGGTATGATAATGAATACGGTTATAGTCACCAGGTAATCAGATTAGCAAAATACATCGCCAAAGTAAGACGTTTTACCTATTATTAATGGCAGCAGACTAAAATTAAGCAAACCTGTACTTTGGTACTGGTTTGCTTTTTTTGTTTAAAATAAATACAAATACGACTTTAATTACAATAATGCCGATTATAAATCGTTTTGGCAAGAAAAATTTTTATGAATAATATTCTTAAACTCTCGGTAACCTTTTTGCTATGTTTTTTCGCTTTAACCGGAATACGAGCTCAAGATAGTGTTCAAAAAGAACCCACTATTAATGAACAGTTCAGCGAACTTATTGAAAACGCCAATAACTACCAAGAATATAAAGTTGTTAAACACGCTTTACTACTTCAGCTTCAAAAGAAAACAAAAGTAAAGATCGACGGGTTGAATAAAAACATACAACAACTTGAAGACAGTTTAAGTGCTAAGCAAAATAGAATTGAGAAGCTAAATCATTCTTTATCTTCTACCCAAGAAGATTTAGACTTGGTAAATAGTGAGAAAAACAACATACAATTTTTAGGCATATCAACCGATAAATCAACTTACCAAAGCATCATGTGGGGGGTTGTATTCGTACTATTAATTATCTTATTGTTTTTTATCTATAAATTTAAGAGCAGTAACGCAGCGACGAGAGAAGCCAAGCAGAATCTACAAGAATGCGAGGCTGAGTTTGATGATTATAAAAAAAGAGCTCTAGAAAAACAGCAGCGTCTAGGCAGACAACTGCAAGATGAAATCAACAGAAATAAAGCATAAGAAACGGCCATGCGCATAGACATCATCACGGTTGTACCGGATTTACTCAAGAGTCCCTTTGAGGCTTCCATTTTAAAACGAGCCATAGAAAAAGGTTTAGTTGCTGTCCATTTACATAATCTGCGCGATTACGTTAGTGACAATTACAAACAGATAGATGATTACCAATATGGTGGCGGCGCAGGAATGGTGATGATGATAGAACCCATTGATAAATGCATTAGTCATTTAAAATCACAACGCGACTATGATGAAGTGATTTATATGACGCCCGATGGCTCAACATTAAATCAAGGCACAGCCAATCAGCTTTCGCTAAAAAAAAATATAATCATTTTATGTGGGCACTATAAAGGCGTAGACGAGCGCGTTCGTGAACATTTCATCACACGCGAGATCTCTATTGGTGATTATGTTCTCTCTGGTGGCGAATTAGGAGCAGCGGTATTATGCGACGCTGTGATACGCTTGATACCTGGAGTATTAGGAAACGAGACCTCTGCCCTAACCGATTCTTTTCAAGACAACTTATTGGCTCCACCCATCTATACGCGCCCTGCTGAATACAAAGGCTGGAAAGTACCCGAAATATTGACAACTGGTAATTTTCCTAAAATAGAAGCCTGGAGAGAAAAAAAAGCCTACGAACGCACCCAAGAACGCAGGCCCGACCTATTAAAAGACTAATAAAAATTGGTTATTTAAAAAAATAAAATTATTTTTGCACGCAATTCTAAAACAACCTCTGGCGAAATACGTGTATGTTGATTAGAAAAATTTTAAACCATAAAAACATGGAATCTTTAATTAAATTTGTTCAAGACGAATTTGTAACCAAGAAAGACTTCCCAGAATTTAAAGCGGGAGACACAATCACGGTTTACTACGAAATCAAAGAGGGTCAAAAAACCCGTACACAGTTCTTTAGAGGTGTGGTAATTCAGAAAAAAGGAACTGGAGCTTCACAAACTTTTACCATTAGAAAAATGAGTGGTACAGTGGGTGTTGAAAGAATTTTCCCTATCAACCTTCCTGCACTTCAAAAAATTGAAGTAAACAAAAGAGGTAAGGTACGTAGAGCTAGAATTTTCTACTTTAGAGAACTTACTGGTAAAAAAGCACGTATTAAAGAGCGTATGCACAAAGCTAAATAAGCCTTTTTTACGTTACAAAACAAAGCCTTTTTTCTTGCGAAAAAAGGCTTTGTTTTTTATAATTTTTCTAAACTTTTATCCTTTAAATTAGGCGTATAATTAACTATATTTGCTCCGATTTTAGTGCTGACTTTAAAAGAGTAGCGCAAATGCATTTAATAATTAAAAATAAACAGTTATGGCAGACCAACCCAAGATAATGTACACCAAAACAGACGAAGCTCCTTTTTTAGCTACGCATTCACTATTACCTATTATCGAAGCTTTCACCGCTTCCTCTGGTATAGATGTTGAAACCAAAGACATTTCTTTGGCCGCTAGAATTCTAGCTGTTTTTCCTGAAGTTTTAAAACAAGACCAGCGTGTACCCAATGCCTTGGCTGAATTAGGTGAATTGGCAAAAAAGCCAGAAGCAAATATTATTAAATTACCCAACATTAGTGCTTCGGTTCCTCAATTAAAAGCTGCCATAAAAGAGTTACAGGCAAAGGGCTATAACCTACCAAATTATCCCGATGAGCCACAAAATGAAAAAGAAAAGCAAATCAAAGCTACCTATGATAAAGTAAAAGGTAGTGCGGTAAACCCTGTGTTGCGCGAAGGAAACTCAGATCGTAGAGCACCACAAGCCGTTAAAAATTATGCCAAAAAGAACCCACACCGCATGGGAGAATGGTCAAAAGATTCTAAAACACGCGTAGCAAGTATGAGCTCGGGTGATTTTAGGAACTCAGAAAAATCGACTACCCTAAAACAAGCCGGTGAGGTTAGCATAGAATTACATCAAGATAATAACGAAGTTCTGGTATTAAAACCTCAAACCAAACTTCTAAAAGGTGAGGTTATTGATGCTTCTGTACTAAGCAAAAAAGCTTTAATTCAGTTTTTAAAAGAACAGGTAAAAACTGCAAAGGAAGATGGCGTATTGTTCTCCTTACACATGAAAGCTACCATGATGAAGGTATCAGACCCTATCATTTTTGGACACGCGGTAAAAGTGTTTTTTAGCGATGTATTCGAAGAGTTTGGAGAAGAGCTGGAAAAAGCAGGTGCCGACACAACCAGTGGTTTTGGTGATGTGATTAGAGCAATCAATACACTACCTGAAGAATTACAAAAGAAAATAAATGCCAAAATTGAGGAAACCTATGCCGAAGGTCCCGCCTTAGCCATGGTAGATTCAGATAAGGGCATTACCAACTTACACGTACCTAGTGATGTGATTATTGACGCTTCAATGCCAGCTATGATAAGAACTTCAGGTCAAATGTGGAATGCCGAAGGCAAAACACAAGATACTTTAGCCGTGATTCCAGATAGCAGTTACGCCGATTTATATGAAGCAACCATTCAATTTTCTAAAGAAAACGGAGCTTTTGACCCGACTACTATGGGTACCGTACCCAATGTTGGCTTAATGGCCCAAAAAGCAGAAGAGTATGGTTCTCACGATAAAACCTTCGAAATCCCAGCGAATGGAACGGTTAAAGTCGTAATGAACGGTGAAACTCTTTTGGCTCACGAAGTAGAAGAAGGTGATATCTGGAGAATGTGTCAAACCAAAGATGCTCCTATTAAAGATTGGGTAAAGCTTGCCGTTTCGCGTGCAAAAGACACCCAATGGCCAGCTGTTTTCTGGTTAGATAAAAATAGAGCCCACGATGCCGAATTAATCAAAAAAGTAGAAACTTACTTAAAAGATTATGACACCTCAGATATAGACATCCGTATAATGAATGTCGCTGAAGCTACTCAATTTACTTTAGAGCGCGTTAAAAGAGGTGAAAATACTATTTCGGTAACAGGAAATGTTTTACGAGACTATCTAACCGATTTGTTCCCTATTTTAGAATTAGGAACAAGCGCAAAAATGCTTTCAATTGTACCCTTGATGAATGGAGGCGGCTTATTTGAAACCGGTGCCGGCGGATCTGCTCCAAAACACGTACAACAATTCTTAGAAGAAGGCCATTTAAGATGGGATTCTTTAGGAGAGTTTTTAGCATTGTCGGTTTCTCTTGAGCACCTTAGCAAAACCTTTAACAACAAAAAAGCATTGGTGTTATCAAAGGCGCTAGACGAAGCTACCGATAAATTTTTAGACAATAAAAAATCCCCTTCTCGTAAGGTAAATGAATTAGACAACAGAGGCTCACACTTCTATTTGGCTATGTATTGGGCAGAAGCTTTGGCAAATCAAAAAGAAGACGAAGCTCTACAAAAAGAATTTGGAAGAATTGCCAAAGAGTTAAAAGCTAACGAAACAGTTATTCTGCAAGAGCTTAACCATGCCCAAGGTAAACCAGTTGATATCAATGGCTACTATTTCCCAGACGTAAAGAGAACTTACGAAGAAATGAGACCTAGCAGCACTTTAAACAAAATTATCAATAAAGCTTAAGCTTATATTCCTTTAAAAGAAAGCCATTAGTGTAAAAACTAATGGCTTTTTTTTATTTTTAAATATGAAGCATCTCCCTACCGTTAAAAAAATTTAATTGCTTATTCTTAGGCATAAAAAAAAGCCAAATTCTAGTAGAATATGGCTCTTTAAATATGTGTCAAACAAAGTTTAGTTTTTCTTAAACTTCGCGTATTTGTTTTTGAACTTATCTATACGTCCAGCGGTATCAATTAATTTCTTCTTACCAGTATAAAATGGATGAGAAGTTCTAGAAATCTCTAATTTCACTAGCGGATACTCTGTACCGTCTACTTCAATAGTTTCTCTGGTTTTTACCGTCGACTTAGTAATAAAGACTTCTTCGTTAGACATATCTTTAAAAGCTACAAGTCTATAATTTTCGGGATGTATTCCTTGTTTCATCTTCTTAAACTTTAAATCTTATGATTTTTTCGAGGTGCAAATTTAAACAATTATCAGAATAAAACAATATTTTTCCAATAATTATTCTACAAATATAAACTTTTTATTCTAACCCTGTAACCTTTTCCTATATTTGTACACCTATAAAGAAATCAATCCTTTTTTCCTATGCAAAATTCTACTAATCTTAAATCAGTTGCCAGCAATTATGGGCTTTATTTAGCTTTAGCCGTAGTACTCATCTTTAGTTTAGCTTATGCCCTTTCGGTTGAAATGTTTACCAAATGGTATTTAAGTCTAATTCTCTTTTTTGTCCTTGTGGGATTTGGAGTAGCCTCCACAAAGGCTTGTAAATCGGCTGCGACCGAAATATTTTCATTCAGAAAAGCTTTCACTGCCTACTTTATTTGCGTAATCATTGGCTTGGTAGCACAAAGCCTTACACAGTTTAGTATTTTTAACCTTATTGATCCCGAGGCAGGGGCTTATATCGTAGAATTTAGCAAAGAACAAGTGGCCGATACCATGGCAAAATTTGGTTCAACTCAAGAACAAATTGATTTGACAATAGCCGGTATGGAGCAAGAAAATCAATTCTCTTTAAAAAATCAAGCCATCGGCTTGGCTACCAATATTGTATTTTACTCGATCATCGGATTAATTGTTGCTCTTGTTTTTAGACAAAAACAACCCGACAACTTATAATTTATGCAGCTTTCTATTGTTATTCCTTTATTAAACGAAGAAAAATCAATACCCGAGCTTTATCAATGGCTGGTTAAGGTGCTCGAAGCTAACCAATTTAGCTTTGAGGTTATCTTTATCAACGATGGCAGCCAAGATCAATCAGGTAAAATATTAGATGCTTTAGGAAGTCAAGATTCTCGAGTACGGGTTATACATTTTCAAAAAAATTACGGGAAATCTCAAGCATTGCATGCCGGATTTTTAAAGACTAAAGGAGAAGTAGTAATTACTATGGATGCAGACTTGCAAGATAGCCCCGAGGAAATTCCAGAACTGTATTCTTTAATTAACCAAGAAGGTTATGATTTGGTATCGGGATGGAAAAAAAGGCGATATGACAATGTGCTTACCAAAAACATTCCCTCTAAATTATTCAATGCCGCAGCCAGAAAAATTAGCGGTTTAAGCTTACACGATTTTAATTGCGGACTTAAAGCTTATAAAAGCGAAGTGGTTAAAAATATTGAGGTTTACGGCGAAATGCATCGCTACATTCCGCTACTGGCCAAAAACCAAGGTTTCTCTCATATTGGTGAAAAGGTAGTTAAACACCAGGCGAGAAAGTACGGCTCTACCAAATTTGGCGCAGAACGTTTTATTTTTGGTTTTTTAGACCTTATAACCATTTGGTTTTTTTCAAAATTTGGTAAACGTCCTATGCATTTATTTGGCTCAATGGGTGTGCTTATGTTCCTTATCGGATTTATGACGGCCTTCATTATTGGAGCCTCTAAACTTTACAAGCTATGGAACAATATTCCAGACATTTTGGTTACTCAAAATCCTTGGTTTTATATTGCTTTAAGCGTTATGATAATAGGTAGTTTGTTTTTCCTTGCCGGATTTTTAGGCGAACTCATTTTACGCACGCAAAAAAATCAAAAACGCTATAAAATCAGTAAAACTGTAAATTAAGGCCCTAGCCTATTTAATAATATTTACTTTTGTAAACACACTTAACAACAAGTTGAATGGATGCAATTAAACAAAAAGCACAAGTGTGGCTAAATAGCCCATTTGATCAAAATACAAAGCAACAAGTACAAGCTTTAATAAATGAAAACCCAGAAGAACTTAAAGACGCATTTTATAAAGATTTAGCCTTTGGTACAGGAGGTATGCGCGGTATTATGGGGCCAGGTACCAATCGGATAAATCGGTATACGCTGGGAAAAAACACCCAAGGAATAGCAGCCTATTTAAAAAAAACCTTCCCTAATGAGGCCTTAAAAGTTGCGATTGCCTATGACTGTCGGCACAACAGCCAAAGTCTAGCACAAACAGTTGCCGATGTTTTTTCGGGTAATGGTATTGAGGTTTATTTATTTGAAGATTTAAGACCTACACCCGAACTTTCTTTTACCGTAAAGCATTTAAAGTGCCATTGTGGTATTGTATTAACTGCAAGTCATAATCCGCCTGAATACAATGGCTATAAGGTATATTGGCAAGATGGCGGTCAACTGGTTCCCCCGCAGGATCAAGAAATTATCGCCGAAATTAATCAACTTACCTACGACCAGATTGTTTTTGAACCAAAGCCCGAATTGATTCAAAATATAGGTAAAAACCTTGATGAAGCCTACATCAATACGGTGCTAGAAAAAGTAACTTTTAATACCCCAACTAAAGCTAAAAAAGAATTAAGTATTGTTTTCACTAGTTTACACGGTACTTCAATTACCCTTATACCAGAAGTTTTAAAACGCGCAGGCTATGAAAATTTACATATTGTAGAGGCTCAAGCAACTCCCAATGGCGATTTCCCTACTGTAAAATCTCCCAACCCAGAGGAACCAGAGGCACTAGAGATGGCACTAGAATTGGCCGAGGAAGTTAATGCAGATATCGTAATTGGTACAGATCCAGATAGTGACCGCCTAGGAGTTGGAATTCGAGATAAGACAGGAAAAATGATCTTGTTAAACGGTAACCAAAGCATGGTGCTAATGACCGATTTTCTTTTAAAACAACACACTCAGCAACACGAGTTAATTGGAAATGAATTTATTGCCTCTACCATTGTTTCTACTCCGCTTATGCAGAAACTAGCTGAACATTACCAAGTGGAATGTAAAGTTGGTTTAACCGGATTCAAGTGGATTGCCAAAATGATTAAAGATTTCCCTGAACAGAAATTTATTGGTGGTGGCGAAGAGAGTTTTGGCTATATGGTAGGCGACTTTGTTCGAGATAAAGACGCGGTGAGCGCCACCTTATTAATGTGCGAAATGGCTGCTCTGGCCAAGCATAAAAACAAAAGTATTTACGAGCAATTGATAAGTCTCTATACAACACACGGTTTGTATCAAGAACACTTGGTATCGCTTGTTAAAAAAGGAATTACGGGTGCTCAAGAAATCAAACAAATGATGGAGGATTTGCGCGCCAATCCGCCAAAAGAAATTAATGGAGTCAATGTAATTCGCCTCGAAGACTATTCTACCTCATTAGCATTAGACCTAAGTCAAAATAAAAAGAGCATTTTAGACATTCCTAAAAGTAACGTTTTGATTTTCTATTTAGAAGACGGAACAAAAATTGCGGCTAGACCTAGCGGAACAGAACCAAAAATAAAGTTCTACATTAGCGTACAAACTCCTTTGGCCGATGCAGATAAATATAATCAGCAAAAAGAAATTTTGACGCAGAAAATAGCCCAAGCCCTAACCTATTTTAGACTTAACGATTAAGTATTGTAATGAATTATATTAAAAAGATTTTTCCCTTTGTGCTCCCCTATAAAAAATATGCTTTTTTAAATGTTATAAGCAATATTTTTTATGCGCTGTTTAGCACTCTTTCTATGATATCACTTATCCCTATGTTAAAAGTGATGTTCTCTAATGCAGAGCGGGTAACCAATGAGCCAGAGTATAAAGGTTTAATGCATATTTCAGATTATTTCGAGAATTATTCCAACTACTTCATAACCACCTACACTGCACAAAATGGTGGGGTGGCTACGTTAACGGTATTGGTTATTCTCATTATTAGCCTGTTTTTACTTAAAAATCTTTTTAATTATGCCGGTTTATATTTCATCGCCTTTTTGCGCAACGGCGTTTTACGGGATTTACAAAACAAACTTTACCATAAAATTGTAGCTATGCCCGTAGCTTTTTATAGCGAAAAAAGAAAAGGAGATACCATTGCAAGAATGACCTCAGATGTTGAAGAAGTGCAACGTAGCTTTTTATCTATGCTTGAATTGGTGGTAAAAGAGCCGTTAACCATTTTATTTACAATTATCGGTATGTTAGCGCTTAGCCCACAACTTACCCTATTTGTTTTTATCTTTATTCCTCTTTCAGGCTATATTATTTCGTTAATCGGAAAGCAACTGAAGAAAAAATCAGATGATGTACAACGTGAGCGTGGGCAAGTTTTATCTAATTTAGAAGAAACCCTTTCTGGACTAAAAATCATCAAAGCCTTTAATGCTGAGGAGCGATTTGGTAACAAATTTGAAAATACCACCAACAGGCTATACAATTTTTCAAATAGTCTCATGCACAGACAAAATCTTGCCTCACCAACCAGTGAGTTTTTAGGTATTATTGTTATTGCCATTTTACTTTGGTATGGCGGAAAAATGGTGATTATAGATGGTAATTTAGACGGGGCAACCTTTATAACCTATATGGGGCTGGCATACAATATTTTAACTCCTGCCAAAGCCATTAGCAAAGCATCGTATGCGGTTAAAAGAGGTAATGCTGCTGCAGATCGGGTTTTGGAAATTATTGAAAATGATACAATTTTAAAAGATCAACCCAATAGTCTTAAAAAAGACAGTTTTGATCAAGGTATTCAAATCAACAACCTATCTTTTGGTTATGATAAAAAACAAGTACTCAAAAATTTTAATCTCGAGGTACAGAAAGGTAAAACAGTAGCCTTAGTGGGTCAATCTGGAAGTGGCAAAAGCACCATAGCCAATTTAATCACTCGTTTTTATGATATTGATCAAGGTGAAATTCTAGTTGATGGAGTGAATATTAAAAATATTCAAAAGAAGAGCTTACGCGGATTAATGGGAATGGTAACCCAAGACTCCATTTTATTTAATGATAGTATTTACAACAATATTACATTAGGCAAACCTGATGCCAGTGAAGAGGAAGTTATTGCCGCTTTAAAAATTGCCAATGCTTGGGAATTTGTTTCTGATCTACCAGAAGGCATTCATACCAATATTGGTGACGCTGGAGGTAAACTAAGCGGAGGCCAAAAACAACGACTTTCTATTGCTAGGGCAGTACTTAAAAATCCGCCAATAATGATTTTAGACGAAGCCACATCTGCCCTAGACACCGAGAGCGAACAGTTGGTACAAAGAGCCCTAGAAAATATGATGCTAAATCGCACCTCAATTGTAATTGCACACCGTCTTTCTACCATTCAAAATGCCGATTTAATTGTGGTTATGAAACAAGGCGAGATTGTAGAGCAAGGTAAACACCAAGATTTATTAGCTGCTCAAGGAGTTTATAAAAATTTAGTCGAAATGCAATCTTTTGAATAAGCCATGCTAACACCAGAGGAAAGCCATATTGTTAAAGCACTCAAAGCTTCTCGTGCAGAGGCTGAGCAAGCTTTTAAACAGTTGGTAGACCTTTATAAAGAACCGCTTTACTGGCACGTCCGGCATATGGTTAAGAATCATGATGATGCGCACGATGTCTTGCAGAATACTTTTGTAAAAGTATATCGATACATTCATAATTTTAAAGGTGATAGCAAACTTTATAGTTGGATGTATCGTATTGCCACTAATGAGGCCATTACTTTTTTAAACAAAAAAGCAAAACGCCTAAATATCTCCAGTCAAGAACTACAAGAAGAGCTTATAGAGAACTTAAAAGCTGATATTTACTTCGATGGTGATGAAATTCAATTGGAATTGCAAAAAGCGGTTAACAATTTACCTGAAAAGCAACAACAAGTATTTATTATGCATTACTTCGAAGGTTTAAAATACAAAGAAATCGCAGAAATATTAGAGGTAAGTGAAGGGGCTCTAAAGTCAAATTATCACCATGCCGTTCAAAAAATAAAAGAATTTTTAGCGCGCAATCAAACCTTTAATACACATTAAAGTCTAAAAACTAAATGGATACCTCAAAAAATAAACATAAGGCTGCTGGTTTCAAAGTTCCTAAAAATTACTTTGAAGATTTTCATGTTGCTTTTCCTGATAAATCTTTTACAGAGGAGCAAGAATTGCATGCATCCCTAAACTCAGGTGAAGCATATAAAACGCCAGGATACAAAACACCAGCCTTGTATTTTGAAAACCTCACTATAGATTTACCAGATACTCATAAGAAATCGGTAATTCTTCTTAGTGTGCGAAAGACTTTACCTTATGTTGCTGTGGCAGCTGCATTAGCTATAGTCTTTCTAGTCAATTCAAATTGGTTTTCAAGAGGAGATTATAGGTCGCAAATAGATCCGTTAGCCCTTGAATCCTATTTAGAAAAATCTTTATTTGAATCTGATTTTAATGAAGATTTAGAAACTATATATCCCGATGTAAATCGGTCAATAGAAAATATCAGTATTTCTGAACAAACAATTCTCAACTACGTTGATGAAAACCAAGAATTTTTAAGCTATTTAGAACCATGAAAAAACTCATTTTCTGTATTGTTTTCGTTATGTTTTCTGCCTCCTTGGTCTGGAGTCAAGATAATTCTGAAGAGAAAAAAATAGAATCGCTTAAAGTAGCCTTTATCACAGAAGAATTAAATTTAAACAGTCAAGAAGCTGAAAAGTTTTGGCCGATTTATCGTAAATATGAAGCCAAAAACGATAAACTTTATGACGAAAAATGGTGCGCCGTTAAAAATGGACTTGATTTAATCGATGAGATAGACGAAGCCACCGCTAGCGCTTTATTAGACGAATATATTGATTTAAAAATGCAAAGTGCACAATTAAAGGAAGATTTTGTCAATGAATTGAAAGGCGTAATACCATCCAAAAAGATTTTACATTTAAAAAAAGCCGAGCGAGATTTTCACCGTGATTTATTGAAAAAGTTAAAAAACAAATAATTCATTAATCCATCGATTCTTCTAGAAAAACAATTTTCTTTATTCCACCTTTTCCGGCGGCGTATGCGGTATACTCATTCAAAAATGATAGCGTGTAAAAGCCTTCATCGCTTAGTTGTTTCCACGTTTTACCGAAATCACTAGAATAAGCAATTCCTGTAAAACCTACCGCCACCATTTCTTGTCCGCCAGAGTTTGGAATAAACTTAATGCAACTTTTATATCCCGGTAAAGCCTGATCACTTATAACCTGCCAACTTTTACCTCCATCAAAAGTAATTGCTTTGTTATTATGCATTTGATTTGGTTGCGTATAATCCCCACCAACGATTACGCCTAAATCTTCATTGTAAAAATCTACGCTATAAATTCCCTGGGTGGCTTTTCCCGAGACTATAGGTGTGTCATAAGCCTTCCACGTTGCTCCCTTATCGTTGGTAAAATAAACCCTCGCCGCAGCCCCTCCGGTAACTACCCAAGCTTTATTTCCTTTAATATGAATATTGGTGTTGCTTGCTGCAAAACCAGCTTCGCCCGGTATATAAAAAGGCAATTCACTGCATTGAACAGGATTCCAAAAGTCACCCCCGTCTCGGGTAATTAAAAGCCGTAAGCAATTATCAACAGGATCTCCAAGGGCAAGCCCCTCTTGATCATTCCAAAAAGCTAATGCATTATAAAAAATTCCTGCTGTACTATCTTGGTGTACTAACCTACGCTTACCAAAAAAATTTACTTTATATAATAGAGCTGGGTTACCAGCACTTAAAATAAAATCGGCTTGACCGGTATGGGCAATGGCTCTAAATTCTGGCGGGTTACCATTAAATTCTACTCCTCCAATATATGCAATCGAATGGTCTGCCGTGTTTAAATATCCAAATTCTCCCTTATCACAACCATAAAAAATATGTTGATCATTCACATTCAATGCGCGAATACTAATATCGCGATCTAAAACCGATTCAATTTTCACCTTCGTATAAACATGTGGTCTCTGTTGATTTTGAGAAACTTTCACGCATGAAAAACATAATAATGCCATTAAACAGAGGGAGATATACTTCATAACTTGGTATTTATATTCAAATATAAGATTATTCCCTTATAAAATTATGTAACTTTGCAAGCTAAATTTCAATCTATGAGATTACACAGAAATCTTGTTTTTGCCGTAGTAGACACCCTGAATTTGGTATTTAATGAAGGCAAATATGCAGATAAAGAACTGGCTAACACATTAAAAAGAGATAAGCGTTGGGGATCAAGAGACCGCAGTTTTATAGCCGAAACCGTTTACGACATTGTACGCTGGAAAAGACTTTATGCCGCAATTGCAGAAGTTAAAGAACCTTACAGCAGGCCTAATTTATTTAGGTTATTCGCGGTATGGGCAACCTTAAAAGGAATCGCTTTACCTGACTGGAAGCAACTAGAAGACACCCCTACAAGACGAATCAAAGGTAAGTTCGACGAGCTCTCTCAAATTCGTGTTTATAGAGAGTCTATACCAGACTGGTTAGATCAAGTTGCGGTTCAAGAAATGGGCGAAGAAAAATGGTCTAAAGAAATTGCCTCGCTCAATAAAACTGCTCCAGTAGTTTTACGTACCAACAAGCTTAAGATAGATTCAAAAAACCTTCGCGACCTTCTATTTCAAGAAGAAATTGAAGCTCGAAGCATTCAAAATTACCCCGATGCCTTGGTGCTTGAAGAAAGAACCAATGTCTTCAAAACCCAAGCTTTTAAAAATGGTTTCTTTGAGGTGCAAGATGCTTCTTCGCAATTGGTGGCTCCATTTTTGCAAGTTGAACCTGGTATGCGCGTAGTTGACACTTGTGCGGGAGCTGGCGGAAAATCTCTACATTTAGCAGCACTAATGGAAAATAAAGGCCAGATTATTGCGCTAGATATTTACGGTAATAAATTAAAAGAATTAAAACGAAGAGCTAAACGAGCCGGTGCTCACAACATTGAAACCAGAACTATTGAAAACAATAAGGTTATCAAAAAACTGCACCAAAAAGCCGATCGTGTTTTGATTGATGCTCCTTGTAGTGGCTTAGGTGTACTAAGCCGGAATCCTGACACAAAATGGAAATTACAACCAGAGTTCCTAGATGAAATTAAATCCGTTCAACGCGAAATATTAAATAATTATTCAAAAATAGTGAAGTCAGGAGGAAAATTGGTCTATGCAACCTGCTCTATACTCCCTTCCGAAAATCAGCAACAAGTCGAATTTTTCTTGAATTCTGAGGCAGGAAAAGACTTTACTCTAGAGGACCAAAAAATAATTTTAAGTTACGAATCCGGTTATGACGGATTTTATATGGCACGTTTAATTAAAAAATAGAAATGAAAAAACTTTTACTTCTTAGCTTTTTAGCAATCGGATTTTTGGTAAACGCACAAGCGCCTGCAGGATATTACAGCAGTACTCAAGGCAAAACAGGCTTTGCACTAAAAACCGAATTAAGTCAAATTATTAGTAGCGGTCACAATGCGCAAAGTTATGGTGCACTTTGGACGGCTTACCAAACTTCGGATGTAGACACTTACTATGAAAACGATGGCAGTGTTTTAGATATCTACTCAGAAAACCCAAGCAGCACAGACCCCTATAATTTCGTATTTGGGTCAGACCAATGCGGGAATTACAGCGGTGAAAGTTCTTGTTATAACAGAGAGCATTTATTCCCGAAGAGTTGGTTTAATGACCAATCGCCAATGTATACAGACATTCACCATATCTACCCTACTGATGGTTACGTAAACGGGCAACGAGGAAATTTCCCTTTCGGGGAAGTAAATAACGCGAGTTGGACGTCGCAAAACGGATCAAAAAAAGGAAATAATACCTACAACCATCCCAATGCATACAACGGCACTGTTTTTGAACCTATTGACGAGTTTAAGGGTGATGTTGCAAGAGTTTGGTTTTATATGGCTACCCGTTATGAGAGTCAAATTGCAGGATGGGAAAACAACACCTCCCAAAGTGATGTAGCTTTAAATGGAACCTCAACTCAAGTTTTTGAAGATTGGGTATTGGCTATGCTTTTAGAATGGCACAATAACGATCCTGTTTCTCAAAAAGAAATAGATCGCAACAATGCCGCTTTCAACTTTCAGGGAAACCGTAACCCATATATCGATAATCCTGCTTGGGTAAATCAAATCTGGAATCCGAATCCAGACAATCAAGCCCCTACCGCACCAACAAATTTAGCGGCAAGCAATATTACTTCAAATAGTGTAATACTAAACTGGACCGCTGCTACAGATAATGTTGGGGTAACCAGTTACCAAATTGAAGAAAACAATCAAATTGTTCAAACTACAGCTAACACACAAGCTACCGTTACCAATTTGAATCCGCAAAGCACTTATAGTTTTATAGTTAAAGCTTTAGATGCATACGGCAACGTTTCTGCCGCAAGTAATGCTGTAAACGTTACCACACTGGATGCACCGGTTATCATCTTTAGTGAAGATTTTGAAGACTGCAATAATCTTAATTTTATAAGCGTTTCAGAACAGAGCGCTCAAGATTGGGAGTGCCTTTCTCAATACGGCGAAAATAATTCAGGAGCTTACCAAATGAATGCCTATGCAAATGGTCAGCAATACCCAAGTCTTGATTGGTTGATCACAGATAGTCCTATAGACTTTAGTAATTTAAGTCAGGCTCAACTTAGCTTTTTTACTGCAGCAACTTTTGGAAATACGCCTTTGAATTTAGTATATAGTACAGATTACACACCAGGAAGTACACCAAGTAATGCCACCTGGACGCCTGTACCTAACGTAAATATTCCTATGTTTAGTGGAAGCGGTAGTACGATTGAAGAGAATACTTTTAGTAATATCGATATACAAGGAATCGCAGGTAACGCTTACTTAGCTTTTAAATATGACACTACCAATGGTGAAGATGCTACGCGTTGGACAGTAGATAGTTTTTCTATTACCGCTAAAGCAACCGCTGGTTTGTCAACTACAAGTTTAAAAGCGCAAATTTATCCCAACCCCAACTATAATGGAGTGCTGTTTGTTGAGCTTAGCAATGCTCAAAGCTATGATTATGCTCTTTACGATTTAAATGGAAGGTTAATTATAAACAAACAAAACGCAAATACCAGAAACATTAAGCTTCCTCAACTAGAAGCTGGTATCTATCTGTTTGAAATTAAAAGTCAGCAGCAACGCGTAATTAAAAAGCTAATTTTAAATTAATCCTTAAATTAATTGCACAAAAAAGCCATTAGTTAAAATGTAACTAATGGCTTTTTTATTTTAAGCATTGAAATACGTACTGTCCCAAACGGCCGAATTAAAATTCTTACCCATTTTAAATCCGTAAAACAAAGCAAGACCAACTATCCATTTAAAAATAAATAGACTCAAAATTCCGGTTTTGAAAAAATCTATTCCTGTATCAAATATGACCAATGAAATTAGATTACCCATAAGCAGACTAACAGCAGCCAATAAAAGTAAAAAATTTTCTAAGCTCTTCAACGGCCACATCAACAGCTTTCGAAATGCATTCAAATCATTTCCCCATTTATGCACCAAATAATAGTATCCGTTTCCTAACGGAACAAAAAGTAGAGGGTCGTCGGCATTTCTCAATTTAAACCAAGAAGCGGGGGCCATTATCTTATAAGCATTCAACTCGGTTTGATGCTGCTGCTCTAAAGCTTTAATCTTAATCAGAACTTCTTGAGGAAGCCTTTTTTTATAATAAAAACTTGGCAAAAAACGCAACCTATAAGTGGTACATATAGATTTTATATGTTCTTGATGAAAAATTCTGTCTAAATCCAACTCATCAAAATTTAAGCGATTTATTTTTTCTTGTGAGTGATTTGTAAGTAGGCGCTTTTTAATTTGTTCATCTTTTGAAATTTCTAATTCCAAATGTTTCTTAATGACTTCTAGATGTTGATTAAAAAGAGGATTTTTTTCTCTGTTCTTCCTTAATTCAATTTCTAAATTTACCGATTTCCATCCCATCTGCATTCAACTTAAATTGATCATACTTTTAAAATTAAAAAAACCTCATTTAATATTTAAATTTTTAACTACAAATATTTTTAAAAAAGTAAATTTGCAAGACATTACACAACACATTATTTAACTTTTTACTATGATAACTTTTTTTGGGCAAGCATCAGACAAAATTTATGCGGTACACACCAAACAAAACTTGCCTCCCCAAGATTTAGAAAAATTAAGCTGGCTATTTGGCGAACAACCTATGCTTGAAAATAA
This sequence comes from Mesonia sediminis, assembly GCF_042684705.1. NCBI lineage: Bacteria > Pseudomonadati > Bacteroidota > Flavobacteriia > Flavobacteriales > Flavobacteriaceae > Mesonia > Mesonia sediminis. Next base: position 263,726 of record NZ_JBHULZ010000026.1, read on the forward strand.
GCAAATTGAAGCAAGCTTTATAGGCCCTCGTGCGGCAATGATTACCCCTTGGAGCACCAATGCCGTTGAAATAACTCAAAATATGGGGATTACGGGAATACTCCGTATCGAAGAATTTATAGCCGAAGAATTGGCAAGCCAGGTAGATCCCATGCTTTCTCAAAAATATGAAACTTTAAATCAGTCTATTTTTGACATTGATGTAAAGCCACAAGGCATCATTGTGATTAAAGATATTCAAAAGTTTAACGAAGAAGAAGGTTTAGCGCTAAATGCGGAAGAAGTAACTTATTTAGAAGAACTTTCCGAAAAATTAGAAAGACCTTTAACCGATTCTGAGGTATTTGGCTTTTCGCAAGTCAATTCAGAACACTGCAGGCATAAAATTTTTAACGGCACATTTATTATTGATGGTAAAGAAAAAGCGGAGTCGCTGTTTAAATTAATTAGAAAAACATCTGAGAAAAATCCAAATGATATTGTTTCTGCCTACAAAGACAATGTTGCTTTTATTTCTGGGCCACGTGTAGAACAGTTTGCACCTAAAACCGCTCACCAACCCGATTTTTACACCCAAAAAGAATTTGATTCTGTAATTTCTTTAAAAGCAGAAACCCACAACTTTCCTACCACAGTAGAACCATTTAATGGAGCGGCAACTGGAAGTGGTGGAGAAATTAGAGATAGACTAGCCGGAGGTAAAGGCTCTTTACCGCTGGCAGGAACCGCTGTTTATATGACTAGCTACAGTCGATTGAATGATCAAAAAAGTTGGGAAAATGAAATCCCCCAGAGAGATTGGTTATACCAAACCCCAAAAGATATTCTTATCAAAGCCTCTAATGGCGCATCAGATTTTGGAAATAAATTTGGTCAGCCGCTTATCGCTGGCTCGCTTCTTACTTTTGAGCACGAAGAAAACGAGCAAACCCTGGGTTATGATAAGGTTATAATGTTAGCCGGAGGTATTGGTTATGGTAAGAAAGAACAGGCTTTAAAAGACACCCCAAAAAATGAAGACAAAATTGTTATTCTTGGGGGTGAGAACTACCGCATTGGTATGGGAGGGGCTGCTGTTTCATCGGCCAATACCGGAGATTTTAGCAGTGGTATCGAGTTAAATGCCATACAACGCTCTAATCCAGAAATGCAAAAAAGAGCTGCTAACGCCATTCGTGGAATGGTTGAAGCCGATTTTAATCCTATTGTTTCTATTCACGATCACGGAGCTGGCGGACATTTAAATTGCCTAAGTGAATTAGTAGAGGAAACAGGAGGTAAAATAGATTTAGACAAACTTCCTGTTGGAGACCCTACCCTTTCGGCCAAAGAAATAATTGGTAACGAGTCACAAGAAAGAATGGGATTAGTAATTGGTCAAGAACATATTAAAATCTTAGAAGAAGTAGCTTTGCGAGAGCGTTCTCCTATGTATACGGTTGGTGAGGTTACCAATGACCACCAATTTACCTTTGAGGGGAGCAAATCAAAACAAAAACCCATGGATCTCGCATTAGACGATATGTTTGGAAGCTCTCCAAAGACCATTATGCAAGATAATAGCGTAAAAGCTAATTATCAAGATGTAGATTATCAAGCCGATAAGGTTTATGAGTATACCAAGCAGGTATTGCAGTTAGAAGCTGTGGCTTGTAAAGATTGGTTAACCAATAAAGCTGACCGTTGTGTTACCGGGAAGGTAGCCAAACAACAAACGGTAGGCGCATTGCAATTACCCCTAAATAACCTTGGAGTTATGGCACTTGATTATAAGGGTAAACACGGTGTAGCCACAAGCATTGGGCACTCTCCTATCTCAGGTTTAATCGACCCCGTAGCCGGAGCTAAAAACTCAGTTGCCGAAGCTTTAACCAATATGGTATGGGCACCTTTAGAAAAAGATTTAAAATCGGTTTCGCTATCGGCCAACTGGATGTGGCCCTGTAATAACCCCGGTGAAGATGCTCGACTGTATGAAGCTGTTGAGGCCCTTTCTGAATTTGCAATCGATTTAGGTATAAATGTACCTACGGGTAAAGACTCTTTATCGATGAAGCAAAATTATAAAGATAAATCGGTTCTATCTCCAGGTACAGTTATTGTTTCGGCTGCCGCACATTGCAACGCCATTCAACAAGTAGTTGAACCCGTACTACAAAAAAACGCTGGTAGTATTTACTACATGAATATGAGTCAAGACTCCTTTAAATTGGGCGGGTCTTCGTTTGCTCAAATATTAAATAAAGTGGGACAAAATGCTCCAAGTATTCAAGATAGTAGCCAGTTTAAAAGCATGTTTAATGCACTGCAAGATTTAATCAAACAAAATTTAATCGTTGCAGGACACGATGTAGCCTCAGGTGGACTACTCACCACATTACTCGAAATGTGTTTTGCAGATCAAGATTTAGGAGCACAAATCGACCTTAGCAATTTAAAAGAAAGTGATTTAATCAAAACCCTTTTCAATGAAAATTCGGGTGTTGTTTTTCAGACTAAAAATGCTTCCGCGGAAGCGATTCTAGAAAAGCATAATGTTGAGTTCTTTAAAATAGGAGAAGCTAACTCATCAGCCGAGCTCGCAATCAAACACTTCAACACACAGTTAAATTTTGATATAGGTACTTATAGAGATATCTGGTATAAAACCAGTTATTTATTAGATCAAGAACAAAGTGGTAAACAAAAAGCTCAAGAACGCTTTGAAAATTATAAAAATCAAGCTTTAAATTTTAGGTTTCCCGAGCATTTTACCGGTAAAAAACCCCACATAGTTAATGACAAACCTCGTATTAAAGCCGCCATTATACGCGAAAAAGGCTCTAATTCTGAGCGCGAAATGGCGCAAGCTATGCATTTGGCTGGTTTTGATGTTAAAGATGTGCATATGACCGATTTGATTTCGGGTAGAGAAAATTTAGAGGATATTCAATTTATAGCCGCAGTAGGAGGGTTCTCTAATTCGGATGTACTGGGTAGTGCAAAAGGATGGGCCGGTGCCTTTTTATACAACGAAAAAGCTAATACTGCTTTAAAAAAGTTCTTTGACAGAGAAGATACTTTATCTTTAGGAGTATGTAACGGTTGCCAGTTATTTATAGAATTAGGACTAATAAACCCAGATCACGAGCAGAAGCCAAAAATGCTACATAACGACTCGCATAAATTTGAATGCAATTTTACTTCGGTAACTATTCAAGAAAACCAATCGGTTATGCTGTCGAGTTTAAGCGGTAGTACCTTAGGAATTTGGGCGGCACATGGCGAAGGTAAATTTAGTTTCCCGTATGCTGAAGACCGCTATAATATAGTAGGAAAATATGCTTATGATGCCTATCCTGCAAATCCTAACGGATCTGATTTTAACTCGGCAATGTTAACCGATGAAACTGGACGCCATTTGGTAATGATGCCGCACTTAGAGCGCTCAACCTTTAGCTGGAATTGGGCACATTATCCTAAAGACCGCAAAGACGAAGTAAGTCCGTGGTTAGAAGCTTTTGTAAATGCGCGTAAATGGTTAGAAAAAAAATAAATTTATTTCATAATTATTTGTAATAAAACGCAGGGTAAAAACCCTGCGTTTTTGGTATACAATCCACACAATTGTAGAAAAAAACCACAATTCACAAAACCACCATTACCACTAACTTACTGATAAACAATTAAAAACAACTACGGCAAGCCTATTGAATATTCTCTTTTCAAAAAAGAAACAAAATGAAAGAGAAAAGAAAACAAGATTCGGCTTATCAATCCAAGCCAAAAGAATCCTCACCAAAAAAATCACTTAAAGCGGCAATGGTAATTGGCATTACCTCTTTATTGCTTTTGCTTGCATTATTTTCAAACATTTATTTTAACGATTACTTTGAAGCAATACACCTGAGTCGAATTCAAAATCTATTTGGAAAAAGCATTTGGATAATTGGCTTAGCATTATTGGGCCTTAACATCAGTTTTTTAATTTATTTATTGGTATTATACCTCAAGTACGAACCTGTGCTGCCTTCTTCTAATCAAGAATTACCAAAATGTACGGTTATTGTGCCCGCTTATAATGAAGGAAGTTTGGTTTATAAAACGCTACATAGTTTGGTAAATAGTGACTATCCCGCCGAAAAACTTCAAATAATAGCCATAGATGATGGCAGCCAAGATGATACTTATGATTGGATGATAAAAGCCAAGCAAGCTTTAGGCGAACGCATTCAGTTATTGAGACAAGGAGTCAACCAAGGAAAACGGCAAGCGCTTTACCGTGGGTTTCATTTGGCAACGGGTGAAATATTTATAACAGTAGATAGCGATTCGGTAGTAAAAGAAGATACTTTACGACAAATGGTGAGTCCGTTTATTGATAATCCCACCTGCGGTGCCGTGGCAGGAAATGTAAAAGTACTCAATAAAGACCAAGCGCTTATACCCAAAATGCTACACGTGAGTTTTGCTTTTAGTTTTGAGTTTGTACGTTCTGCGCAAAGTGTTCTGGGTAGCGTGCTATGTACACCAGGAGCTTTATCGGCCTACCGTAGAAAAGCAGTTATGAAATGTTTAGATAGCTGGATCAATCAAACTTTTATGGGAAAACCCTCTACCATCGGAGAAGATCGAGCTATGACAAATATGATTTTAAAGCAAGGCTATACGGTTAAATTTCAAAAAGATGCTTGGGTATATACCAATATTCCCGAGCGTTATAAAAATTTATATAAAATGTTTATTCGCTGGGAACGTAGCAACGTACGTGAAAACATCGCTATGAGTAAATTTGCATTCACTCAATTTAGAAATTCAGGAAAACTAGGACCTCGTCTACTTTTGCTCCATCAATGGCTAAAAATAATCATGGCTTACCCAATGATTTTATTAATGCTTTTTTTAGTAATTAGTTATCCTTTGGTATTTTTAACCTCAACTCTACTGGGTGTACTTGTTTTTTCAAGCATACAAGCTCTATTTTTTGCCAAAAAGCATAATTTTAAAGAATCTGTCTGGGCTTACCCCTATAGTTTATTTTATGCCTTTACTTTATTTTGGATTACCCCATATGCCATTGTCACCGCGAGTAAAAGTGGTTGGCTTACTAGAGAACTTACTAAATAAATAAAAATTCAAAACCCTGGTTAAAATTAATTAGCTGGGGTTTACACTAATATTATTTAATTTAAAATAAGTTTTGTGTCATAAATTCAGCCTTATTTAAAGAAAACTTATTTTTTTTAGTTACAAGAAATAAAATTACCGAGTTAATTTACTATTTTGCAATAGACAATTTTATCTTATAGACTATGACATCGGTAAAAAGACTTTTTGATTTTCCTGCTTACCAACTGGAAAAATACAACTTGGAAGCAGCGTTAATCACCAAGAAAAATGGAAAATGGATTGAAACTTCTACTAAAGAATACTTAGACAAGGCAAATCAAATCAGTAGGGCCTTGCTCAAAATGGGTGTAAAGCCAAACGATAAAATTGCTATTATCTCTACCAATAATCGTACAGAATGGAATATTGTAGATATTGGTGTTTTACAAATAGGAGCGCAAGACGTGCCCATTTACCCAACCATCTCTGAAGAGGAATATGCGTATGTTCTTAATCATAGTGAAAGCATATATTGTTTTGCATCAGATAAAGAAGTACTTGATAAAATTGAAAAGATTCGAGACAAAGTACCACATTTAAAAGCTGTTTATACCTTTGACGAAATTGCGGGTGCACAGAACTGGCAAGAGGTCTTAGATTTAGGTAAAGATGATAGCCATCAGCAGCAGGTAGAAGAAATCAAGCAGAAAATAGATGAGAATGATTTAGCTACAATTATTTATACTTCGGGCACAACGGGAAAACCTAAAGGAGTTATGCTTTCGCATAAAAACATTGTAAGCAATGCTCTAAATAGTTCTACAAGGCTCCCTATGGATGAGGGAATTCAAAAAGCGATTAGCTTTTTACCCGTTTGCCATATTTATGAGCGTATGCTTTTATATATGTATCAATACAATGGGGTAAGTATATATTATGCCGAGTCTATTGATAAAATCAGTGACAACTTAAAAGAAGTACAACCTCATGTAATGTCGGCGGTACCGCGTTTGCTTGAAAAAGTATATGACAAAATCATTGCCAAGGGGTCTGAACTGAGTGGCATTAAAAAGAAATTATTTTATTGGGCCGTAGATTTGGGTTTAGCTTTTGAACCCTATGAAAAAAATGGCTGGTGGTATGAATTTAGACTCAACATTGCACGTAAGTTGATTTTTAGTAAATGGCAAGAAGCTCTAGGTGGCCAACTAAAAGTTATTGCTTCTGGAAGTGCAGCACTTCAACCACGACTAGCTCGTGTATTTAATGCTGCAAATATCAAAGTGATGGAAGGCTATGGTCTAACAGAAACTTCACCGGTGATTGCGGTGAATGATACCCGTGACCGCGGATTTAAAATTGGTACCGTAGGAAAACCAATTCCAGAAACAGAAGTAAAAATTGCCGAAGATGGAGAAATTCTTATCAAAGGTCCGCAAGTAATGCTTGGGTATTATAAAGATACCGAAAAGACAAAAGAAGTTATGCAAGGTGATTATTTTTGTACGGGAGATATAGGAGAAATTGATGCAGAAGGCTTTTTAAAGATTACAGATCGTAAAAAAGAGATGTTTAAAACTTCGGGTGGGAAATATGTGGCTCCCCAAATCATTGAGAACACTATGAAACAATCTCGATTCATAGAGCAAATCATGGTAATTGGTGACGGCGAAAAAATGCCCGCGGCTTTAATACAACCAAATTTTGAATTTATAACTGATTGGGCTAAAAGAAAATCTATTGATTTAGGTAATGATCAAGCATCTATTGCGCAATCTACAATGGTACAAGAACGCATACAACAAGAAATTGATTTCTATAATAAGAAATTTGGAAAATGGGAACAGGTAAAAGCGTTTCGCCTTACACCAGATACATGGACGGTTGAAGACGGTCACCTTACTCCTACCATGAAAATGAAACGAAAACAAATCAAAGAAAAGTATCAAAACTTATACAACCAAATTTACCAATTTTAATCCTGCTACTTAAAGCCATATTAAGCGATTAAAAAATAAAAATCTAGAAGCTAATGCAGACCAAAACCCGTTTCGATGAGCGGGTTTTTTTTATTATTACATTTTAAAATGAGGTCATAGTTATGATTAAAGGACAAATCAAAATTAAAAAATCAGCCATTTTTAAATTTTTACCATAGTTTTTTTCGTTCAAATTCCCATTTGAGCTGAAGCATTAAGCTCTAGTCACTTAATAAGGTAGTTTCTATTTATCTTTTTTCAACCTGAAACAAATTCAATGGTTCTACTTCCTTTTAGAATGAAATAATTTCTTTAAATTTATAAACAAACGAAATAATAATTTACTTATATACTATGCGTGCATAATATTTTTTTATTATCTTTGAGAGAATCAAATTTAATATGAAAGACAAAACAATCGACTATCTCTTACGAGCCACTTGGATTGCAGTGGCTAAGATGTACAATGAGGAAGCTAGTAAAAAGGGAAGCACCATGGCTACCGGATTTGCCTTATTAAATATTGATCCTGAAGAAGGGACACCTTCTACCTCTCTAGGACCCAAAATGGGAATGGAGGCAACCAGTCTTTCTCGTACTTTAAGAAGTATGGAGGATAAAGGGTTAATTGTACGCAAAAAAAATCCAGAAGACGGAAGAAGTGTCCTTATTCAATTAACCGATTTTGGTAAAGAAATGCGCATCTTTTCAAAGCAGGTGGTGCTTAAGTTTGATGAGGCCGTACATCGCGAAATAAATCAAGAAGATTTGGACACTTTTAGCAGAGTTGCCCAAACAATTATGGACTTGATCAACAATAAAAAAATTTATAAAAAACAAATTCCTTCAAAATGATGATGAAAAGAACAATTAAAAAAGTTGCAGTAATAGGTTCTGGGATTATGGGAAGCGCTATTGCTTGCCATTTTGCCAATATAGGAGTGGAAGTTATACTGCTCGATATTGTACCTCGAGAGCTAAATGAACATGAAAAGAAGAAAGGCTTAAGTTTAGAAAATAAAACGGTTAGAAATCGTATTGTAAATGAAGCCCTAAAAAACGCATTAAAATCCAAGCCCTCCCCCATTTATCATCAAGAATTCGCTAAAAGAATACAAACGGGAAATTTAGAGGACGATATAGAGCTTGTAAATCAAGTTGATTGGATTATAGAAGTTGTTGTAGAACGACTAGACATAAAAAAACAAGTTTTTGATAATATAGAAAAACACAGAAAACCTGGCACTTTAATTACTTCAAATACTTCTGGAATCCCTATAAAATTTATGAATGAAGGCAGAAGTGAAGATTTTCAACAACATTTTTGTGGTACTCACTTTTTTAATCCACCACGATATTTACGTCTCTTCGAAATCATTCCAGGGCCAAATACGAAGCCAGAAGTGATTGCATTTTTAAACGAATATGGCAAAAAATTCCTCGGCAAAAAATCGGTTATAGCTAAAGACACGCCAGCATTTATAGGTAACCGCATTGGTATTTTTAGCATTATGAGCCTGTTTCATATCGTGAAAGAAATGGATATGACTATTGAAGAGGTTGATAAACTAACTGGACCGGTTATCGGTAGGCAAAAATCGGCTACTTTTAGAACCGTAGACGTGGTAGGGCTAGATACTTTGGTTCACGTAGCAAATGGTCTTTATGAAAACGTACCTCACGATGAACAACACGAACTCTTTAAACTTCCTGACTTTATAAAAACAATGATGGAAAACAACTGGCTAGGAAGTAAAACTGGGCAAGGGTTCTATAAAAAAGAAAAAAAGAAAGATGGCTCTAGCGAAATAAAATCACTCGACCTTAATACACTCGAATACCGAGATCGCAAACGTGCCTCTTTTGCTACTTTAGAGCTTACAAAAACAATTGATCGCGTTGCCGATCGTTTTGAAGTTCTGATAAAAGGAAAAGACAAGGCTGGAGAATTTTACCGTAAAAATTTTGCGGCTCTTTTTGCTTATGTATCTAACCGCATTCCCGAGATTACCGATGAGCTTTATAAAATTGATGATGCGATGCAAGCCGGGTTTGGTTGGGAACACGGGCCATTTCAAATCTGGGACGCCATTGGTGTTGAAAAAGGAATAAAAATGATGGCTGAACAAGGCATACAACCTGCAAATTGGGTAAATGAAATGCTTGAAGCTGGATACGATTCATTTTATACGGTAAAAGACGGGAATACCTACTTCTACGATATTCCTAATAAAAAAATGCAGCAAGTACCTGGTCAAGATGCGTTTATTATTTTAGACAATATAAGAGATGCCAAAGCTGTATTTAAAAATAGCGGAGTAATCGTTGAGGATTTAGGCGATGGTATTTTAAATGTAGAGTTTAGAAGTAAAATGAATTCTATTGGAGGTGATGTTCTTGACGGATTAAATAAAGCAATTGATCTAGCTGAGAAAGAATACCAAGGGCTTGTTGTGGCTAATAACGGACAAAATTTCTCTGTAGGTGCTAATATCGGAATGATTTTCATGATGGCGGTAGAGCAAGAATATGACGAGCTAAATATGGCCATCAAGTATTTTCAAGATACTATGATGCGAATGCGTTATTCTTCTATCCCCACCGTTGCAGCTCCACATAATATGACGTTGGGTGGCGGTTGTGAACTTTCGCTGCACGCCGACAAAGTAGTAGCTCACGCAGAAACCTATATTGGTTTAGTTGAGTTTGGAGTTGGTGTAATTCCCGGTGGTGGCGGTTCAAAAGAAATGACGCTGAGAGCTGCAGATACCTATCAAAAAGACGATGTAGAATTAAATCGTCTACGAGAACACTTTTTAACCATTGGTATGGCAAAGGTTTCTACATCTGCCTATGAAGCATACGATTTAAACATATTGCAACCCGGTAAAGACATTGTGGTGGTGAATAAAGACCGACAATTGGCTATTGCCAAAAAACAAGCCTTGTTAATGGCAGAAAATGCTTATACACAACCTATAAAACGTCAAGATATTAAAGTTTTAGGTAAACAGGCCTTAGGAGCCTTTTATGTTGGAACAGATCAAATGCTTGCTGGAAATTATATCAGTGAACACGATAAAAAAATTGCTAACAAACTGGCTTATGTAATGGCTGGTGGTGATTTATCGGCTGCTACAAAAGTTAGTGAGCAATATTTGTTAGACCTAGAGCGTGAAGCATTCTTATCGCTTACAGGAGAAAGAAAGACGCTTGAGCGATTACAACACATGCTTAAAAAAGGAAAACCACTTAGAAACTAATTATAGGATACCCTATAAATTCTATTGTAGGAACTTTAAAAAAAGTGTAGCAAAAATCAATCGATTAAAAATAGAAAGAAATGAACAAAACAGCATACATAGTAAAAGCGTATAGAACAGCAGTAGGAAAATCTTCTCGAGGTGTTTTTCGGTTCAAAAGACCCGATGAATTGGCGGCCGAAACCATCGATTATATGATGAAACAAATTCCAAGCCTAGATAAAAAAAGAATAGATGATGTCATCGTAGGAAACGCCATGCCCGAAGCCGAACAAGGGCTAAATATGGGTAGATTGGTTTCTTTGATGGGTCTTAAAATTGAAGATGTGGCGGGCGTAACGGTTAATCGTTATTGCGCATCAGGATTGGAAACTATCGCAATGGCCACCGCAAAGATTCAAAGTGGCCACGCAGATTGTATAATTGCGGGAGGAGTAGAAAGCATGAGCTATATTCCTATGGGAGGTTATAAACCTGTACCTGATTATCAAGTGGCAAAAGAAGGAAATGAAGATTATTATTGGGGAATGGGCCTAACCGCAGAAGCCGTGGCTAATCAATATAAAGTCTCGCGTGAAGATCAAGATGAGTTTGCCTTTAATTCACACCAAAAAGCATTAAAAGCACAAGCAGAAGATAGGTTTCAAGAACAAATTGTGCCTATACAAATAGATGAAACCTATGTTGAAGAGGGCAAAAAGAAAACAAAAACCTATACCGTAAATAAAGATGAAGGTCCGCGGGCAGATACTTCCAAAGAAGCTTTGGCTCGATTACGTCCTGTTTTTGCTCAAGGCGGAAGTGTTACTGCTGGAAACTCCTCACAAACTAGTGATGGAGCAGCATTTACTATTGTCATGAGCGAAGCAATGGTCAAAGAGCTTAATCTAGAACCAATAGCACGATTAGTAAGCTATACTGCCGTTGGTGTAGAACCGAGGATTATGGGAATAGGCCCTGTTAAGGCTATCCCCAAAGCTTTAAAGCAAGCAGGATTAAGCCTTCAAGACATGGAGCTTATTGAGTTAAACGAAGCTTTTGCCTCACAGTCTTTAGCGGTTAGCCGCGAATTAAATTTAAATCCAGAAATTTTAAACGTGAATGGTGGCGCAATTGCGCTAGGACATCCCTTAGGCTGTACCGGAGCTAAGCTAAGTGTGCAACTATTTGACGAAATGCGTAAAAGAAACCTGCAAAACAAATATGGTATGGTGACCATGTGCGTAGGAACAGGACAAGGAGCAGCTGGCGTATACGAATTTATAAATTAAACCAACATCCAAAAAAAGAAAAATCATGAGTACAGAAAAAAATAAAGAAATACTTCGCGGCGGTCAATTTTTAGTAAAAGAAACTCCGTGTGAAGCGGTTTTTACCCCCGAAGATTTTACCGAAGAACAAAAAATGATGCGAGACTCGGTTAAAGAGTTTGTCGATAGAGAAATCTGGCCTAAAAAAGAGGAGTTTGAAAAGAAAAACTACCAACTAACCGAAGACATCATGAAAAAGTTAGGTGAGTTAGGTTTCCTAGGAGTAGCCGTGCCCGAAGAATATGACGGTTTGGGTATGGGCTTTGTTTCTACCATGCTGGTTTGCGATTATATATCTGGAGCAACAGGATCAATTGCTACTGCTTTTGGAGCCCATACAGGTATAGGCACCATGCCCATAACCTTGTATGGTACCGAAGAGCAAAAAAAGAAATATGTTCCTAAACTTGCAACAGGAGAGTGGTTTGGCGCATATTGCTTAACCGAGCCTGGAGCAGGAAGTGATGCTAACTCGGGTAAAACAAAGGCTGTTTTAACAGAAGACGAAAAGCATTACCTCATCAGTGGCCAAAAAATGTGGATATCAAATGCAGGATTTGCCAATCTTTTTATTGTCTTTGCCCGTATCGAAGATGACAAAAACATTACCGGATTTATTGTAGAAAACGACCCAGAAAATGGTATTAGCTTTGGCGAAGAAGAGAAAAAGCTAGGAATTCACTCCTCTTCTACCCGACAAGTATTTTTTAACGAAACCAAAGTACCGGTAGAAAACATGCTTTCAGAACGTGGTAATGGATTCAAAATAGCTATGAATGCCTTGAATGTAGGCCGAATAAAATTAGCTGCCGCATGTTTAGACGCTCAAAGAAGAGTCACCGAAGGAGCGGTAAAATATGCCAATGAGCGTGTACAATTCGACACCCCAATTGCCAATTTTGGAGCCATTAAATATAAGCTCGCCGAAATGGCTACCTCTACCTACGTGGGCGAATCGGCTTCCTATCGTGCAGCAAAAAATATAGAAGACCGCATCGCAATCCGTCAAGCGGATGGAAATTCTCACGCCGAAGCCGAACTCAAAGGTGTTGAAGAATATGCTATTGAATGCTCCATCTTAAAGGTAGCTTGCTCAGAAGATATCCAAAACTGTAGTGATGAAGGTATCCAAGTTTTTGGTGGTATGGGCTTCTCCGCAGATACCCCAATGGAATCTGCTTGGCGCGATGCTCGTATTTCTCGAATTTATGAGGGAACCAATGAAATTAACCGAATGCTCGCTGTGGGTATGTTGGTTAAAAAGGCAATGAAAGGACACGTTGATTTATTGGGACCAGCTATGGCTGTAGCCGATGAACTTACCGGTATACCTTCGTTCGACAAACCTGATTATAACGAGCTGTTTGCAGAGGAAAAAGAAATGATTGCCAAGCTTAAAAAGGTGTTTTTAATGGTGGCTGGTAGTGCTGTACAAAAGTTTGGTCCGCAATTAGAAGAACACCAACAATTGCTTCTCGCTGCCGCGGATATACTTATTGAAATTTATATGGCTGAGTCTGCCATTTTAAGAACCGAGAAAAATGCGAAGCGTTATGGTGAAGAAAAACAAACCGAGCAAATTGCTATGAGTAAGCTATACCTTTATAACGCTGTTGATATAATTAATCAAAAAGCAAAAGAAGGTATCGTTTCATTCGCCGAAGGTGATGAACAACGCATGATGCTTATGGGCTTAAAGAGATTTACAAAGTATCAAAATATGCCTAATGTAGTAGCCCTTCGAAATGAAATTGCAGATAAGTTAATTGAAGAAAATAAATATTGTTTTTAACTATTAAAGTTTGTTATTCATCCAAGCCGCTTTAAAAAGCGGCTTTTTTTATTAAAAAAAGATTAAAAATATCTTTTTAACAATTCTATAATAAATTGCCTGCGCTTAAAATGATAATTTGAAACTATGAAAAATAATTTCTATTTAAGCATTATATCCGTTCTACTATATACCATTTTTTCCTTTGCCCAAAGCAACGAAAAAAATGAAGACACTATATACAATATGCCTGAAGCAAAATCTGTAGTAGACACCGCAAAGAGTAAGTTTTTAGCCAACCCTATAAGTGAATACAATGAGGCTTACTTCATTTTAGACAGGCTTAACACCAGCATAGGGCTTCCTCCAAATCAAATCAATTTAGAGACCCCGCAAGCAGCATTAGAACATTTTCTAACCAAAGCCGAAGCAGGGAAATACCAAGAAGCCGCATATACCTTTAATTTAAACCTATTACCAAAAACTACGACTATAGAAGAGGCTGCAATATTAGCCGAAAAATTTCATTTTGTACTCAAGCAAAGAGTGAAGATTGACTGGGATAACCTGGCCGATCGACCCGACGGACAATTGGATTTTTCAACCACAACTAATAAAGCAGTAGCGGGTAAACCTAGACGCAGTGTAGCCTTTGGTGCGGTAAAACTGAATAATAGAAACATAGTGTTACGCGTGCAACGAGTTAAATACAAACATTATGGAGCTTTTTGGCTAATTTCTTCTAATACGGTTGAAAATATCGAGCCATTATACGCCGAATATGGTCCTAGAAAATTAGACCGGATGATGCCCAATTGGGCACGAGTACAATTGTGGGATACTCCAATCTGGAAACCAATTGGCACGCTTTGCATTCTTTTTATTTCTTATTTTTTAGGTAGGATTCTCATTTTTGTAATCCGAAAAGGATTAATCAAGTCAAATAAAATTTGGGTACAAAGCATTGCGAAAAAATTAAGTAAACCTGCAGGGATCACCATAGGTATTCTATTTTTTTATATTCTTTTAAATGAATTGATTTCTTTTACGGGAAGGTACGCCAGTACTCTTTATACGATATTATTGATTGTTGTGATAGGCTCAATCACGTGGTTAATTATGAAAATGATAGACTACATTATGGTGCATATTGCAGAAAACCGAATAGGCGATACTAACCCTGAAGAAAATTCTGAGGCACGAATGATGTTAACCTACATTTCGGTAGCTAGAAGAGTTATTACCTTTGTTGTAATTATTGTGGGAGTTGCCGTAATTATATCGCAATTTAGAACATTAGAACGATTAGGCATTTCTTTAATAGCTTCTGCAGGAGTGGCAACTGTAATCATTGGTGTAGCAGCCCAAAGCACCTTAGGGAATATAATTGCAGGTATACAAATAGCTATTACCAAACCTGCTAGAATTGGTGATACCGTTATAATAAAAGATGATTGGGGCTATGTTGAAGACATTCAATTTACCTATATGGTTGTACGTACTTGGGACCTGAGACGTTTGGTAGTCCCTTTAAAATATGTAGTTTCAAATGTATTTGAAAATTGGTCCATGACCAATGCGCATCAAATTAGACCTATTATAATTCATGCAGATTATACGGTGAACGTAAATAAAATTAGAGCAAAATTTAGAGAACTTGTTGAAGCAGATGATGATTGGGATGGCGAACATCCTCCCAAAGTACAAGTAGTAGAGGCAAACGAAAAAACCATTGAAATAAGAGCGCTATGCAGCGCCAAAGATGCAAGTCATACCTGGGATTTTCATTGCCGCCTGCGAGAAGAACTTATTACTTATCTTGTAAGTCTAGATTCGGGTGCTCATTTACCTACCTACCGTTATCAACATGCGCCTGAATAATAGTTATGTTAATTTTTTAATGATTTTGAACTAAATTTTAAATATAGATTAACTACAAAAATAAATTAATCACAAAACCTTGCTGTATATTTGAATAAATAAAAAACACAAACAATTATGAGTAAAGGAAAAGGAAATGTAGTTTTAGGAGTTTTAGCGGGTGCTCTAGCTGGAGCAACAGCTGGTTTATTATTTGCCCCAAAAAAAGGAAAAGACACTAGGAAGCAAATTGCTAGTTCTACACAAGGTTATGTAGCCGGTGCAAAAGAAAAAGTTGATGATGTGAAAAGCTCTATAGAGCATAAAATAGAAGCATTAAAAGCAAAAAAGAATGCTGCCTTAGCAAATAATAAAGGTGAAGAACTGACTGAAGAGGCAAAAGCTAAAATACATAACGTAGCAAGCTAGATTAAGGATTAAATTTAAAAACACCCCAAAATTTGGGGTGTTTTTTTATAGTTTATTCTGACTGTGTTCAATAGCTTCTTTACTTGATTTAAAATATAGAGCTTGAACCCCTAGTGTACTTATATTTTCTAATATTTTTTTAATCTCTTTCTTCTTGTTTTGAGTGGTTTGTCTGATATAAACAGCATAGATATTCGCCGGGAAAATCTTTATTATATCTTGGTAAATTTTCGCATCTTTTTGAGAATCATCACCTAATAATATAAATTGTAATTCGGGATAAAACTCAACTATATGCCTGATTTTATAAAACTTGTGTTGATGATCACCTCTGCCTGTTTTTATAAAATCACGTATTCCGTTTTTAATCTCTTTTAGTTGCAGCACCCCTTTTGGTAGCCGATGTAAATCCGTAAAGGCACTTATAAAATTATATAAATTCCATTCACTACTACTTACATAAAAAAAAGCATTGTTTTTATTTTTATCTTCTCTACCTAGTTGTTCGAGTTCTCGATAATGATTAACCACCCCAGTAAAAACTTTCCTCTTGTATAGGTTTTTGGTAAGCATAACATAGAGTTTTTTAAAAAAATTATTGGAATGGGAAATTAAAAAAGTATCGTCAATGTCTGAAATAATACCATACTCCCCAGGATAAGGCTTAATAAATTCTCCTTTCTTACTTAGTGTTTGTTTTTCATCATTCACTGTAACCTTAAAAGTATGCCACCCAGAGCTTAAACTTTTTTCATAGGGTATCATCACTCGAAAATGCCCGTCGTCTAGCGTTTTAGTCGTTTGCCTAATGTTTCCAAAACTTATGGTAATTGAGATATTAGCTAACGTCTTAACCCTAAACATTTGAAAAACTTGTTTAGCATGTTTCCAACCCTTTCGATCTAATTTAAATATGTCTGGCGTATTTTTTTCAAACACGTGGCCCATTATCAAGATCTTTCTTTGGTTGGCGTAACCTCTATAAATTTTTAAATCTTTTGGCATTCCGTAAAGATATTATTAAGATGATGTATCAAATTTTATAACTAACTTTAAAATTAAAATTAGGCACGTATGGCTATACTACTCATTTTAAATCCAATAAGTGGTGATATTGATAAAAGTAACTTTTTAAAAGTATTAAAAAATAAATTAGGTAAAAAAGTCAATACGTTAAACATTTTTAAAACCACTGGAAAAAATGACTTAGAGCTTCTTAAACAACATTTACAAGAGCATACATATAATAAAGTGTTGGTCGCAGGAGGTGACGGCACTGTAAAATTAGCGGCAGAATGCTTACTGAATACTTCAATTCCTATAGGAGTTATTCCCCTAGGTTCAGCCAATGGATTAGCAACAGATTTAGAGCTACCTACTACTTTAGACGCTAGTATTAACGTTGCGTTAGGACAAAATACAAGAAAGATTGATGCCTTGTTTATAAATGGCAATCTATGCTTGCACATGAGCGATTTAGGTATTAATGCAGCGCTTATAAAATCCTATGAGCGGTCCAGCGTTCGCGGTAAAATAGGTTACCTATTTGCGGGTATCCCTACCCTATTAAATAATAAAAATCCACAAAATTTTAGTATTGAAACCAATGAGCAGAAATTAATTAGGCACGGTATTATGCTAGGAATTGCTAATAGTAGAAGGTACGGAACCGGAGCTTTAGTAAATCCAGAAGGGATTATCGATGATGGTTATTTTGAATTGTTAATTTTTAAAGAATTGAATATAAAAGAGATTATTAAGACCTTAAGAGATGAAAAAAGTTATAATTCTTCATTTTTAGAAATTATCTCCTGTCAGCAAGCTAAAATTTGCTGTGAGACTCCTACAGATTTTCAAATTGATGGTGAATATTTAGGCAAAATAAGCTCAGTAGAAATAAAAATAGAACAAAAAGCTTTAAATATTATGATATAGCCCTAAACTTTTGTTAACTGCAAACCAATATCTTGAGTGTTTGCGACTTACTTTTTAAATTTATAAAAAAGTACTATTATGAAAAATACAACATTAATTTTCAATTTTATTTTACTGATTATATTTAGCTCTTGCAAAGAAAATCAAACGACAAAAAACGAAGAATTAAAAGATACTCAGGAGAAAGAGGAAGTTACCATTGTCACGGATGATATTAAATTAACTAAGCTTCAAAATTCACCTAAATTTAAAAATGCCAAATTACAAATGATAGCACCTGAAACCAATACTCTTGAAGCAGGTGATAATATTTTTTCTTTCCAAGTCGAAAATTATAAATTAGGCGTACCTACCGAAAACGCTCAGGATCTAGGACTTGCGAACTCTAAAAAGGGACAGCATGTACATTTCATTTTAAATAATAATCCGTACTCGGCCCACTATGAAGAGCAGTTTTCAAAAAATCTAGAAGCGGGTGAACATACGGTACTAGCCTTTTTATCACGCTCTTATCACGAGTCAGTTAAAAATAAAAATGCATTTGTCTTAAAGAAGTTAAGTGTAGGCGAAATTAAACCAGAAAACCAGTTGGATATAAACTTAAATAACCCTCATATGTTTTATAGCCGACCTAAAGGATCTTATTCGGGTAAAGATAATGAACGCATACTGCTTGATTTTTATTTAGTTAATGCCAATTTAAGTAAAGAAGAGTATAAAATAAAAGCTAAAATTAACGGTCAAGAATTTATAATTACTGAATGGGCGCCTTATCTTATTGAAGGTTTAAAAATGGGTGAAAATACAATAGAACTAAACTTTTTAGATAAAGACAATAATATGGTTGCTAGCCCATATAACCCTGTAAAAAGAACTATTATACTTGAAGAGTAAATTTGATCTTTAGATAATAAAAAAGAGGGCTACTTCTTGGAGTAGCCCTCTTTTTTATTTTATTTTTACACAATATCACGTTAATACACAAGTATGAACCCTTCTGCGAATGGGTGGATTAATAAGCATCTCCACAACCTCCAAAACAAAGATTCTTTTTTTAAACAATCTCCAGAGCATTTTTACATTAAACTGCGTAGCACCGGATTTATATATGCGAATAACCTAAAAACCCTATCGGGTTTTATAAGTGATAAACTTAGCTTTAGCAGTGAAGAATTAACAAAAATCAATTTATTAGAGTCTTTAGCTTACGTTTATGTTTATCAAAAGAAGTGTTTAAATCAACAAGCGTTTTATGAAGATGTACTTGGCTTTTACTCTGCAATTAACGAAACGCCAAAAAGTTATTTTCATTTTTTAAAACTTAAGACCAACCCAGCATCGCAACTCGAAGGAATTATACAAGAGCGCATTCAAATTAACAATTCTGTATTCAAAAAAAACCTAAGTAGGTTAATTACCAATGCTCTTTTATTTATTGATATTCTTGCTTTTCAAGAATACCTCACCAATCCGCAAAACACCAACAACTATTATAAAAACTTTGAAAAGTTAATCGCTCAGGTAGTATATAAATCATTTAAAGCCAAAACCAACCCAAACAAATATGACCATTTAATTCTAGAAACTTTAAAGAATTCATTTCGCTTTTTGGCACTAGACCTCAACCAGAAACAAAATTTCACGGGTCACCTCACCGATGATTTTATAGAAAAGCTTTACTTAATGGATATAGCTTGTATAACGGTTTTTAATGATGAGGAAATTGATAACGACGAAAGAAGCTACATATTCAAATTGGGACGACAATTAAATTTAAGTGCGCAACACGTAAACGAAGCTTTAAGGGCTATGCATGACTTTTTTAATTTATTTAGTGACAAAATAAGTTATTTTCAAGAGTCTAATGCCTTAAACAATTTGTATCAAAATACAAACAGAATGGTAAAGCTATTGGTGTTAAGAAACAAATCCAGAATTTTACAAGAGCTTACAGAAAGTAAAGAGCTAGTTGGCCTGCTAGGTAAATCTACTTATTCTCAACTAAGTTTAGCTGAACGCAAAAAGGTAAAAACTCAATTGCTAGATATTTGTAAAACAGTACCCTCATTAGCTATTTTTATTTTACCGGGTGGAAGCGTTTTATTACCAATATTAATAAAGTTTATTCCACAATTACTACCTTCGGCATTTAACGAAAATCGGCTAGATAATTAATATAGAAAAAACCTTCACCTTGCGCCATCAACAGCAATTCAATATTTTTTTTAAAACTCTGCTTAAAAACCTGAGTTTAATTGCTTTATTAAGTGTTTTTTTAATCCAGTACCTATTTCTCTATCATATAATAATCGATGAGAACAACAATTGGTTTACAGCAGTTTTTTGTTTGGCTCTTTGTCTATTAATAGGCTTAGCCTACGCCTACTTTTTTCTAAGAAAATTAACCTTTTTCCTAATAGGATTTACCAATATTTTCGGATTAATGGGAGCCGCATTATTAACCAGTTTTCTAAATCTAGAAATGGGTTTGGGAGCCGTAGTAAGCTCGGCTGGTTTAGGTAGTTTAGTTAGTTTTATACCCAATAAATCTTCAAAATATATAGATATAAACAATTTAAAATTAGCCGTGTACTGTGGTTCATTTATAGGTATGGGTAGTAATACTTTATCGCAAGATTACTCTTTTATTGCCCTAGCCTCATTTATAAGCGGATTGTATTTTTGCTTATCTGGCAATTGGCTAAATGGTTTTGGGGGAAAGCTCGGCACACTTGCTTTTACAGGGGTAGCCTACGCTCTTTTCATTAATTTTTTAACCACCTAAAAAATGCTAATACTTTCTTCTATTGCAGGTATTTTTGGCGCTTTACTGCCTTATTATTTAAGTCGAAAGCACCAACTAGACGCAATAAAAGCTTCGGCCCTACCCAGTTTGGCCATAGGTATTATTGCTCTTATAGTCGAAAAAAGTTGTAATGCCCCTATTGCTTATGAGCTTGCCTTAGTTTTTTATGGAGCAAGTTTTGTTGGCATGGTAAATTATCGTGTTTTGCCTCAATATTTTCAAGTCGCTATATGCGGATTCATTTTTAGCATTTTATATCTAAATGCCAGTTCCTTTTTTAATGGTTTTGGCGGCGGGTTAGGTACAGCTGCTGGGATTACAACTATTGCCCTTTACGGATTAATTAAAATACCTGTTTTAAAACGGCTAGTTTTAAAAAAAGATAAATAAAACTACCCTTTATTTTTTTACTGATTTAAATGGTCTAATAATAAGCCGGGCTGCTTTATCAAAAGAAATATAGGCGTAAACCCAATTAAAGAAAGTGACAATTCGGTTCCTAAAACCTACTAAAAACCATAGATGCACAAACATCCAAACCAACCAAGCAAAGAAGCCACTAAAACTACCTTTCTTTAAATCTACTACCGCTTTATTTCTTCCTATGGTAGCCATGGTACCTTTATCTCTATATTTAAACGGAATAAGTGTTTTGGCTTTAACCAGATTCACTAAGTTTTTCGCTAAGTGCTCGCCCTGCTGAATGGCTGGTTGCGCTACCATAGGGTGTCCATTTTCATACCCCTCTGCACTCATTTGAGCAATATCTCCTATAGCGAAAATGGACTCGTGACCTTCAATTTGATTAAAATGGTTTACCTTATAGCGATTTCCTTTTACCAATACCTCATCGCCTAAACCCGGTATAGGGTTACCCGTAACCCCTGCACTCCAAATTAAAGTATCTGTTTCTAAGCGCAACGAATTATTAGTGATAACTTGTTTGCCATCATAATCTTTAACTAAAGTCTCAAGGTGAATTTGAACCCCTAAATTTTCTAAAAAAATTTGTGCATCTTTAGATGCTTTTTTACTCATAGGAGGTAAAACACGATCTGCCCCTTCAAGCAAATGAATTTGCATCTCATCCATATTCATATCAGGGTAGTCTTTTGGAATAACACCGCGCTTTAACTCCGCCAAGGCACCGCATAATTCTACACCTGTAGGACCTCCTCCAACAATAACAAAATTGAGTAAACTTTTTCTTTTCTCTAAGTTTGAGGTAATGATAGCTTGTTCAAGGTTTTCTAAAATCAAACTGCGAATGTTAAGTGCCTGCGGTACCGTTTTCATAAACATAGCATGTTTTGCTATGTTTTCATTTCCAAAGTAATTGGTCTTAGAGCCAGTTGCAATCACCAAATAATCAAAATTTATACTACCCTTATTCGTCTTTAAAGTTTTATGTCGTGCATCTACCGTTTCTACTTGTGCTAATCTAAAATAAGTATTGGGGGTATTTATAATGGTTTTACGCAGGGGGTAGGCAATACTGTCTGGTTCTAACCCAGAAGTTGAAACTTGGTATAGGAGGGGCTGAAAAGTATGGTAATTATGCTTATCAAGCATTACAATTTGAAAGTTATTGGTTTTGCTTAGTTCTTTCACCAAATGTAAACCGCCAAAACCGCCACCAACAACAACTACTCGAGGTAAATTAGTCTGAGGTACAATCATATTTCACAATTTACACAAAATTAAAGTATCCTAAGAATTAGAATGTTAGCGAATTTATAAATTAGTATTTTCACCTGTAACTTTTTGTCAATTACATCGACTAATCAAAATAAATAATAACTGTGACCAAGGCTCAAGAAAAAGAATTTCTAAAGCAACTAGAAAAGCATCAAAATATCGTACACAAAGTATGCAAGATGTATACAAACGATGATGCCTCACACAAAGATTTATTTCAAGAGATAAGCATACAATTATGGAAAGCATACTCAAAATTTAGAGGAGATTCAAAGTTTACCACTTGGATGTATCGTGTGTCACTCAACACGGCCATCACCCTCTATAGGAAATCAAAAAAAAGAATTGCAACCCAAGATATAGCCGAAATTAGTTTTAAAGTCAAAGCTGAGGAATATGACGCTACAACCGAAGAGAATATCAAGTTTATGTATGCCGCGATTAAAGAATTAAATGATATCGATAAAGCTTTAGTGCTGCTATACCTTGAAGGAAAAGATTATAAAGAAATCGCCGAAACTTTAGGGGTGAGTCAAGTCAATGCTCGTGTAAAAATGACCCGTATTAAACGTAAATTAAAAAGTTTGCTAAGCAGCTAAAATGAAAGAATTAGAATTATTAAAAAAAGATTGGAAGAAGCAAGAAAAGGCTTTACCACAATACAAAATTGAGGAGCTTAGGCAAATGGTCTATAAAAGATCAAACAGCCTCATACGCAACATATTTATCATTAGTATTGTAGAATTTTTATTGAGTTGCGCACTTAGTGTTTGGCTAATTGATGATGAATATTGGCAGTTGGTAACCCACCTGCACCTTAAAACGGTTACTCAAATCCTGCTAGTTACAAGTTATGCAATAACCCTGTTTTTTATCTATTTATTTTATCATAACTACAAAAAAATCACCCCACAGGATAGTACCCGAGTTTTAATGAAGAAAATTTTACGTACTAGAATGACAGTGCGCTATTATATTATATACATACTTATCTCAACGGGACTTAGTAGTATATTGTATTTTATCTTTAGCCTAAAATATCCCATGCCAGAAACAGATTTAAACCTTTCAGGGATTAACGGGCTTATTGTGATTGGCATCGGAATTTTATTTATTGGGGTGGCATTATTACTGGTGTGGCTTGTATATACCTTACTTTACGGAATTCTTTTACGTAAGCTAAAACGTAATTATGAGAATCTAAAGAAAATAGACTTATAAAAGCAATCGAAAAAAAATAAAATGGTAGCGCTTTAATAGCTAAATCCATAAATAGCGTAATACAGGAATTCGAAACCCTAGTCTTTATTATTTGCAGAGCCTAAAACCTATAAAACAGCTATTATTTATTCCTTTTCTTTATAACTCCAACGTCTTTTTTCATTCAATTCTTCTTGTACTTTAAGCTCTTCTTCTGGAATAACTTTAAGAAAAGAAGGATCTTGCTCTATCGCCATTTGAATTTTTTGAATAATCTCTTCTACAGAATCGTTTTCATAATCAAACGTTAATGGTTGCTTTATTACCATAGATTGCAAGATATTACGTTTTTTTATACGAATACCTTTTTTATCAAAAGACCGTCTAAACCCATCTATCACAATAGGCACTACAATGGGTTGGTATTTCCTAATAATATGAGCAGTACCTTTACGAATAGGTTTCCAAGGTTTTGTGGTACCTTGGGGAAAGGTAATTACCCATCCGTCATCAAGCGCTTTCCCAATATTGGTAATATCGCTCATTTTCACCTGCCGATTCACCTCTTGCCCTTTAGCACGCCAAGTACGTTCTACAGATATCGATCCGGCGTAAGCCAAAACTCTAGCCAAGAGCCCAGATTTCATTGTCTCTTTGGCTGCAATGTAATAAAGATTGAGCTTCGGGTTCCATAGGTAGCCTATATTTTTAATATTGTCTTCCCTTCCGCTTAAGCTAGCATTAAAAACATGAAACATGGCAACAACATCTGCAAAATAGGTTTGGTGGTTCGAAACAAAAAGCACTTTAGTATCGGGCAACTGCCTAATAATTTCTGAGCCTTCAATCTGTAATTCATTGAAACCGCGATAACGACTATGCGTTAAGGCTCCCATTATACGAATGAGCCATTTTTTTAAAAATAATATATGTCCAAAAGGATTTTTCTTGAATAATCCCATAATGATTTCTCAATTTTACAAGGGGCAAATATACAAAAAGAAGTGTTTATAGACTCGCTTTTAATAACATCTTAAGCTCACTCAGCATCATTGCCGTTGCTCCCCAAACCATATGGTTATTTAATCTATAGGCAGGAACCTGCTTATTTTTGGCATAACTGGTATGAATGGAAGTATTTATTTGATTGTCTTCATTTAAGAAATCACTCAGTTTAACCTCGATAACATCTTCAACTTCGGTTTCTTGCTTTACAAATTGGGGTGTTTTAGTTGTTATCCCTAAAAATGGGTACACCCAAAAATTAGAAGGCGGGATGTACAAATGACTTAAACGACTAATCACTTCAACATCTTTAGGAGAAACACCCAATTCTTCGTGGGTTTCGCGCAAGGCTGTCTCTTGTAGAGAAGAGTCTTGAGGTTCTACCTGCCCACCAGGAAAGCCTACTTGTGCCGAGTGTACACCTTTGTACGTTTTGCGTAAAATAAGCACCAGCTTGGTCTGGTTTTTTTGATCAGGATAAAACAAAATTAACACAGCAGCTTCACGGTGACTTTCTTTCTTTATGGGGTATCTTTTCAGTTCTTTTTCTCTAAAATCTGGAATCATTTTAACGTGCGCCTCCCAACCCAATAATTCAATTTTATTTATTTTTGAAATTGAATCTTTAAAAATAGAAAATGTCATTACGCCTTATTTTTAGTTTTTTATTATTATCTCTGTGTGCCTGTAAAAAAAATAATTCTACTACTGTTAAACAAGATACGGAACAAATCCGTAAAGAAAAACGCGAACAGAGGAAAAGAGATAGCTTGCTTAAAGCGGTTAAAATACCTAAAGGTGGAAATAACTTGCGTACAGATTTAGATCAAATTAAAACCTTAACCCAAGAAGAACTTAAACCTTTTTTAAAAGAATATGGCATCAATAATCCCGAAACGCTGGTGAAAATTACAACAAAATTTGGTGATATCAAGGTACGGTTATTCACCGACACCCCATTGCATCGCGCTAATTTTATTCGTCTGGTTAAATTAGGATATTTTGATTCTAGTTTCTTTCATCGGGTGGCACAAGATTTTGTTGTTCAGGGAGGAAATAGTGACCTTCAAGAAACGCATAAATTTAGGGCCAAAATTGGCAATTATTTAATTCCTAATGAAATCAATAAAAAATACACGCACAAGCGAGGTGCCTTTTCTGCTGCAAAATATAGCGAACAAAACGTAAGCAAAGCTTCCTCTCCTTTTGAGTTTTTTATAGTACAAAGTCAACGAGGAGCACATCATCTAGATAAAGATCATACGGTTTTTGGAGAGGTGCTAGAAGGAATGCAAGTAGTTGATAAAATTGCAGCGGTAGCGGTGGATCAAAGCGAATGGCCTATCAAAAATATTTTCATTAAAGCAGTGGTAATTCGTTAACGACCGGCTTCATCTACTTGATAAATAGAAGGCAATTGCAATTTAAAAATCACGGCCAGTAAACGAACCACAATAACCACACTACCGGCAATTACGGCATTAAAATTAACCAGCACGCCTAAATAATTTAATGCAAAGTATACAATACCTCCAGCTATACAGGCAGTTGCATAAATTTCTTTTCGGAAAATCACAGGAATTTCATTGCATAGAATATCGCGCAACACTCCACCAAAACAAGCGCTTATAGTGCCCACCGCTATAGAAATGGGGGCGGGTAACTCGAGCAAAATAGCCTTTTGCATACCAATTACGGTGTAAAGGCCTATACCAATGGTGTCAAATAGAAATAATGAACGTCTAAAGTAAATCAGTTTCGCTCTAAAAATAGCTGCAAAAAGCGTACTGCCAATTATTACATACAAATAAGTAAGGTTATGCATCCAGGCTATAGGCGCTTTTATTAAAATATCACGTAGTGTCCCTCCTCCTACAGCTGTAATAAAGGCAATTATAAATATGCCGAACGCATCCATACGTTTTTTCATAGCTGTAAGCACCCCCGAAATAGCAAAAGCAATAGTACCTAAAATATCTAAATAGAGTTGAAAATCCATGCTAACCTTGTGTAAAATATTGATAATCTTTAATTACTTGTTTTAGGAAACTAATAGGATCTTCGCTTGGGGTAACACCAATTATTTGTGCGGTTTTTTTACTTAAAGCCTCAAGAACTTGGTCTTGCCTATTTTTTTCTGCCATTTTAAAAATTCGACCGATTTCCTGCATCTGTTTATCATCTAACAAACTAACCTCTGGATATTTCACTTCATAAGTGTCGGGCACATTGCTGTAAATTAATTGTTGTGCGCTTACTCGTTTTCGCTCTGAAATAACTGTGGTTCTTGCCGCCATATCTCCCAGCCGTTGTCCTTTTTTATTTAACAAAAAGCAGAAAATTGCTAGGCCACCACTGGTCAATGAAAAATCGATAATTCGCAAAAGCCAGCGAATTAAAAAATCTGAAAACCTTGGAGCGCTACCATCTAATTTTACCACTTTTATGTTGGCAGCCATTTTACCTAAAGATTGACCGTTATTGAAAGTTTCAAGAAGAAGGTGATACAAAAAAACTGGCAAACCGATAATGGCTACATAAGCCCACATATAATCAAAGCCTATCCCGCTATAACTCATTAACAAGTAAGAAAGAATACCATATGCAACGAGAATCAAGTAATCTATAAAATAGGCCAAGCACCGCTCGCCCAAATTGGCTAGATTTTGGTTGATGGTTACATTTTGAGCGGTTTGAATTTGATAATTATCCATTAAATATGTTACTTTGAGACATAAAATAAATTATGCGAGAAGCGGCCTTCATAAAACAAAATAAAGACAAATGGTTAACATTTGAAAATGTTATTGATAATAAAGAGGTTATTTCTCCAGATAAACTCTCCTCCTTGTATATGGAGGTAACAGATCATCTTAGCTATGCGCAAACTTTTTACCCCAATAGTAATACACTAGCCTATTTAAATGAGCTTTCGATAAAAGCGCATCAAAAAATATATAAAACCAAAAAAGAATCTCGAGGTCGTATTTTTTCTTTTTATTTAAAAGAATTCCCCTTATCGTTTAAAAAACATCACCGCAATTTACTTTTCACTTTTCTATTTTTTCTAATGTTTTGCCTCATCGGGGCGTACTCTGCTGCAGAGGATGGAGCATTTGTACGCGCAGTTCTCGGAGATGCATATGTAAACATGACTTTAGAAAATATAGAGAATCAAGACCCTATGGCAGTCTATAAAAAGATGAATGAGGTAGATATGTTTGTGGGTATTACATTAAATAATATACGTGTGGGCCTAATGGCTTTTTCTTTGGGAATTTTACTAGGAATAGGTACCTTATTTGTCTTGGCCCAAAATGCGTTAATGCTAGGTTCATTTCAATATTTCTTTTATGATAAAGGCTTACTATGGGAATCGGCCAGGACCATTTGGATTCATGGCACCATAGAAATAGCTGTAATTATAATTGCTGGTTGTGCAGGTTTGGTGGTAGGAAAAAGCATTTTGTTTCCTAGAACCTACACCCGGCTCCAATCGTTTGTATTTGGAATAAAAGAGGGTGTTAAAATTGTCATCAGTACCATACCCTTCTTTATCATTGCCGGATTTTTAGAAGGTTTTGTAACTAGACAAACGCAAATGTCAGACACCTTGGCTATATTTATTATCGCAAGTTCTCTTGCCCTTATTCTTTACTATTACATTATTTACCCCATTCAACTTCATAAAAAACAAAATATCAATGCAAACAAAACCCATTACCCAATTTAAAAAAAGTCGAGAAATTGGTGAAATACTAAGCGACACTTTCTCATTTGTGCGTAACAACTTTAAATCACTTTTTAAGGCAATTTGGCAAATCTGTGGTCCATATTTCATTTTACTCCTAGCTGTAACGGGTTATTATGTATACGAAGCAGGCGATTTTAGTCTAGGAGATTTTGCGAATAATAGTACTACTGGAATGAGCCTTATAAACGCCAATGGATTAACTGGGGGGCTTATTTTATCTGGACTTTTATTACTGATTAGTAGCTTGGTTTTCTATGCTTTCTTTACTGCCACTATCAACTATTACATCAAATCGTATGTTGCTAATAACGGCCAAGTAGATTTAGGCAAAATTAAACAAAATGTAAATCAAAATTGGCTTAGCTTTTTAGGTATGCAAATTATAATCGGGTTAATCATAATTATAGGTTTAATAGCTTGTGTTATTCCCGGAATCTATTTTGCCGTGCCTTTATCGCTAATATTTTCTGTATATGCTTTTCAGGAAAAAGAAATAGGAGAAGCTTTTAGCAGCTGTTTCTCATTGATAAAAAACAATTGGTGGAATTCTTTTTTAGCGCTTTTTGTTATGGCTATTTTAGTTTACTTTATGAATTTTGTTTTTCAGCTACCACTTATTATTTATACCGTTGTAAAAACCCTATTGATTAGCAAAACGGCAAGCATTAGTGATCCTACAACTTTGGTTGATACCGTTTATATCGCACTTAATTTAATTAGTAGTACAGCGCAATATCTTTTTTATGCTATACAATTAATTTGTGTGGTCTTTGTTTATTTTAATTTGCACGAGCGCAAGCATCAAACTGGGACGTTAGAAAAAATCAATCAACTTTAAAATTTTTAAATGCCCTATAAAATAAAGCATTTATACGTCATAACAAGTCTAATTATACTTACTACTATAGAGATCTGGGCAAACATAGGATTTCTAACTAGTGATTCGTATAATAAATCGCTAATTGTTTTAGCTCAAGGCGGAATTAATCAACAAGAGAAAAAGTATGCAGTAATAGATAGTCTTAGCCTAGAAAAATATAAAAAAGATAAATCATTTGACTATAGCGAAAATCAAGAAAGTCTCGATGTTTGGGGTAAGATTAAACGCTGGTTTAACGGTCTTCTAATTCGTTTTTTTAAATGGTTATTTGGTGAAGAAAGTGCCCAAGGTATAATGGCTGTTTTAATTCGAATATATCCGTTCTTAATAGGCGCAGGGTTATTGGGACTTATAATTTGGTTGTTTTATAAATTAAATCCAGGGCAATATTGGTTTAAAGCCAAAAATCAATCAGAAGTAATTTTTGAAAGTGAAGAGGAAATAATTAAAAGCAACACTATATTAAACCGAATAAAAGAGGCTATTCGACAAAAAAAATACAGGCTAGCTACTCGCTACTATTATTTAAAAACTTTAAAAGAATTACAAGAAAATAAATTAATAACCTACAGCCCAGAAAAAACCAACGAAGACTATTTAATTTCTTTAGAACACAACAATAATTTACATCTTCTATTTAAAGAAGCTACTCGGTTATATGATTATATCTGGTATGGAAACTTTGAAATAAACCTAGAGCAATTCCGTAAAGCTGAAGATACATTTATAGCCATTTTAGAATATTTAAAACCACTAGAAGATGAAAAATAGAGAGAAAACACTTCTGGTAAGTTTACTAATTATACTTAGCGCTTTAATTTTTTTAGAAAGCACAAAAAAGCCACCTGTAAATTGGACTTCAACGCTATCTAAATTAGATAAAATTCCTTTTGGTACTTTTATTACCTATCAAGAATTAAAAAAACAAGCTGATTCGTTTGAAGAGATAAACACTTCGGTATTTGAATTTTTACAAGATAAAGAATCGAAAAAAGAACAGTCGATTTATATTGCTAATAACTTGCCATTTGAAAAGGCTGAAACCAAAAAGTTATTAAATTGGGTAGCCAAGGGCAACACTGCTTTTTTAAGCGCTTATAATTTTGGCCAAGGCTTTTTAGACACTCTAAATTTAAAAATAAAAAGTGAGATTAAATCAGATGCTCTATTACACTTTCCGCGCTATGAAACAACCAAACCAGAAGATAGGGCAGGTTTTGCCCAATTTAATCGGGATACCCCTATTCGGTATTTTTCAAAACCCGATTCGTTAACCTATACAACTTTAGGAAAAGCTTTTTATGAGTCTAAGGATCCAAAGCGGTTTGTAAACTTTATAGCAATTAAGCATGAAAAAGGTAGGTTACTACTACACTTGGCACCCCATGTTTTTACCAATTATTTTTTATTGGATAAAAAAGAAAATCAGTACTATACCAATTCAGTATTAACCCAATTGAATTTAAAAAATAAGCTGTATTGGGATAATCACTATTCTACAAATAAAACCATTGCCAACACCTCTTTACTTTATGTATTTTTAGAAAACAAACATTTAAAGTGGAGCTATTATTTTATACTATTAGGCCTAATCTTATTTGTTATTTTTAAAGGCAAACGCACACAAAGAAGTATACCTATTTTACCGGTTTTAACCAATCAAACCTATAATTACACAAAAACCATTGCGGGTATATATCTAGAAAAGCAAGAACACCAAGAAATAGTAAAAAAACAAATCAATTATTTCTACTCTTGGCTACGAGAAGAATTGCACATTATATTTACAGCTGTAGATTGCCCTAATTTAAAACAAATGGCAGCCAAAACAGGAACTAGCATTGAGGAATGTGAGCACTTAATTAATCGATTGAACACCTATAAAAATCAAAGTATTTGCAGTGCAGAAGAACTGGAGAAAGTATACAAACTAATCTATTATTTTAAATTGAATTACCATGGAAGAGAACAAAAGCATAGAGAATAAAACATTAGACTTCAATTCGCGTATACCGCTCGAAGATTTAAATGAATCGGTAAAAGCTATTAAAACTCAACTTAATCAAGTAATCGTTGGTCAAGAAGATTTTATTGAGTTATTAATTGTGGGTCTATTAGCCAATGGGCATATTTTAATTGAAGGTGTACCCGGTATTGCAAAAACTATTACCGCTAAATTATTCGCCAAAACCATAAACACTAATTTTAGTCGAATTCAGTTTACACCAGATTTGATGCCTAGTGATGTTTTGGGTACCTCAATTTTAAATGCCAAACGTGATGCATTTGAATTTAAAAAAGGACCTATTTTCTCTAATATTGTTTTGATTGATGAAATCAATAGGGCACCGGCTAAAACTCAGGCCGCCCTTTTTGAGGTTATGGAAGAGAGGCAAGTAAGTATGGATGGTGAGGTTTATGAATTAACGCATCCGTTTATGGTCTTAGCTACTCAAAATCCTGTAGAGCAAGAAGGAACCTATGCTCTACCTGAGGCCCAATTAGATCGATTTTTATTTAAAATAAAAGTAGATTACCCTAGTTTAGAAGACGAAATCAAAATTATTGAAAGCCATCATATCCGCAAAGAAAAACAGCCAGAAACGCTTATTAATCCAGTACTTAATCCACAGGTTTTAAGCAATTTAAAAACACAACTACAGGAAATAAAACTTGAGACAAAAATTGTTAAATATATCGCTGAAATTGTTCACAAGACGCGCAGCCATAGTCATTTGTTTTTAGGGGCATCCCCTAGAGCATCATTAGCCATTATGCAAGCTTCAAAGGCTTTAGCGGCCATTCAAAACCGAGATTTTGTAATGCCCGAAGATGTAAAACGTGTTTTAGAGCCTGTGCTAGGACATCGTATAATTTTAATGCCAGAACGAGAAATGGAAGGGCTTTCTCCCAAGCATGTAATAGACATGATTGTACAATCAACAGAAATACCCAGGTAAATGCGTGAGTTCTTTGGCGCTTTGTATTTAAGCAACCGCTTTTTTTATATTATTATTTGTTTGGTCTTCTGCTTTTTTATAAGCTATTGGATTAGCATTTTGTATCCTATAACCTGGTTATTCACTTTAGCTTTTTTCTTGATTGTATTAACTGATGGGTTATTGCATTATCAAGGTCATAATTCTATTGAAGCTAAAAGACTACTTAGCGATAAATTGTCAAATGGCGACATAAATAAAGTGCAGATAAAAATAAAAAGTCTTTACAGTTTTAAAATTAATATATCGGTTATAGATGAGATACCCTTTCAGTTTCAGAAAAGAGACTTTTATGAACAAGTAGAAATCGGCCCCAAAGAACACATTTTTTTAAATTATAGTTTATTACCAACGCAAAGAGGTGTGTATAAATTTGGAGCTATAAATATTTTTGTAGTTAGTCCTATTGGCTTAATCAAAAAAAGATTTCGGTTTGCCCAAAATCAAACGGTTAAGGTCTACCCCTCTATTCAACAGATGAAAAAATATGATTTTATTGCGTTACAAAGCAAGTATGCCCATTTAGGACTTAAAAAAATTAGGCGTATTGGTCATACCCTTGAATTTGAACAAATAAAAGAATATGTAATAGGAGACGATATTCGAAGTATCAATTGGAAAGCTACTGCCAAGCAAGACCAAATAATGGTAAACCAATATCAAGATGAAAAATCACAACCTGTTTATTGTGTTATAGATACTAGCCGTGTGATGAAAATGCCTTTTAGCGGATTACAATTGCTTGATTATGCCATAAACAGCAGCTTAGCCTTAAGCAATATTGCACTCAAGAAAAAAGATAAGGTTGGTTTAATTACCTATGAAGACAAGATAAAAGTTAATTTGCCTGCAAAAAATACGAAGCAGCAGTTACAACAGATTTTAGAAAGGCTATATGGTATAAACACCAATTTTCGTGACAGTGACATTAGTGCTCTTTACGCACACATATCAAGAAAAATAAATCAGCGCAGTTTATTGCTAATGTACACTAATTTTGAACATATTTCTGCACTAGAACGGCAATTACCCTATTTAAAGGCGCTAAACAAAAAACACGTCTTAGTGGTTATCTTTTTTAATAACTCAGAACTTCACAAATTTCAAAAAATTAGAGCTTTAAACTTAGGTGAAATTTATGAGCAAACCATTGCTGCTCAGTTTATACAGGAAAAAAAGCAAATGCAAATCGAATTAACCAAACACGGAATTCAATGCATTTTAACTAATCCACAAAATTTAAGTATTAATACTATCAACAAGTATTTAGAAATCAAAGCCAAACATTTGTTATAAAAATAACAGAAACTATATCTATAAGAGTTAAAAATATTAAATTTGCTACTTATAGATTTTTTTTATAGATTTTGATTAGTTATTTAATATTCTTGCCATGACGATTACCCAACTTCACTATGTATTGGCTGTAGCCGAACATAAAAACTTTACTAAGGCCGCACAAAAGGTTTTTGTAACGCAGCCTACATTAAGTATGCAAATTCAAAAATTAGAAGAAGAACTTGAAGTTCAGATATTTGACCGTAGCAAGAAACCTATTGAGTTAACAGAGGTGGGGCGAAAAATTGTTCAACAAGCTAGAAATATAGTCAATGAAAGTGATCGCATACAGGATATTGTAGATCAACAAAAAGGATTTATTGGCGGTGAATTTAGGCTCGGGGTAATACCGACGGTCACCCCCACCCTATTGCCTATGTTTTTAAAATCTTTTACACAAAAATACAGTAAACTAAAATTAAAAATTGAAGAATTACACACATCGGCTATAATAAAGAAATTAAAAGATGGCCATTTAGATGCGGCAATTGCAGCCACCCCCCTAGAGCAAGAAAATATAATCGAACGTGTTTTATATTACGAACCGTTTGTGGCTTATGCACCCAAAGATCATAAAATACATGAACACGAAAATATTTTAGCCGATCAATTAGATATAGATGAAGTTTTATTACTCGAAGACGGTCATTGTTTTAAAGAAAGTGTTTTAAATCTGTGCAAAACTTCACAACGAAATGATCTGAAAAACTACCAACTACAAAGCGGGAGTTTCGAAACTTTAATCAGTCTAGCCAATGAAGGCTTAGGAATGACGCTAATTCCCTACCTGCATAGTTTAAAACTTCGTGAATCTGAAAAAGATAATCTAAAAATGTTTAAAGAACCCGTTCCCGTAAGAGCCATTAGCTTAATTTACTATAAAAGTGAATTAAAAATGCAAATAATTGATGCTTTACAACAAGTAATAAGTGGTATCATTAAAGGAGCAATACAATTTCAAGATGTTAAGATTATTAGTCCCATACATAAAAAATAAACTGTAATAAATTGCTTTTCTAGGCAATCTATTACAGTTTATTCCAACTTACTAATCTAAGTAGATTAAAGATTGTTTTAATTCTGGTTTTTGCAAGGCGATGCTCAAAATAAAATTTCTTAGCTCCTCGATTTCATGGGGTAATAATCTAGAAACAGCTTTTTGTACTTCTTTACAAAAAAGCACCGGATCAAAGCTAACCTTATTCAAGATCATTTTTGTATAATCAAACATGGATTTAGACATGATATAACTTTTTAAAGACAAGTAAAAATATCATCAATAGGCTTGATTGTTTAGAGATTTAAATTAAAGATAAACAAATTATCCCAAAACCACTAGCCAATGCAAGAATTTATTTTAATTTAAAAGTCCACTCAAATTCAAAACTAGCCACCAAATCTCCACTTTCATTATAGGCATTGGATTCTAAGATGCACGTGCACTTAGATTTTTTTTCTTCTAAACCCAACAGGCTATGGTTTATTTTATCGCCATCTAAGCAAATAAATTTTATTTTACCTATCGCCTTCTTATAGTATTTTGATTTCATACCTAAAACCAACATACTAACCTTTAAGTCTTTTTCCTCTAGGTGTTTCAATATTAAGGCTCCAGTACTCAATTCGGCTGCCATCGCTTGAACTGCAAAATACATCGACCTAAATGGATTCTGATTTCGCCAACCATACCGTACATAAGTTGTGCAAGTCTTAGAGGTTAAGATAGCTACTCGCACCCCAGACCACCAAGCGGCTGGCAACTTAAAAAAAGTATAGAAATTTATCTTGTTAGGGGTGAGCATTATTTCCTTTTTTCGAAAATAATAAAAATTCAGCGAATTAAAGTTTCTGCAAAATGTTAATTTTACTACTATGTATTGCAAACTACTATCTTTTATATATATATTTGCATAACAATAAAAGTAAAATTCTAATGAAAGTAACAGATTTAAATTATGAAAATTGAAAACACCAAAGCCCAAATGCGCAAAGGTGTTCTTGAATATTGCATCTTATCTATATTGAAAGAAAGAGATTCCTATGTTGCAGAAATTCTTGAAAATCTAAAAACGGCGCAACTAATTGTAGTGGAAGGTACAATTTATCCATTACTCAATCGGTTAAAAAATGCTGACTTGTTAACCTATCGCTGGGAAGAGTCAACTGGTGGCCCTCCACGAAAATATTACATACTTACAACAAAAGGGGCTGTATTTCTAGAAGAATTAGCCTCTACTTGGGATAACTTACAAAAAGCAGTAAATACAATTACAAACAAAAACAATAGCTATGAATAAAACCATCAACATAAACCTAGGCGGAATCCTATTTCATATCGACGAGCCTGCTTACTTAATATTAAAAAAATATCTTGATAGCATAAAGAACACTTTTAAAAACACCCCTGGATGTGAAGAAATAATTAGTGATATTGAAAACCGAATCGCAGAACTACTTATTGAAAATCAAAAAACAACCGGTCGAATTATTAGCGTTGATGATATTGAGCAAATTATAAAGGTAATGGGACAACCCGAAGATTACCAAATTGATCCTGAAGAAAATCAACAACAATCTGAACCTAGCGAAAAACCCATAAAAAAATTGTATAGAGACACCATAAATGGATACGTAGGGGGTATATGCGCGGGACTTGAGCATTACTTTAAAATAGATGCTATTTGGTTTAGATTGCTATTCATTGCATTGGCCATTGCTTCTTTTGGTACTGTAGTCTTGGTTTATATTGCATTATGGATTTTTATTCCTGAGGCTAAATCGGCTACACAACGTTTACACATGATTGGTGAACAAGTAAACATAAGCAACATTGAAAAACAAGTGAAAGAAAAATTTAATCAAGTCTCAGATAAACTTAAGGATGTTGATTACAAAGATTTAAGTCACAAAGCTCGAAAAAAAAGCAGTGTTTTTTTTGAAAAATTAGGTTCAGGAATTAAAAATACTTTTAAAATATTAGCACATATATTAGGCTACATTCTAATAACCGTCACTAGTTTAGGATTAGTTGCTTTAACTTTCACACTAATAAGCATATTGGTATTTGGATTTCAAGAAGCGCAATGGTTTTCTTACGTTGAATTAGCCGATATTGGGTTACCCATTTGGTTAGCCTCCCTTACAGTGTATATTATAATAGGAATTCCTTTAATTGCCCTACTCATTCTGGGAATAAAAATATGCCGAAAACAAAAAACAAATGTTGGTAGTACAACAAAATATAGTCTACTAATACTTTGGCTTTTAGCAATTTTCACGACAGTATTTCTAGGGCTAAGACAAGTAAGCAAGCAAGTAATTAGTCAGGAGTACATCACTACAAAAGACCTAAATCTAAAATCTTCAGATACACTTTATGTTTCAATGAAAGGACATCCGTATTTAAATGAAACTATTCAACATGAACGCGGTTTAGAAATAAGAACAAATAACGAAGGAGATCGTTTTATTTTTTCTAAAGACATTAACCTTATCGTTAAAAAATCCTACGACAGCATCCCAAAAGTAAAAATTATAAAAAAAGCACACGCCACAAATCACTTAAAAGCAATTGAAAAAGCAAAAGCTATAGAATACAATCTAGACCTAAGTAAAAAGCATTTATACCTGGATAGCTTTTTTACAGCAAATTTAAATGAAAAACACGCTCAGCAAAAATTAGAGATTCATCTATATATGCCTGAAAATATGATTCTGTTCGCCGATAAAAACACCCAAAGTTTTCATTTAAATCCAAATTGGAAAAATGATTTATTACACGCAGGAGAAGAAGAAAAATATTTAAAATTAATTGATAATCAATTAATTTGTATAAATTGTAATGAAAATACTACCCAATTGAAAAAAAATTCTTCAAATACTGACACCATTTCAAAAAACAAAAACCATTAATTATGAAAAATTTACTTTACTCTGTACTCTTAATTGGACTGTTGTTTTGTTTTTCTTGTAACTTAAAGACTGGAGTTAAAGGAGAAGGACCCGTGAATGATAAAACGATTGAATTAAAAAAAGATTTTATTAGCATAAGTCTTTCAAACGGTTGGGATGTTAAATTAAAGCAGGCAGAAAAAAATTCAATCCATATTGTAGCAAACCAAAATTTAATAGACCTTTTCACTCACAAACTAGAAAAAAATAATTTAGTGGTAAGTGCGAAGAACAATATTGGAGTTGCCGATAGAAAAGAAATTACCATTTTCCATAAAAAAGAATTAGAAAATATAGAAACCGGTAGCGGAATAAAATTATACTGTAATTCTAAATCCGTCAATACTGGAAAGCTTAATTTGTCCCTGGCCAGCGGATCCTTGACAAAAGCCCAGATTAATACCGATAGTTTAAACTTAGGATTAAGCAGCGGCGCAAACGCAAATTTAAGAGGAAACGTTGATTTTTTAAATTGTATAGCAAGTAGTGGTTCAAATCTCAATGCCGAACACCTAACTGTCAAAAACGCTAAAACAGTAGCCAGTTCAGGTGCAAACATCAAAATTCAAGTGAATAACGAACTTACAGCAGAAGCTTCAAGCGGAGGTAATATAACCTATATTGGAGCACCCAAAAAATTAAATAAAAACACTAGCAGCGGAGGAAACATAAATGCCGTTAAATAAAATTGACTACGTGAATGATATTGATTTAAAAATCTGCTTTGGCAGATTTTTTTTTAAAGTAATTTCACAAATGGTATTCGTATACAACTTGCTTAAATTCTATCCTAATCCATAAAGGTCTCACAATTATAATTTGTTATGCCAGCTTATAAAATTGGGGTAATTCTTATAATGGCGTTCCCTTTTTATAGAAAAAAGGTCGGGCTATCGCTACTCGCTTTGCGGGCATAGGCCCCGCAAGAGCTTAAACAAGCCGCTCTATCCCTAACGCAAAAACTACAAACGCATCATTCAACCTAGTCGGTTTTTATAAGCCATACACAACAGCTGAATTGTTGTTATCGGTTTATTAAGTATTAAGCCTAAGCTGGGCTAAAGCTAATGATCCTTTAGCACTTAAAAAAAGCTGGTCATTTATTCTATAACCTCCTTTAAGCAAAAGCCACTAAGACGTAGTATAAAAAACCAGTGGATATGAGCCCCAAGAGCTTAAAACGATTCGAGAACTACTTACTTTTATAAACAAAAAAAAAGCACCTATCTTTCGATAAGTGCTTTAAAAAAAGGCGGCGACATACTCTCCCACAAAATAGCAGTACCATCTGCG
>NZ_JBHULZ010000027.1:0-988 GCF_042684705.1 Mesonia sediminis
CACGTTATGGGCAAGCTGAAAAAAAACATATATATGATTAAAAAACTACTGTTATCCACTATCGGCCTTTTAATGATTTCGTGTTCTAACAAAACAGATGATAAACGGACTGAAAATTTTCCCAAAGAAGAATTGCAAGTGACGGTAAATCCCGAGAAAAAGAATGTTTGGGTTTTCCTTTTAGCTGGACAATCAAATATGGCAGGACGTGGCTTGGTTGAACCTCAGGATACAATACCTTCAAAAAGAATATTAACTATTAATAAAAAGAATGAATTAATATACGCAAAAGAACCTCTTCACTTTTATGAACCTACTATGACAGGTTTAGATGTCGGACTTTCATTTGGAGAAGAATTAATTAAAAATGTTCCAGACAGTATTTCAGTTTTATTAATTCCAACTGCCGTCGGTGGAAGCTCGATAACGCAATGGTTAAATGATGATAATTTTCGGAATGTCCAATTGTTTACGAATTTTAAAGAAAAATTGGAATTAGGAAAAAGTTACGGAACATTAAAAGGCATTATTTGGCATCAAGGAGAAAATGATGCTACAAATGAAAAAGATATAGAAAATTATCAAAATAAATTAAATCAATTAATTACAAAGTTTAGAAAAACCTCTGGAAATAATAAGCTGCCAATTATTATTGGAGAGCTCGGTTCATTTTCAGCTAACCGTGAACAATGGGAAAAAATTAATGAAAAAATTAGAGCTTATGCCTCCACCGATAGTCTTACAAAGGTGGTCAAAACAGCTGATTTGGAGCATAAAGGAGATAAAGTTCATTTCAGCTCGGAAAGTATTAGAATTTTAGGTGAAAGATATGCCAGAACATACCTGAACTAAAAAGCCTGCCCATAACAATGAATAACACAAATTGCGGAATACCTGTCAAAAATGACATTTTTGACTACTTTTTAAAATAGAGTTTAACGGACAAATTCAAGTCTCCAAGCCGCAACTTGCGTTATTCGGGACGTTG
>NZ_JBHULZ010000028.1:0-1381 GCF_042684705.1 Mesonia sediminis
TTATCATCTGTTTTGTTAGAACACGAAATCATTAAAAGGCCGATAGTGGATAACAGTAGTTTTTTAATCATATATATGTTTTTTTTCAGCTTGCCCATAACGTGATTGTATAAGATTAGTTGCGTGTTTTAAGCACCTAATTTAGCAAATAAAAACCGAATAGAAAATCCGCGAGGATTTTCGTAAGTAAGCTTGTACTAGCAATTAATTTTATACGGTGTTACCTGCTGGCTTTATTCTGCTTGTCGTTTTTCTATTACTTTTATTTCTGACATTATAATCGAACCTTTTCGTTTCGCTGAATTGTCCGCATAAGTTTCCCAAAAAATCTCTTCATTTCCAAAAACGTAATCTTTTTTTAACTTAATCTCCTCAAATCGAAGTCGAGTTTCTGGTAAAATAGGGTCATATCTTGAAGGCCAATATTTGTGTGTTGTAAATAAACCGTAATTTTCTGTGTCTTTTATTTCTCTAATTGTATTATCACAAAACAGCTTTTTGTATTCAATTCCATTTTTAAGAAATGTATCTCGATATTCATATTCTTTTTCTCGTAAAATGGAAACAGGAACTTCTATAAAACTATTCACGTAATTTGCAAAAACTCCACCAATATTCTCTCCGATAATGTTCAGCGAATTGGTAGTTGAGTAATTCTTTTTAGGCTCAATATCTCGATTAATTGGAAAACTAATTTGTCCGATAGGTGGTTTTACTTCGTAAGTGAATTTTTCCAATTCAAATATCAGTTCAATTGTCGGTGTTTTATTTCGGTTCATAACATCTTTTACTTCGTAGTCGTGCATTGCTACACTTTCAAAGTTGAACCTTTTATAATATCTAAAATCTGAAGATTGGTGTGCTGTATTGCTCTTTGGAATATCAACAAGATATGCAACATCACTTGTCTCGTTTAGAGAAATTGAAGTAATTTTTATTCCATCTATTCTTGGTGAAATATTACTGTTAATTACTTGTTCTAACCACTCTTTACTATATTCATTTCGATTTACTGGGTCAATCTTTTCAGGAAGATGTCTTTTGTCAGTTTCGTCAAATTCTTTAATTCCATAAATGATAATTCCACCATTTGAATTAGCAAATGCAGAAACATCTTTTGAAAGTTCTTTTTTCTTGCCAACTGATTTTCCAAGTGATTCAGCAGACTTATAATCAAGTCCTAAATTCTCCTCAATTTGGTTGAGTATTAAATTCTCTAAATCGGTTTTAGTAGTTATGTTCATTAATGTTTACGGAATTTTTTTCAGCTTGCAGGTAACGGTTTTGTATATGGCTCGTAGCGTGTAAATTAGCGATTTTTTTTCGGTTTAAGAGCAAGCCAAATTTTAAATTTACTACTTATTTTATTTTTTGGAAAGTT
>NZ_JBHULZ010000029.1:0-756 GCF_042684705.1 Mesonia sediminis
TGCGGAATACCTGTCAAAAATGACATTTTTGACTACTTTTTAAAATAGAGTTTAACGGACAAATTCAAGTCTCCAAGCCGCAACTTGCGTTATTCGGGACGTTGTACGCAAGCTGAAAAAATGACTTTCGAAGATTTAAATAAAAATATAATTCTAATGACCGAATTCACTCTGAAATGGAGATTTACGGAAGAGAAATATGATTTACTACCCGAACAACATATCGCGGAATTAAAACCTTTGAACAAAACTGGAGCGGAATTTCTTGCGGACTATTTAGATAACTGCTGGATTCATTCAAACGAACCATTCAAAAACGGACTTTTTCGGAATTTGGATGAAATTGAAATCTTGGAAAATAATAAAAAGAAAATAACAAAGTGGTTATACCAAAGAGCAATTCCTTTTGACAAAAAAGTTTTCCTTTCTTGGGACGGACAAAATGGAATGATAACCAAATGGAAATTTGTTCTTAAATATTGGGATTCGATTTTTTATGGTGGTTCGGACGATTTGACTGTGTTTGACCAAAGCTTGGAATGGGCTCTTTTGTTCGCTCATTATGATAAAATATTCTTCGGAACGAATAAAGACTATGTATTAAAAACGGAATTTGATGAAAAAGTTATGCAGTTCTGAAAAAAGCCAGCGTACAACAATGTATAACCGCAATTACGGCGGATTCGACTACGTCCGAATCCACTCGGAATTGCTAACGTCAGTGCTTAACCGAAAATCATTAACTTTAATCCCGTA
>NZ_JBHULZ010000030.1:0-1057 GCF_042684705.1 Mesonia sediminis
AGAACCAAAAGCTCTTGCTGCGCAGGATAGCATTATGGTTTAACATAAAATACTTACTAAAAAATTTTAATTAAATTACTTGTTATTTAACACAGTACCTATGAGTAGTTGCGTGGTCTAGCACTTAACTTTACAAGTACACACCAAACTGAAAATCCGCGAGGATTTTCATAAGTAGGCGAGAACAAGCAATTACTTATAGCCATTGTTGTATGCAGTTATTTTAGTTTATTTATTAATGAATTCACAATGGTTTTTAAAATTCCAATTAGCGGTTCTAATAAAAGTCTTTGATATTCCTGAAAGTCCTTATGTCCGTGTACAATGTTGCATCTGACATTATAAATTAAACTTAACACAGCTTTACTTTTAATTTCTGCATCATCATTTAAAAGATTAGTGGCTAATTCCAAATCAGTTTTTTCTTGACCTTGTCCATCATTTAAGTTGATATGAAAAACATTTTTATTTATTAAATCCGCAATTTCATTTATCGATTTATTTTGATTTTCATTTTTTAAATCTTTAATAATATTCTCTGCACCAAGATAATCTCTAACAAAAAAGGTTGCCTTTTTATAGTCACCAAAATTCTTTAAATTTTGATTTTTTACACTTTCATTTCTTAAAGCATCATTATATAATCGGTTGAACATTGGATAAAGCGTATTGAATTTCTCAAATAGAGAAGCCAAATCATCCTTTTCTATTTGCTTATATTTTAGTTTATAATTTGCTATATATTCTTCAGTCTCCTCTGTCATATATCTTAAAGTTTTTTTTACCAAACGTTACATCCAATATAGTATCTTCGGCTTCCAGAGCCTTTTGTTTTTATTTTTCTTGGTGGTATTTCAAAAATTTCATCAAATTTCTGAATATTTATTTCTTTAGTTGTTTTCGGTCTAATTGTACCATCTATATTTTCTTTAAAATGAGAGGAACCATAAACATACTTTAGCCCCTTAATAGTTCGGAGTGATATTTTAAATTTCAATTAATACCTTTGAAATATGAAATATAAGAAGTGGAGTTTAAAAGAAAAGCTTGAGATCCT
>NZ_JBHULZ010000031.1:0-1374 GCF_042684705.1 Mesonia sediminis
TCATAGGTACTGTGTTAAATAACAAGTAATTTAATTAAAATTTTTTAGTAAGTATTTTATGTTAAACCATAATGCTATCCTGCGCAGCAAGAGCTTTTGGTTCTTGCTGCTTTTTAATTTCATATTCTGGATCATAGTTAACTTCATTTTTCCATAATGTATACATTAAAATCAATAATTTCCTTTGAA
Source organism: Mesonia sediminis (assembly GCF_042684705.1). Taxonomy (NCBI): domain Bacteria; kingdom Pseudomonadati; phylum Bacteroidota; class Flavobacteriia; order Flavobacteriales; family Flavobacteriaceae; genus Mesonia; species Mesonia sediminis. The sequence continues at coordinate 190 of NZ_JBHULZ010000031.1, forward strand.
CTGCTACCAAAGCAACAATAGGTTTAGCTTTATGAGGCTTTAACCTTTGGTAAAACTGTTTTAGAGTGGGATTACAACGTACACAGGTCATTGATGGCATATGAAGGACCGCTCTTATATGACTATTTCCTTTTTTACTTATTTTAGTTTTACCCTTAAACCTTCCCGATTCTCTTAAAACTACATCATAACCCGCAAAACTCGTAAGTTGTTTTGCACTTGTTATGGACTCAAAACCTAAAGTTTCACCAATAACTGTAGCTGCTGATATAAATGATATACCAGGAATACTTTCTAAGTACTGAATACGGCGTTTTAAAGCTGTTGTCTTTGATACCAATGCTTGCATTTCTACTTCTATTGCTTCTATCTGTGCATCGATAAGATGTAACCTCGACAAATGACGCTTAGATGCTTTTGAGCTGGAATAACAACTAGACTCAATAGCTCCTTGTCTATTATTTTCTACATTCCTATCTTTTAAAAGAGAACTACGCTCTCTACTAAGTGCCCTTAACTCTTGTAGTTCCTTGCTTGGAGGTCTCCAAGGTCTTAGGCTTCGTTCAAGACCCAACATACTTAACATTCTGCTATCTAAAGCGTCTGTCTTTGATCGTTGATCTAAACTCTGCGCATATCTCTTTACCCTTCCTGACTGCATAACACTAACTTTATAGCCTTGGTTATATAAGTATTGACAAACCCTTTGGTGATACACTCCAGTGGCTTCCATCAAAACTACAAGTTCGACATTATTATCTACTGCTTTCCTTATCCAAGAGACCATAACCTTAAACCCTGATAAGTCATTATTAACATCGCAATGACCAATAAACTCTTTTTCAAGATTAGTGTTTAGAACTCCCAGGCATATTGATAAATTGCTTTTGGATACATCAATTCCCAAACATTGTTTTAGTTTTTTATTCATAATTTTATAGTATACTACAAGATTAATTTTCTTTACCATCTTTGCTCGCAGTTGATACGATCTCAAGTATAGGATCTAGGTACTGTTCAGACTCTAAGAAAATTATAGAAGGGTGGGATTTCTATGAAACGATATCACTCTTGGTTTGTGTATCTAGCCGAGACCTCTCTATCCCTTCTATTTTACTTGTATTGTTAGTCAGAAATTTACTATTTTTAATTCCTAATAACTAAGGTGTCGTAAACATACGAGCC
>NZ_JBHULZ010000032.1:0-827 GCF_042684705.1 Mesonia sediminis
GGAATTTTCTACCGAAAATTCCATCCTTTTTTCTATCTTTGAGCTACAACGGAATAAATCCTGCGTATTTTTCCGCAACGAAATCATAGCCAAAGCCGTTGCCATTCATTGCGGAACGCACTCAAAACCGACAAATAAATATGACCAAATTAAATAAATGGATTCTAATAAATTGTTTGATTTCATTTTTAATGTTTTCATTTATTTTTTATAAAAATGTTGGAATATCTGGTGGAGATATAGCTATTTATACTTTAAATCTAATATTCGGAATCATTCAAATAATAACAGTAATAATCCTGATTTGGAAAAAAGAGAAGAAATTTTATAAGGTTATACTTTTCATTCTACTCTTTCAGATAATTGAAATAATGATAATGACAGTTTGGGGAAATAGTATAAATGCATTTCTGAAATCTTATTAGTACTCTGAATTGAAAAACAATTGAATGTGGAATTTAGCAAGTTACGGAATTTCTCACTCAATCGGAATTGAAAAATATTGTGGAATAAAGCGCTGACTGAATTCACTTAAACTCTGAATAGTGGAACACGAAATTTAGTGGAATAATTAAAAATCTGAATAAAAACAACGAAATGGCAACACCGTGTATAATTAATTGCTATGTTCTTCCCTACTTGTGAAAATTCCTGCGGAATTTTCACGGGTTCGTAAAAGTTTACTAAATTAGTTGCTGAACCACGCAACTAATCATACACAAACACGTTATGGGCAAGCTGAAAAAAAACATATATATGATTAAAAAACTACTGTTATCCACTATCGGCCTTTTAATGATTTCGTGTTCTAACAAAACAGATGATAA
>NZ_JBHULZ010000033.1:0-20216 GCF_042684705.1 Mesonia sediminis
GATAAGTTCGCCGCCTATAAGGTTAAAATTTTTGGCAATGCTAACACTCGCCCTAAACACACGAGCGATTGCCTTTGGATTGTTTTTTCTAAAGCGTGCAATGGCATTATGGTCTGGCTTTAGGTTTTTTAAAAGCCAAATAACTTCCAGATTGCGGTGACATTCTTTTTCTAGGTGGCGTGAAGAACGCATCCGGTTCATATAACCATAAATATAAAGCTTGAGTAAATCGCCTGGATGGTATGGCGGACGTCCTTGAGTTGCTAAGCTGTTAAAGCCTAGTTCTTGCAAATCTAACTGCTCCACAAACTGATCGATAAAACGAACGCTGTTATCGGCAGGGACCATATCGTCTAAACAAGTGCTGTATAAAGTTAATTGCTCCCGGTCTTCTCCTTGTTGATATTCCATTTTTAAAGATAAAAAAAATTAAAAATATATCCTTAAAAAAAGAATGCAATGATGGCATGGTTTTGAGACAGTCTGACGGGTCAGTATAACTGTCAGTTACGGGAAAATCAGCGATGATTTTTCCGTTGATGGACTAAATATAGCAAAAAGGCGTGAATTTTCCATTGGAAAATTCCGCCGTAATTGCGGTTATACATTGTTGTGGTGCGTTTTTTTCCATTTCGAACGTCTTTCATTCCATTCTTCCCAAAATTTGGAATATGCAATTTTGTCATATTCATCTTCTGGCAATATTCTCGGTAAACTTTCAGAATAAAAGTCAGATATTTTATCAACGAAATCGAGTATCACATTTTTATATTCATCAAAATTAAGTAAGATTTTTGTGTTTCCAGTTTCGGTTGTCAGTTCCACGTTTTTGTTCTCGTGTCTAACCCAAAAATTATGTCCAGTAAAGCAACCTTGGATATGAACATTTTTTTCGTTTTCTAAGAAATCAATATGATGACCACAGCAAGGAATTAAATGTTCTCCAACTAAATTTTCCTTGGTATGATTATCTTTTAGAGTTCTCAATAAATGCATTCCCATTGCTCTTAAATTCCAATGGTCCATTTCCTCACTTTTGTCAACTACAATTTCGTTACCGATTGTCAATTTTACGTTTCCGTGAGCACACAAATCAGTTTGGTCATCGACTTCGTCAATCCAATTAATTTCGAGTAATTCTATGTTAAATTTGTTTGCCAAATCTTTGTCTTAAATGCACTACAACGGTCTTGGCTATGGTTTCGTTGCGTGAAAATCCGCGAGGATTTTCCGCCGTGCACCGAAGATAGCAAATTTGCGAGGACTTTCCGAGAGGAAAGTCAGAAGCAATGAACTATAGCCGTTGTTGTGTGTAGTTTTTTTTTCTTTTCGTTAATATTAATCCGCCAATATAAGTCAAAATCATAAATGGCAACCCAAAGATAATCCCAGTTATAAAAGAAAGATTTCTTCCGATATCATTTGTCAATTTCGCCATTGCTTGCGATTGTTTTTCGTTAATTTCATTTCCGCTAAAAAATCCGTCTTTGTTTAGGTCATAAGAATTTAAGTTCCATTGAGCATATATGTCGTCATAAAGAGCTGAACCAACAACTGATAAATATGCCAATAAAAAAACTGTCAAACTAATCCATAATAATCGTCTTTTATTCTTCCGAAATATTTTTTTTCGTTTAGCTAAAATCATTATTAATCCGACAATGCAAATAATCACTGGAATTAAAATATGGTATGGAATTGTTATTGGGCTCATTTTGTTAAATTACACACAACACGTTATATCCACTCAAATATACACTTTTAAAACAATTTTGTACTGGTTAAAGCCTAACTCGGTTATTAGGGATAAAATCTGGAAGGGTCAATATTTTCACGTACAGGCTGCTTTGGTTTATAAGGCAAGGAGAACGCGATGCAACCGCGCAGCAGTGGGTCCATTTAGGCATCACACCTTTTAGTCACTTAGGGCGTTCTAGGTTATCGCCCAATATAAGTTGTTGCTTCTCATTGTATCCCATAAATTGGGTGGAAATAATTTCACCCTCCGGCATAGCTTCCCATTGATTTTCATCTTGCATATTGGATTGATGAATTAAACCCAATAACGAACCGTATTGCCAATTAAAGTGAACGCCTAGGTCGGCAAAAACACCATATTTTGACTTTTGCAAAGCCACTGCCCGATAGGAGGAATGCAAGGCCAGCGGTTCCGGCTCAAAAGAATTAGATTTGGCATCGATTAAAATACCAACCGGATTTTCTTTTAGGCTGTGAATACTTCCGCTAAAGCTATGACCCACTAAATGACGAGAGGCATTGTGCCAGAATTTAATATTGGGGTAAGACCAAGCAAAATGACCAAAGCTAACAAAGGCAAACAAGCCGTTCACTTTTATGCTAAAGCCTTTATCCTTGGCTTCTATTATGTTAAAGCTAATAGGTTCTCCTTGTTCAAAAGCCTGCCTTACTCCTTGCAAAGCTTGCTTTAAATAAGCTGGTAGCTTAGCCGGTGCTATATTTGATGAGTGCTGTGTATTTTCGTTTTTCATCGGGTAAAGCTTTAGACTGTTTCTTTGGCATTTAGCCTTATCACTGCTAGTGGTTGAAATATAGGTTTTTTGCTTGACAAATAAAACCGACGGCCCGAGTATAATTCTTTTTTAATCAAGTTTAAAAAAAATCTTCGGCCTGCCGCAGCACATGGTCTTTCCCGTACTCCCCTAAATAGTAACAGTAGCGGCCATCGGGTTTTATCAAAATATAATTGCCGAGGGCCACAGTTTTCTTAAAGAATAAAATAAAAAGCGCATCTTTCTCATCGGCTAACCAATTTAAACGATTGGCGTGGTGGTAGTCTAAAGTTTTAATAGTTGGGGCGTGCATCCAAAATTGCTTTATTGGCGCAAGTTGATGCAATTTCTTTAAATAATTCTTATGGTAGATATTCCATTTCGATCGACTAGAATGACCTGATGGTTGATTCTTTTCGGGATATCGACTAAGGTAATTGATGACTATATTTGCGTTTTCACGGATTTCTTTTCCGCTTAAAGCGGATAAATACTGCTTCAATTGCAAAAAGGTAGAAGGTTGTAAAGTGCCGGTATTCTCTCTACGAATTAAGCGATACTGCATAGTCGAATCGGTCGCCGTAATTTGGTTTAAACTATTGGTTTCTTCTTTTAGTTTAAAATAAGCTTGCCAACCTATCTCCTCATCGTTTAGGTTGTAGAAAACTTTTGGTTTATCATTGTTCTGCCCCCAAGCCCCGAGGCTGAAGAAGCTTATAAAAAAGAGTATTTCTTTAATCTTCATTTTACTAACTTATACGTTTAGGTTTGTTGCCGTAATTTATTGAATAAAAAGTTCATTATTTGGAGATCCTAAGCCTACCTAAAAGACAAGAACGGTTGCTAATTATCTCTAAAGGAGCAGCACAGCAATAGATTAATCCCCATAGTGCCAACCGACAAACAGCCGGGTTAGTCAATAGGGCGTTCATGTTAGGCTCCCGAAAAAAGAAGTCGGGACAGGCTGTACCGGCCACACAGCTTGCCCCGATTTTTCATTGGGGAACGCTTAGTTATTGTACAACGTTTTTTTTATTCGGTTATTCTTTTTTTCAAGTCCATTCGCTCGTGCAAAATTCTCATTATTTCGATTGGTTTTACTTCGGATTTTTGATAAAATATAATGTGTCGATTAGCTTTTAGTCCGAAAAGGTCAGATTTAATTTCATTATAATTTTTTCCAAGTTCTGGATTGTCAGCTATGTCTTGGCAAATATCCAAAAGCATATCATAATATTTGTCGGCTTGATTTTCAGACCAATTTTCAACTGTATATTCCCAAATACCATTTAAGTCAGCTACAGCCTTATTGGTCAATTCGTATTTAGCCATTCTGTTTGCGTTTAGCTTTTAACTCCTCAAGATTTTTTTTAGGGTCGAAATCGTGAGCAATTCCGCTATCTATTCCTTCTTGAATAGCATTTCTTAACGCAGTAACTTTACTTTCTTCATTTTCCAATAATCGAAGTCCAGCCCTGATAACTTCACTTACGTTTTTGTAACGTCCAGTAGAAACTTGAGTTTTTACAAACTGGTCAAAATAATTTCCGAGCGATATTGATGTATTTTTCATTTCGTTTTAATTTTACTCAAATATACCAAATTTTGGTAAAATAGTCAAATTTGCAAATTTTCGCTCAAATTACACCCAACGTGTTTGTGTATGATTAGTGGCGTGTTTAAGCATCTAATTTAACAAATAAAAACCGAATAGAAAATCCGCGAGGATTTTCGAAAGTAGGCGTGAACTAGCCATTAATTATACACGGTGTTGGCATTTCGTTGTTTTTATTCCGCTATATTTTCAGTTCTTATATTATTTCAGATATAGTTCTTTAAAATACTCAATGTGTTTTCCTGGAATTATCATTTTCCAAACATCTTTTTTAGGAATTATATTTTTGTCAGACAGTCTTTTTCCATCTACATAAGTTCTAAAAATTAATAAATAGAAAAATAAAAGTCCCACAAAATATGTGGAATTTATAGAGTCGGTTTGGTTCAGCCAAATTATAATTGCAAGTGGCGTTAAAATTGTCAAGTAATAAATAAAGATGTTTTTCATATTCTACTTTTTAGTTTTCAATTCCGATTGAGTGAGCAATTCCGCAATTTGCTATATTCCGTTTTCAATTCAGTTTTTCATATTCTTTCTTATATTCTTTCTTATATTCGATTTTAAAAGAAACTACCAATAGTAATGACTGAACAAATTACTAATGTTAAAAAACTAATTATTATTAGTGGATTACTTTTATTTTTCATTAAATATCTTATTCCAATAACTAAAAACACAATTTGTGCAATCAAAAATGGTATTGTCAACATTTCTCTAAAAACTCCTATTAGAACAAAATCTATTTTGTAAAAGTTAATTAGCCAAATGAGAATAAAGTAAGAGACAATTGCAAAATTCGCAATTATCAGATTCCTATTTGTTATTAATTTATTCATTTTATTAGAGTTTGAGTGCGTTTCGTCAATGAATGCCAACTCCTTATATCAACTCAAATATACACTTTTAATAGCATTTTTTATTGGATAAAGCCCCACCAGTTAATTGGGATATAAATAAGAGTAGGTGCAGCATTAGGCTGTTGAAGCTGACTTGGTTGACAAGGCAAAAAGAACGGGATGCCATCGTGTAGCAGTCGGAGCTTTATTCTGTTTCGCTTTTAAATTTGTTCTTGCGGGGTTAACAAAGGAGTCCGAATTCCGATAAAAACCACATTATTAAAACTATAATTGCGATATAGAACCTTAAGTCTGTCAGAAAATCCCAAAAGTCCGTTTTCTTTTTCGGTCTTTCTTTTTTTACTTCATACTTTTTTTGCACTTAAATTACCTTATATCTTTTAATTATTGAATATCAGACCTAATTTTTGCAGGATGATTAAAATCAATACTATTAGGGTACCATAAAATGAAAAATTCCGCCAATTTCCTATAAAGTCAAATTTATCCTTGTTTGATTTATTTTTAGAGGACCTATTTCCATAATAATCTGAATTGATTTTTTTATTTTGTTTTTCCATTATACGGTTTTTTATCCTAAGACTTCTTTCCGGCCTAGCCGCAACTACCCAGTAAAAATAAAATTACTTCTTATTTTCGGTATTTACAAAAAAACAAGTCCTGCTAAATCGCTTTAATTGAACATTTCTTTTCCTGTTTTATTCAGATTACTTGTTCCTTAAATGGCAAATCTTGAATTTATTTGCCAGTATGCAACTATTTATAAAATAGAGTTTTATAATTTGCAGATGCGGCTGAAGGTCGGTTATTAGTGACTTAGGCCGTGAATAGAACACCTTAAGCAATTGCTTACAACCGTTTGAAAACGAATGTAAGCACAAGCAATTGGTTACCAACCGATTAAAAACAATCAAGCGTCTCATCTTTGTACCGTTGACAAACAACACATTTATTAATCATTTAAAACTTTATACTATGAACGCTTTTAAAAACAGAATTCAGTTAATGGGAAACTTAGGTAATGATCCCGAAATCGTAAATTTAGAAACCGGTAAAAAGCTAGCCAAATTTTCATTGGCGACCAATGAGACCTACAAAAATGCTAGGGGCGAAAAAGTAACCGATACCCAATGGCATAACGTTGTTGCCTGGGGTGGTGTGGCCGATATTATCGAGAACTATTGCAAAAAAGGAAATGAGCTAATGTTGCAAGGTAAGCTAACCAACCGCTCGTATGAGAATGCAGCAGGAGAAAAGCGATACATTACCGAGGTGGTTGCACAAGAGGTGTTGCTGATGGGTAAAAAAGCATAAAACCACCTTACACGCTCGAATAAAATTATTAAATAAGGATGTTCTTTTTAAAAGGCATCCTTATTTTTTGTTTTAATAACTCAATTAAAATGCTTATATTCAGTTGTTTAAATTTAAAAAATGATGTTATGGGTATTAAAAGCTTTCAAGGTAAAATGATAGGAGATACGGGGGTAAATCCCGAAAAGATAGAAGTCCGTGACTTTATGATTCGGGAGGTGATTTATTTTCACGAGCGGGAGCATATTTTTGAGGTGATGCAAAAAATGATTCAATACAATATTTCGGGAGGCCCTGTGGTAGATGATCAACACCAGTTGGTTGGGGTTATTTCTGAGGGTGATTGTATCAAACAATTATCTGAATCGCGCTATTACAATCAGCCGCTCGAAGGCGTTTTAGTTAGTGATTATATGATTAAAGAGGTTGAGACCGTTGCTCCCGATATGCATTTATTCGATTTAGCGCAAAAGTTTTTAAATTTAAAGTTGAGGCGTTTCCCGGTTTGTGAAAATCAAAAATTAATCGGTTTGGTGAGTCAGCGTAACGTACTAGATACAGCTTTGGCTTTACACGGCCATACTTGGCAACGACCGGCCTAAGCTTAATAATATATTGCTTGAACAAGTTTAAAGGTATTGGCATGTGCATTTACAATATGTTTGATGGCCGGAGAATAGCCTCCGCCCATACTAATTTCTACCGGTAAATTACGGGCCTTTAATTGTTCTAATACCATTTGGTCACGCATTTTACAGCCGGCTTGGCTAAGGCTTAGTTTTCCTAGCTTATCGGTGGCTAATACGTCTACGCCACTCAGATAAAAAACAAAATCGGGTTGCACTTGATCTAACAATTGTGGTAGCTTTTCTTTTAAAATTTGTAAATAGGCATCATCTCCCGTGTCATTAGGCAAAGCGATATCCAAATCACTTTTTTCTTTTTTAAACGGATAGTTTTTTTCGCCATGCATAGAGAAAGTAAATACACGCTTTTCATTTTCAAATATTTTAGCGGTTCCGTTGCCTTGGTGTACGTCTAAATCGATGATTAAAATTTGTTGTGCTAGTTGGTGGTTGAGTAGGTATTGAGCGGCTATCGCTTGATCGTTGAGCATACAAAAGCCCTCTGCACTATCCGCGTAAGCGTGATGGGTGCCGCCTGCAATATTCATACCTACCCCTTGCTTTAAAGCGTGTAGGCTGGCTTGCAAAGTACCTGCAGCAATTAAAAGCTCTCTGTTAACTAAGCTTCTTGATAAAGGAAAACCGCTTTTGCGGATTTGTTTTTGGGTAAATTTTAAATTTAAGAAGTCATAAAAATACTCGGCATCGTGCACCGCCAAAAAATGCTTATGATTGATGGCTTGAGGCTCAAAAAAATGCTTTTGCTCTACTATACCTTCACGTAGTAGTTGTTGAGGTAATAGTTCATACTTTGCCATAGGGAAACGGTGTTTGGGCGGCAGTTCTTGAACATAACAAGGGGCGAAGGCAATTTGTAACATAGTAGGCCAGGTTATTTTATAGGCTCTAAAATAGGCAATCTGGCGCAAGTTAACACATCACAAACAGCGAACAATGCTTAAAAATTTCTTTATGAAAATAATCGTGGAGGTAAAAAAACCGTTTAAAAAGAAAAAGAGAACACGTGTTTTAGCTTAACCAAAATTGGTTTAGGCTTTTACAACTTAATTTCTTTTCGCTTTTTAAACGGTTGATAAATGTAGCCGACTTATTTAGTCTATAATATCAAAACCAGTATAAGGCACCAATACTTCTGGTATTTTTATTCCTTCTGGGGTTTGGTAGTTCTCTAAAAGACCCGCCAGTACTCGAGGTAAAGCAAGCGAACTTCCGTTTAGCGTATGCACTAATTCTTTTTCGCCTTGACTGTTTTTATAACGCACTTTTAGTCGGTTGGCCTGAAAATCTTCAAAATTTGATACCGAAGAAATTTCTAACCAGCGGTCTTGAGCGGTAGAAAACAATTCAAAATCATAGGTTAAAGCCGAGGTGAACCCTAAATCGCCTCCGCAAAGGCGCAGTATGCGGTAAGGTAATTTTAATTCTTTTAAGATGTCTTTTACGTGTTCTACCATTTGGTCTAATACGGCATAGGATTCGCTAGGTTTTACTAGATTAACCAACTCTACCTTATCAAATTGGTGCAAACGGTTTAAACCTCGCACGTGAGCTCCATAAGATCCAGCTTCGCGTCTAAAGCAAGGGGTAAAAGCTGTACACTGTATGGGCAGATCTTTATCGGTTAATAAATCACCACGAAACATATTGGTTAGGGGAACCTCAGAAGTAGGAATTAAATACAAATCGTCGTTTTGCACGTGGTACATTTGTCCTTCTTTATCGGGCAATTGCCCCGTACCGTAGCCCGAAGCTTCATTTACCACCAAAGGCACTTGGTATTCGGTGTAACCGGCCTCAATATTTTTGTCTAGAAAGTAAGTGATTAAAGCGCGTTGTAAACGTGCACCTTTACCTTTGTAAATTGGGAAACCAGCGCCAGTAACTTTGTTGCCGAGCTCAAAATCTATCAAGTCATACTTTTTAGCCAGCTCCCAATGGGGTAGCTTGCCTTCGTGCAACTGTGGCACTTCACCTGCTGTAAAGATGCACTCGTTGTCTTCTTCAGACTTTCCTGCGGGCACACTCTCGTGTGGTATGTTGGGTATGTTGTATAATCTTTCTTGTAAAGCTTCTTGAGTGCTTTGTAGCAAATCGGTAAGTTGTTTAGACTCTTCTTTAAGACCTGCCGTTTGCTCTTTCACCTTGTTGGCTTTTTGGTGCTCACCCGATTTAAAAAGCATGCCTATTTCTTTGGATAAACGGTTCGATTCGGCCAGTACTTTGTCTAATTGGGTTTGTGTAGATCTTCTGGTTTCATCAAGTTGTAAAACCTCTTCAAAAATAGCGGAAGCATCAAAATTTCTTTTGGCTAAAGCCGCAATAAATTTTTCTTTGTTTTCTCGGATTTGAGCAACAATAAGCATAATCAGATTTTTTATCGATTTATAGAATAAGCAAATGTAGTATAAAAGCCTAAAATTACAGATTTTGCGGTAACAAAATCCAAGTATTATGTTTAAAATAATTCCAATCCGCGGCAGCTAAGTCGACCTCCGGATTGATTAAAGGCGTATACGAACCCTTATTCACCCGAATGCCACAGCGTACAAATACTTGTACCTCTTTTCCCTGTTGGGCGTAATCACGAGCAATGCGTTGGGCGAACTGCCAAATGATATCGGGCTTGGTAGTGGCTTGACGCATTTGCTTAGGGGTAAGGTATTTTGCTTTGTTAATGATTGTTTTTTCTCCTGTTTTGGTGTCAACTACCGTGTAAGTGGCGTGGCCGCTTTTGGTGCGCAACATCATGCGCCAACTCATACGGTGGCCTTCTTCTGTGTACAAAACATCTCCGGGTATAAACCAATGCCTTAGAGGCAAGCCTATTTGGCAAATAAACCAAACCACTATAAAAAGTTGAAATGCACCGGCGTAATTAGGCACTTGAATGGCTTTTTCTTGGTAAAAATCTTTTTTCTTTAAAAACCAGCGATGGACTTTTTCGGCTGGAAAGAAAAATAGACTAAAAGCTAATGAAAGATAGGGGAATATTCCTATTTGAAATACAATGCTGTTGAAAAGATGAAAAAAAACAGAGAAGAAAAAGATATACTTTCGTGTGGGCTTATACAACAGTAAAGGAACTACTAGTAGGTCGAACAATATACCAAAATAGGCAATCACATAATGCGTCCATTTTTGCTGTAAAATATCGCCTACAATATAGTAGTGGGCTTTTCCTGCCATTAAAATTTCGGGAACTTTGGCTTGTAACCAATCGGGATATATTTTCGCCAAAGCGGCGTAGGTATAAACGATGAATAATTGCAAAATGATAAAAACATTTACCCAGTTGGGCATGGCATTGCTTCTTAAACTTGGGTTGCGTTTGGCGTCGATAGAAGCATAAGCATTGGCAGGGACCAGGAGCATAAATATACAAATGAGAATAAGCAGGTAATAATGATTGTTGTAACTTGATTTTTGCATCAAATAACTCAACGTCCACAGCAAGGTATACCCCCCCATGCTCCAGCGGTATTTGTAGCCCAAACACACCATAAGTCCCAAGCTACCCATAAGCAAGTAATAGCCATACATAAAGGGGCCAACGAATACCTGCAAAAAATCAAAACCAATAAAATTAAAGGTAAATTGAGGTTCTACAAAAACGCGTTTTACCCAACCCGTAGCAATCGCTCCCCAGGCTTCTAAGGTGATGAGTAGGCCAAAAATAATTCTAAAAACAATCAGTGCACTGTTGTCTACTTGTTTAAAAAGAAGCGTCTTCATAATGGTGTTCTTTTAGGTAGGCCTGTGTGAATTCTAGATCGGCTTGCATGGCTTCTTTGAGTTTTTCAACAGATTCAAATTGTTTCTCTCCACGAATTCGGCTTAAAAACTCGATTTTTAATTTTTTACCATAAAGTGATTCCGACCAGTTTATAAAATAAGTTTCGATGGTTTGTTGGTCGCTGCCCACAGTAGGTTTAAAACCTATATTCATCATACCATACACATAATGCCCTTTAATTTTACTGCGAACAATATAAACACCAATTTTAGGGATGAGCTTATAAGTTTCTTCAACGGCTAAATTAGCGGTAGGAAAACCAAAACCTTTACCTTTACCATTGCCGTGAACCACTAATCCTTGTACAGAAAAGGGTCGGCCTAAGTAAATATTGGCCTTTTCAATATGTCCCATCTCAAGAGCTTTACGGATTTTTGTACTGCTTACCGCGACATCATCAATATCTTTTTTAGAAATCTCTTCAACTTCAAAACCATATTCTTTGCCCAATTTGCGTAAATCATGAATATCTGCAGCACGATTGCGTCCAAAATGATGGTCGTACCCGATGATCACTTTCTGAGCTTTCATTTTCTTAACCAAGATTTGTTCAACATATTCTTGGGCGGTTAATCTTGAAAAATCTTTGGTGAACGGGTGTACGATAAAATAATCGATTCCTTCACTTTGAATCACCTCTTGCCGCTCGTTGATAGTTTGAATGAGCTTTATATCCATTTCTTTTTGTAAAACCATTCTAGGATGCGGAAAAAAAGTAAGCACAGCCGAAGCTAATTCTTCTTTTTTGGCAGACTCGATAAGGCGTTTTAGTATTTTCTGATGCCCAACGTGCACACCATCAAAAGTACCAATAGTAACCACAGTTGGCTGGTTTATTGTTAAATTATTAGCATCTTTCATGATAAAAAAGAATATATGTTTTAATTAACGCTGCTTATCTTGTAAATTAGTCGCAAAATTAAACAACTATGAAAGCAAATTTACGAGATGTTTTGAGCATACTTTGTATTTTTTTTAGTTTTTCTTTGTTTGCCCAAACCAATTACTGGAGCAAGGTAAACCAAGAAGAGCTTAGTCAATTCGAAAAAATCAATCGAAAATCGCAACCCGATGGTTTTACCTTATACCAATTGGATTTGGATGCTTTAAAAAACAAATTAAAGAAAGCACCACAGCATACGCAACAAGCCGCTCCTTTAATTCTAGAATTCCCTATGCCTAACGGCGAGATGGAGCAATTTAGCGTAGTTGAGTTTTCAATTATGGCCGAAGAGCTTCAAGCAAAATATCCTCAAATAAGAACATATAAAGCTAAAGGAATTGATGATCCTACCGCAAGTATGCGCTTTAGTGTCACTCCACAAGGATTTCATGCGATGAGTTTATCGGGAAAACGTATGGCGATGTACATCGATCCATATACCACTGATAGGGAGCATTATATTGTTTTTGCCCGAGAGGCTTTAAGCGGACAAGTATCTGATTTTACTTGTTTTATGGATGAAGAGTCGTTAATACCCACTTTGGTACGCGGCGAAAGCCAGCAAACTATGGCCGCTAATGACAGTCAGTTGCGTACTTATAGATTAGCGCTTTCTTGCACAGCCGAATACGGTAATATATTCGCTACTAGCACGGCTACAGCTAAAGCTGATATTCAAGCCCAAATGGCTGTAAGTATTAACCGGGTGAATGAGATTTATGAGCGAGATCTGGCTATTACTTTACAGTTCATTCCCAATAACGATGCTTTGATCTATTTTGGTTCTACTTCTGCAGACCCTTGGTCTAATGAATTTAATCAAACCACGCAAAACACTATTGATAATACCATAGGGAATGCCAATTATGATATTGGGCACAATTTCAATACCACTGGTGGTGGTAATGCGGGTTGTATAGGATGTGTATGTGTAAGCGGACAAAAAGGTAGCGCTTACACCGGTAGTAATAATCCGGTAGGTGATGCCTTTTATATCGATTATGTTGCCCACGAAATGGGGCATCAATTCGGTGGGTATCATACTATGAATATTTGTAGTCGTAGTGGAGACGGAACCACAGAAGTAGAGCCAGGAAGTGGAAGCTCCATAATGGGTTATGCAGGTATTTGTTCGCCAAATGTTCAAAATAATTCCGATGCTCACTTTAATTATGTGAATATTCGTGATATTGCCGATAATATAAAAAACGGTCCGAGTAGCTCTTGTGCGCAGATTACTACTTTGGCCAATGCTGCTCCTGTAGCCGATGCAGGTTTAGACTATACCATACCAAAATCTACTGCTTTTGTTTTAGAAGGTAGCGCTACAGATGTAGACGGTACGGCAAGCCTTACTTATAACTGGTCACAAAATGATCCAGAGCCTGCACCTGGTAATGGGCAACCTCAACCTTCTTGGGTAGACGGGCCGCTATACCGGTCTATTTTACCTACCTCATCACCAAAACGTTATATGCCAAAATTGAGCGATGTAATAGCGGGTAACTTAACCCCAACTTGGGAAGTAACACCTTCTGTAGGTAGGGAGTTGAACTTTGCGTTTACTGTACGTGATAATGCTAATACCTTTGCCAATGGAATCGGGCAAACCGATACCGATTTGATGAAAGTTACCGTAGCTAATAATGCGGGTCCGTTTGTGGTTACTTCTCAAAATCAATCAGGGATAACCTGGAATGTGGGAAGCTCGCAAACCATCACTTGGGATGTTGCCAATACAGATGTAGCCCCAGTTTCGGCAAACGAGGTAGATATTCTATTGAGTATTGATGGCGGACAAAACTTTAATCAAGTGATTGCACAAAACCAGCCGAATACAGGAAATGCCTTAATAACCGTACCTAACGTAGGAAATGTAGCCAATGCCCGATTAATGGTAAAGGCCAGTAACTCTATTTTTTATGCGGTGAATACCACCAGTATTGCTATTCAAGAGGTAGATTATGTGTTATCTTTTAATTCAACTTTTCAAGAAGTTTGTTTGCCCAATACTGCTAATTACACGTTTACTTATAACACCTTTAATGGTTACAGCCAAAATACCACCTTTAGTGTGAGTAATTTACCAACGGGAGCCACCGCTACCTTTACTCCAAATGCGGCGAGCAGTACAGGTACACAGGTTGACTTAGCATTGAGCAATCTAAGTGGAGTAAGCGTAGGAGAATATACTTTTAATGTAAAAGCAACCTCAAATGGGGTAACTCAAGAATACCCATTGGTGCTTGGGGTATATGATAACAATGCGGTAACGCCTACTTTGCTTACACCTGCGCAAGGCGCTATTGATGTAGCAACCCCTAGTGTGCTTACTTGGAGTAATGAGAGTAATGCTTCTTCGTATCAATTGCAAATAGCCGAAGATGCTAATTTTACCACCTTAGTGGTCGATGAGAGTTTAAGCGATAATAATTATACTTTTGCGGGTCAAAATGAAACAACTTACTACTGGCGAGTAAAAGCAACCAATGCATGTGCAGCATTCTCTTACTCTGCTGCCAATAGCTTTACTACAGAAGCTTGTGATATCTGTCCGTCTTCCGGCGACAGCCAATCGCCAGTTGCCATTACCGAGGTAAACTTTAATACCATCAATAATACATCAGGTAAGTCAGGAGGATATAGCGATTTTACGAGTTTGACCACTCAAGTTGACAAAGGACAAAGCTACACCTTAAGCGTTCGCGGTGATGCCGGAGGATCAAACTTTATTGCAGGAGTGTATGCTTATATAGATTGGAATCAAAACTGTGTTTTTGATGCGAATGAAAGATATGATCTTGGCGGTGTAGTCGGTGCTAGCCAAAGTACCAATTCGCCAATAAATATTACTGTGCCTAATGATGCCGTAGAAGGATCAACAATTATGCGTGTGTCTACAGAATTCTTTGCCTATCCTAATGATTGTGCCGTAGGTTTTAACGGTGAGGTAGAAGATTATACGGTTGTGGTAAATACTTTAGGTTTGAATGAGAATGATTTGGCACGTCAATTCAAAGTATGGCCTAACCCTAATGAGGGAGCATTTAATCTACAGTATACTAGTCAGGGATCATTAAAAGTTCAGGTTTATGATGTAGCCGGTAGGCTTATTTATAGAAGAGATTTTAAAGAGAATCCTCAAACAGGCTTTAAGGTAAACCTGCCAACTGCTCAAACTGGAGTGTATTTCTTAAAAGCGAGTACAAGCAATAATCAGGCTATAAACAGAAAAATAATTGTACGTTAATCGTATAGTGAAATTTATAATAAACAAAAATCCGCTAAAGCTTCATTCGCTGCAGCGGATTTTTTTATTGCGATGCCAGCAAGAAAAAGCTATTTATTGTTAAAGGCATTCATGGTATTGGCTAGTGTGGTAGTACCAAAAGACTGTATGGCTTTTACGGCTTGGTCTAGGCGTTCGGGGAGTAGTTTTTCTTCGTGAGGAGACCACTCGCCTAACACATAATCTACCTGTTTACCCTTGGAGAAACTATCGCTAATTCCAAACCTAAAACGGTTGTATTTACTGGTATTTAGTTTATCTTGAATGTCTTTTAGTCCGTTATGACCGCCATCACTTCCTTTGCTTTTAATGCGAATTGTACCAAACTCAAGGTTTAAATCATCGGTAACTACCAGAAGGTTATCGATATCTATTTTTTCTTTTTCTAGCCAATAGCGCACTGCTTTACCGCTTAAATTCATATAGGTATTGGGTTTAAGCAAGACAAAGGGGCGGCCTTTGTACTTGTAGGTGCAGATATCGCCTAATTTATCGGTGGTGAAGCTTAAATTTTCTTGTTCTGCCAGATGATCTAATATTTTAAAACCAATATTATGTCTGGTATTGGCGTATTTTATTCCTGGGTTACCAAGGCCTACGATAAGTGACTTTTTCATTTCCTTTACGGATTTTTTTTTCGTTTTCTTATTGTTGAGTATTCTTCCAAAAAAGGCAAGCATAGGTTTATTTTTATAAAAAGAACTATAAAAATAAAAAAAAGCACCTTAGATAAGTAAGGTGCTTTCTATTTATTTAAAAATTGTGCTTAACCGTCGTTAGAAGCAGCTGCAGCACCTACCTTATCGGTTTCTGTAGAAGGTACATCTTCATCTTCATCTTCATCAGCTCCAGCTACCACGTTACGAGAAGTTCTCACTTGGCAAATAACCGTGTTATCTGGGTGCATAATGGTATAATCATCAGAAGTTACTGCGGTAACATATAATTTGTTTCCGATTTTTAATGGAGTAACGTCAGCAACGATATAATCAGGTAAGTTTTTGGCTAAACCTCTTACACGCATTCTACGTAAGTTGAAACGTAAAACACCACCATTTTTAACCCCTTTAGCAACTCCTTCAGAGTGCACAGGAATCTCCATAGTAATTTCTTGATCGTCACCAAACTCATAGAAATCCATATGTAAGATTTCATCGGTTACTGGGTGAAACTGAATATCTTGTAAAACCGCATTGTGTTTTTGTCCATCTAGTTCTAAAACAACAGTATGAACGTCTGGAGTGTAAACCAAACTGTTAAACGCAATTGTGGGTGCTGAAAAATGTACAGGTTGATCTCCTCCGTATAATACGCAAGGAACCTCTCCAGCATTACGTAGGGCTTTAGTAGCTTTTTTTCCTACGCTTTCTCTTTTAGATCCGTTGATCGTAATTGACTTCATTTGTAAAAAATTTAATTAATTATATTTATTGTTGTTCTAGTTTAGCCATCTTCTTTAAGAAGATTTAGAACAGGCTTTTACATTAAAAATTTTGAGCTGATGGATTTGTTCTCGTGAACGGCTTTCATCACATCGGCAAATAAGCGGGCGCAAGATACAACTTTTATTTTTTGGCTTTCTTGTTTTAGAGGAATAGAATCGGTAACAATTAATTCTTCTAATTTAGAGTTGGCGATACGCTCGTATGCATTGCCCGAAAGTATAGGGTGTGTACATATAGCACGAACGCTTATTGCACCGCGTTCAATCATCACATCGGCTGCTTTGGTTAAAGTTCCGGCGGTGTCTACCATATCGTCTACCAATACAACGTTCTTACCTTCAACATCACCAATAAGCTCCATATGAGAAATCACATTGGCTTTTGCTCGTTGTTTATAACAAATTACCACATCGCTTTCTAGGGCTTTTGAATAAGCATAAGCCCTTTTTGATCCACCCATATCTGGTGAAGCTACGGTTAGATTTGCCAAATTTAAATCTTGCAAATAAGGTAGAAAAACAGTTGAGGCAAAAAGGTGATCAACAGGTTTCTCGAAAAAACCTTGAATTTGATCGGCGTGAAGATCCATTGTTATCACTCTTGTGGCACCAGCGGTTTCTAACATTTTGGCAACCAGTTTAGCTGCGATTGGTACCCGTGGTTTATCTTTTCTGTCTTGTCTTGCCCAACCAAAATAAGGTAATACCGCCGTAATATGTCTTGCCGAAGCGCGTTTTGCAGCATCGAGCATCAAGAGCATTTCCATAAGATGGTCGCTACCAGGATGGGTAGAGCCAATAATAAAAACACGATCTCCTCGTACAGACTCTTCAAAAGAAGGTTGAAATTCACCGTCACTATAGGTTGAGGTAATGACATTACCAAGTTCAATTCCGTATTCTTGGGCAATTTTTTTGGCTAAAGTTTCGCTTTGTGAGCAAGCAAAAAGTTTTGCATCGGGTAGCGCGTGTGTCATAAGTGCTTATTTTTCTTTAAGTTATCTGCTTGAAGCAGCGAATAATAAGGTTGCAAATTTAAGGATTTTATTTTAGTTGAAAAGAATTCTTTTTGTTTATTTGAAAATGAAAAAAAAGTTTTAAATTTGCGCATCCATTTAGCTCAAGTGGCGGAACTGGTAGACGCGCTGGATTCAAAATCCAGTTTCTTCGGAAGTGCGGGTTCGATTCCCGCCTTGAGTACAAAAGACGAAACCCCTTGTATTTACAGGGGGTTTCAGCGTTTTATAAGGGTATAGTTTACCATGAAAAAAACGTACAAATTGCAAAGTGAACCTATAAACGAACCTATTAGAATAGAAATAGTTTTGGCTAAAGTAAAGTATTCTACTCCTAAATTGTACGCTCCAAAAGTTCTTAAAAATGGTAAAAAGGTACACGCAATTGTACCCGGTAAAAGATGGTATGTATATTTCTATTGGTTGAACCCAGAAACCAATAGAAAGGATATAAAAATAATGATCTACAAAGGGCTAAACCGCCTAGATTCCTTGCAGGAGCGCAAATCAGCTGCAAGTGCTTTGATCGATGCCGTTAAGCTTGCACTATATCAAAATTGGGTTCCAAAACAGGTGAGAGGGCTTGAATATAAGAACGAAAAAACTTATTCAGTAGGGGAAGCTTTAGACTATGCGTTCAAGTTAAAAGTTAACTCAATTAGTGAAGCAACCGCACAGGATTACAGCACAAGAAAAGAGTTCTTTAAAAGCTACCTAATTCAAAATGGCCAGCAGTATATTGATATAAGACAATATGGGTTAAATGACTTTTATCGGTTTTTAGATTGGTTGCAGTTGGAATACAAAAAACCCAATGGAACAACTCTATCAAATACGAGTATTGATAATTATAAAAGATCTATATCGGCCTTGTTTACCGTTTTGCAGCATAAGCGTATAATAGATCATAATTTTATAAATGATATTCCTAAGCTCAAAAGTAAACCGGTAAAAAACAAACCTTTTACAAAGAAAGAATTTACCAAGGTTTTAAAGCAGATTAAAAAAGATGATCCTTATTTGATAAATGTAATCGGACTTATGGTTTTCGCTTTATTAAGACCCAGGGAAATCATAAGGTTAAAGGTTGGGGATATTAATACAGAAAATTGGATTTTGGGTGTTGAGCGTAAAAATCAATCAATCGGATATTCCAGGGTAATTGAAAAACTTAAACCACTACTCAAAGAAATGAATTTGGACCAGGAACCAAAGGATCATCATTTAATTACAAAATTTGATAAACCAGCGGTTTGGGAAACAAACAAATTGAGTAGTAAGGTTAATTATTTTAGTCGGAGGTTTCGAAAGATTTTAAAGAAACTAAAGTTTGATCCTACTTACAATTTGTATAGTGTACGACATACGGCAATATTAGATTTATACAGTTCATTGCTAAACCGGGGGTTTAATGAACAGGAAATAATATTCAAACTCATGCCTATAACCGGCCATAAATCGCAAGCAGGTTTAAAAAACTACCTTAGAGATATTCAAGCATTCATACCTGCAGACCATAGTGAGATTTATACCTTAGAATTATAGAAAAAACCGCCGTAAAGATTTGGCGGTTTTCGAGCTTTATTCTAAGTTAATTTTAGTCCAGGTATTTTTTGTTCTAGCTTTTTAGCATCTGAAACGCTTAGCTCGTTGGCTAACCAAGTAATCAAATGATGCTTGTCAGATGTGATCGGGTCTCCTACATTACCCCAAAATAAAGAATATTGGCGCATTCCAAAAGCATTATATACCTTTAGGAAATCATTTGCATTTAAACCACTTAATGCGCTGAAAATAGCTTTTTCATCTGTGCCAACCGTCGCCATGGCTGTAAATAGTTTTTCAGCAATATTTTGAGCTTGAACGTCTGTTAATGTGCTTTTAGCTAAATTGGAATCTTCGATTAACTCTGGCCTTTTTGGAGCTGCAGGAAAAACTTTTTTGTAAACCTTGTATCCAACTGCGGCCACAGTTACGGCTGCAGCTGCATACAAAATTGTTTTAGGGTTGGCCAAGGCATAATCTTTAGATTTTTTTGCTACGTTTTCTATTTTCGTTATTGCTGTACTCATATTTTTAGTTTAAAATTCAGTTAATATTAGGTTTCCAGTTGGCTTTATTTGCACTTGCGGATCTGCTTCTGGTTGGGGTAAGTTGCCTGATGGTTCGGGAACCAACATGGCTTTGTGATAAATGCTATACTTTAAATCGGTTGCAGGTAGTTCATTATACCGGTTCTTATCAACGTAAATATAATTTTCACGGTAATCATCAAACTTTTCTGTAAACAAAACTATATCTACGTCAAATTGGCTTTTTGAACCGCCACGCATTTTTCCGTCTGATGTCATTTGAAAAATAAAAATGAAAAGTTTACCATCATATTTTTTCCTTAAATCTTTGTCAACTTCTATTTGCTTGTTGATTTCTCTTAGCTTTTCAAAACTGTCAATGGCTATAATATCATTGCGCATAATTAAGCCATGCAAATCTGCCATGGTTTTAATTTCTGGTGCTTCAATATTTGCTAGATTTTCTGGTTTAATATACTGTTCAACTTTACTGGTGTAAAGGCTACTATCTGGGTGTTCTTCCATAGAAGCATGACCAACCTTATAATGATCTGCAAACGCATCAATTACTTGAAAATGAAATCTAGTTACTTTAGCCCCTTAATAGTTCGGAGTGATATTTTAAATTTCAATTAATACCTTTGAAATATGAAATATAAGAAGTGGAGTTTAAAAGAAAAGCTTGAGATCCT
>NZ_JBHULZ010000034.1:0-1991 GCF_042684705.1 Mesonia sediminis
AATCATTTTCAAAAAATATTGACTCCTCGATAAATTTCATAAAAATCAGAAAAATATTATTTTTAAGAGCATTAATTGGTAGTTTTGAGACTGACTGCCGTTGGTAGCTATTTAAACACCTAAACAGAGCAATTTAATGACCATCCGACTTACGGATTTTAAAATAAAAACACAAACTGACTCTCTGAAGGAAGAAGATAGTAACTAGCGAATGATGTAAAATCAAATGCCTAAAACTTTGATTAGGCACTTTATTGTTCAACCTTGTTTTGTTATACATTAAACAAAACATAAATTTTATTAATTATGAAACTTACTATTTTAAAATTTTTTATTTTTTTCATAACCTTTGGTTTAATAAGTTGTAGTAATGATGAAAATAATCTAACAGAAAACACTAAGAGTAATGTAAAAAATCAAGACGCTATAACCCACAATTATTTGACAGAACCTAATTCAATTAATTCAGAATGGGAAGAAGCATCAAATCCTGAAAATCCATTAGATTACATTGGTTATGAGCATAATATGTTTCTTCAAAATTTTGATGAGAATAATTACAATATGGAATCGCTAGATGAAGTTTATTCTATAATAGAAGATCATTTTAACGAAGAAGGTCAAGTCGATAACTTAGCCTCTAGAGAGTTTTTAGAACCTATCATAAATAACGTAATAAATTATGATTTCGAAAGTTATATCAATCAAATAAATGTATCATCTTTTCAAAGGTCAAAACTTCTTGAATTAATACAAATTATAGATGATTATGATGGAAATAATATTGAGCTTATTACTAATCAAATAAAAGATTTTGAAAATCAATTGGAAAGTTACTCATTAGAAGAAAAGTCTGTGATATTAATAGCTAGTTCAGTTAGTAGATATTCTATGCTATATTGGGACACTAAGTATCCTGTTACTAATGGATTATTTAAAGGATGGAAATTAAGAAAATGGTTAACGATTGCAGCTGATGCAATAGGTGGTGCTGCAGGAGCGGCTGCAGGAAGCTCAACTGTTATTGGTGCTGTTGCAGGAGCTGTAAAAGGGGCAGGAGCAACTAGTGCTGCATTTGACAAAGCATGGGATATACTATCAAAGTAATAGAGATTAAAACAAATTCTTGAGTTGAAGATTCTCTGTAAATTAAGACGTTTTCCACTCAAGAATTCATATAACTGATTAAATATGAGAACTATATTTACTATAACGCTTATTCTATTTAGTATCAATATTTCTGCTCAAGACAAGAGTGAATTAAATACTAAAGAAAACTTTTATTCATTTTCTGCAAATGTCGGTTTGGCATTAGCAAAAGATAATTATGGAGAGTCCTTAAATTTTGATATTACCAAAACTTTTGATGATAAAAATACTACACTTGGCTTAAACTTTACTTATGCAACAATCATTAGAAAAAATGATGAGCCAAATTATAACTTATTAAAATATTCCTTATTAGCTGGAAACGAGTTTTCAAAAAACAAATCCTTTAAATTTGAAATAAAGTACGGCCTTTCAATACTAGACTTTAAAGATTATGAAATAAAAAAAGCTATTTTAGGAGTTGATGCAGGCTTATTGATGTCTTATAATTTAGCAGGATCTATGTATATTAACCTAGGTGCAACATCAAATTTTAATAAAGAAACTAGTATTTTTATGCAATCATTTCTTGGATTTAAATTTATTATTTAAAAACAGCTACCAACAAAGTATATAGCTCATAGCTATTTATTTGATTAATCGAAGTTTGAGCTTAATTTGGAAATCGTCAAATTTAAAAATTTGACGATTTCCAATTAAAAAAATAAATAGTAATATTTAAAAATCTGCCTTGTGGCTCAACCGAAAAATAATCGCTAATTTGCAAGCGACGGGCCATATACGAGACCGTCAGACTGTCTCAAAACCATGCCATCATTGCAGTCTTTTTTTAAGGATATATTTTTAATTTTTTTTATCTTTAAAAATGGAATATCAACAAG
>NZ_JBHULZ010000035.1:0-610 GCF_042684705.1 Mesonia sediminis
CAACGTCTCGCGCATAACGAAAGTGGCGAGCTAAAATGCGCAAGTTTTTCGGTTAAACTTATACTTTTATAAAAATACACAAAACTCTCGTTTTAGCTCTAAATTCGCCATTTTTGTTATGCGCTGTTGGCACCAGTTTAATTTAATTTGAATTCCCACTTAAATTCGTTCATTATGAATTCTTCAAGAGCAGTAAATTTAGTCGCTTCTTCATTTTTATTTGGAAAGTCAGTATTAAAAGTGAACTGGTGATATTTCCCATCTTTTTTTTGCTCTATAACATAGAAAGAAAAAGGCTGGTGTAAAGCAGGAGAAAATTTTTCTTGTGATTCATATTGAAATAAGTTTAAAGAATCTACTGTTTGTAAAAACTTAGCAATACCACTCAAAGGTTTTTGTTCTTCCTGAGTCAGAAATTTTCTTTTCCCATTTTTTGTTAGACCGATTTCAATCAGTTCAGAGTGTTCACTAAAATTTTTGCCTTTAGATACCGTAATTATTCTATCTATTGATGTTCCATTATTTATCCATATCCGAACTATATTATCCGCATCACTATTTTGAATAGGAAAAAGCCTTTCTCCCGAATAACCATAATTTCTAAATGGCA
>NZ_JBHULZ010000036.1:0-837 GCF_042684705.1 Mesonia sediminis
TCTACCGAAAATTCCATCCTTTTTTCTATCTTTGAGCTACAACGGAATAAATCCTGCGTATTTTTCCGCAACGAAATCATAGCCAAAGCCGTTGCCAGTAATTTGAATGAAAAACGTAAAAACAAAAATATCACTACTTATTTTAATCACTTTAGTTGTTTCCTGTTCGACACAAAAAGGAATGATTAAGAGAGAAAAAACGGAATTTGGAACTGTAAAATATTATGTTCAGACTGACTTAAAAGACGAAAATTATGTGCAAACCGAATTGAATAATGAAAATGACAATAAACGGATTATAATAAAAGTTGCAGATTCTGTTTTTTACAGTTTGTATTCAGACGGAATTAATAAGCACACGAAAAAGAATAAAAATTCGGTTTATCGATTATTCTATGGAGAAATACCAAAAGAATTGGATGCCCAAATTGCGTATCAAAAATTATCGGAATTGGATTCGTTGGTATTATCTAAATCGGACAAAATATTAGACTCGCTGAAATGGAATGATTTTAAGCGTTGGAACGGAGCAAAAGCTTTTGAGATTGAAGTAATTTATTATCACGGATTTCCTAAAAACGAAAAATTTGAACCATACTAAACGGAATAAAAAACTACTGGCAACAATGTATAACCGCAATTACGGCGGATTCGACTGCGTCCGAATCCACTCGGAATTGCTAACGCCAGTTCTTAACCGAAAATTAGTAACTTTAATCCCGTAACTGACGGTTATACGAGACCGTCAGACTGTCTCAAAACCATGCCATCATTGCAGTCTTTTTTTAAGGATATATTTTTAATTTTTTTTATCTTTAAAAATGGAATATCAACAAG
>NZ_JBHULZ010000037.1:0-202 GCF_042684705.1 Mesonia sediminis
AGAACCAAAAGCTCTTGCTGCGCAGGATAGCATTATGGTTTAACATAAAATACTTACTAAAAAATTTTAATTAAATTACTTGTTATTTAACACAGTACAAAAAAATTCGTTGCGGAAAAATCCACAGGATTCTTTCCGCCGTAGCCGAAAGATAGAAAAAAGCGTGGAATTTTCGGTAGAAAATTCCGCCGCAATGAATTAT
>NZ_JBHULZ010000037.1:212-2144 GCF_042684705.1 Mesonia sediminis
TGGCTATGATTTCGTTGCGGAAAAATCCACAGGATTCTTTCCGCCGTAGCCGAAAGATAGAAAAAAGCGTGGAATTTTCGGTAGAAAATTCCGCCGCAATGAATTATAGCCGTTGTTACCTAAAGTAGCGACACGTTCTGCTTGGAAGGTTCTGCTTTGCCGTCCAAATAATTAATTTCCGCTTTACTCTTTTTCCGTCCACTTTTTTATTCGGCAATGCGCTGATTTATTCAAAAAACGTAGATTTTAATATCTTTTTTTCGTCTATTTCAAATTTTTGATTTGACCTTAATTCCGTTTAATTTTTAAATTCGCTTTTTATTTTTTTGCACGATATAGTTTTATTAATTTTTTTCAGCGTAGCGCTATTTCATTCCGCGTTGTGCTTTTCAATTCCACTGTTCTCTTTTTAAGTCAGTTAAATTTTCAAACAGTCGGATTTATCATTTCTCCGTTCCGCTTAAGATTCCGAGCTATTTTAGGTAACGTGTTTGTATATGAAAAGTAGCGTAAAATTATGAGTTATTTTTCCCCCATAAAATAAGCCAAAACTTTTGTATTTTGATTTTATCTTTACTTTTTAAAAGCCAAATCAAAAGATTTGGCGACTTACCAAATATACCAAAATTTCCGGTTTAGATAAGCCGCAGCTATTTTTTATATACGTTGTTGGCTCACGTTTTTATTTTCTTTTAAGTTCTAATTTAATTGGGTTTTCTGAGTCTAGTTTTTCGTTATGAAATATCAAGAATTGCGCTTCTTTGTTATCAAAATGTGTAGTTTTTATATCATAAATTCCGTAGACGCATAAATCATTTTTATTCTGAACAATTTCATCGAAAAACAAATTATTAGTTTTATAGATATGTATGGTTTCACCGCAACTCAAAAGTCCTCCGTTTCTTACTTCAATACTATAATCACGGTTAATTTGAAATTTTGCAATTGACTGACTGAAAAATAAAGTGATTAGAGTCAAAGCTATGACTGGAATTAATATTACTACTATCAGAATTTTTTTCCAGTTATTATTGACTATTGCAAAGAAGAGTAAACAAGTTATTATAAATATAATTCCAATTATAGAATTTGTATAAAAGCCTTTAATTTTTATATCATTGAAAATTAGCGCTATACTAGTTATATTTAATAGTAAACTGCTTAATAATATTATTGAAATTTTTTTTTCAATTTTAATGGATTTAAAACCTGTAATTTTAGGAATCAGATTGAGACCAGCAATGATGAATAAAGAAGTCAAAAATATTACCATTTTAAGATCACTCTTTGGTTTTGAGTGGTTTTAAATGTGTGCCAACGGTTTTGGCTATGATTTCGTTACGGAAAAATGGGCGACCATTTTTCCGACGTTGACCGAAAGATAGCAAAAAAGAATGGAATTTCCGCGAGGAAATTCCGCCGTAATGAATTATAGCCGTTGTTAGCTTTTAGTGCTTTTATAATTCATTCCGTTTTTTGTTTTTTTAGTCAGCTTTTTATTCAGGTTTCTTTAATTTCTGCGTTTAATTCATTCCGCAAACTTGCTGAAATTCCGACCGTTTTTTAATTCAGGTTCTAGTGCGCAATTCCAGCGTTGTTTTTCCAGTTCCGATTGCGCAAACAAGCTAAAAAGTCAGCCGTAATTCAATTCAGAGTTTGAGTGAGCAATTCCGCTGTTGTTTTTCATTCCACGTTTGAGTGATAATTCGGAAAATTTTTGAAATTCCGCACATAGTTTTTCTGATTCATCTGGCTTAAAATTCTAAAAAAAAATCGAAAAATAAACCAGGCTTTTTTTCAAACCGCAAACTTGCTCCAGCATTAAAGCTAACGGCTTTGGCTATGATTTCGTTGCGGAAAAATACGCAGGATTTATTCCGTTGTAGCTCAAAGATAGAAAAAAGGATGGAATTTTCGGTAGAAAATTCCGCC
>NZ_JBHULZ010000038.1:0-5478 GCF_042684705.1 Mesonia sediminis
ATTAGTCAACACGGCGTTCATGTTAGGCTCCCGAAAAAAGAAGTCGGGACAGGCTGTACCGGCCACACAGCTTGCCCCGATTTTTCATTGGGGAACGCTTAGTTGTTGTACAACGTTTTTTTTATTCGGTTATTCTTTTTTTCAAGTCCATTCGCTCGTGCAAAATTCTCATTATTTCGATTGGTTTTACTTCGGATTTTTGATAAAATATAATGTGTCGATTAGCTTTTAGTCCGAAAAGGTCAGATTTAATTTCATTATAATTTTTTCCAAGTTCTGGATTGTCAGCTATGTCTTGGCAAATATCCAAAAGCATATCATAATATTTGTCGGCTTGATTTTCAGATCAATTTTCAACTGTATATTCCCAAATACCATTTAAGTCAGCTACAGCCTTATTGGTCAATTCGTATTTAGCCATTCTGTTTGCGTTTAGCTTTTAACTCCTCAAGATTTTTTTTAGGGTCGAAATCGTGAGCAATTCCGCTATCTATTCCTTCTTGAATAGCATTTCTTAACGCAGTAACTTTACTTTCTTCATTTTCCAATAATCGAAGTCCAGCCCTGATAACTTCACTTACGTTTTTGTAACGTCCAGTAGAAACTTGAGTTTTTACAAACTGGTCAAAATAATTTCCGAGCGATATTGATGTATTTTTCATTTCGTTTTAATTTTACTCAAATATACCAAATTTTGGTAAAATAGTCAAATTTGCAAATTTTCGCTCAAATTACACCCAACTGCTTATATCCACTCAAATAAACTTTTTTATTACCATTTTGTACTGGATAAAGCTCAACCCAGTAATTGGGTATATATAAGATAAGTTTAGCTTTAGGTTGTTGAGGCTGAATTGATTGATAATGCAAAAAAAATGCGATGCCATGGGGCTGCAGCTGGGGGGGTAAGCTATACCGGCCACACAGCTTGCCTCGATTTTTTATCGGGGAAGGCTAAGTTATTGCCATTAGTATTTTAATTATTCAGTTTATCTAACAATTCGTATAATTTTCTATATCCAATGAAATCATTAATAATTTTTCCGTTTTTCACAACTGCAAAATGTGGTTGAGCATTTGAATCCAGAAGTTCCTTTTGTCTTTTAACTAAATAATCAAATTGCTCTTTTTTAAATAAATCATAATAGTACAATTTATTTTTCTCCAGAAATTGAATTCCAATATCACAATTTAAATCGGTTAGAAAACTATCACAATTTATTGAACCTGTGTTACAAAATACAATAATTCCGTAATCAACCTTATTAATGTTTTCAAGTATTGTTAAATCATTAAACTGAATCAATTTGTCTCTTTTATTAGAATAATTTTGCTTATCCACTGATTTAATAAAATCACTATTGTAAAGCTTATGTTTTAAAATTAGGGGCAAGCAATTTTCAACTGTTAGGGTATCAATATTCTTATTTTCATTTATTCTCTCTGTTAGAATTACCCCCAAGACTCTCAATTCTTTTTCTCCGTACCCAGCCTTCTTTAGTTCATCTAAATCTGAATTTAAATCATAATCAAGAATTCTTTTTTGACTTTTATCCTGCGAATAAATTGGTAAGATTAAAATCAGTAGTAGAAATGTTGTGAGTATTTTTTTCATATTAATGATAATGAGTTATAATCTCTCAAATATACTCTTTTATTACCATTTTGTACTGGATAAAGCTCAACCCAGTAATTGGGTATATATAAGATAAGTTTAGCTTTAGGTTGTTGAGGCTGAATTGATTGATAATGCAGAGAGAATGCGATGCCATCGCGCACTAGCGGGGATAGCCATAAACCATTCAATACGCAAAGAGGTTCAATTTATAAGCTTTTTGGGTATCCTAAGTCTACCGCTAAGAAAAGAAATGTTGCTAATCATCTCTAAAGGAGCAGCACAGCAATAGATTAATCTCCATAGTACCAACCGAAAAACAGCCGGGTTAGTCAACACGGCGTTCATGTTAGGCTCCCGAAAAAAGAGGTCGGGACAGGCTGTACCGGCCACACAGCTTGCCCCGATTTTTCATTGGGGAACGCTTAGTTATTGTGTACAGTATTTTTTCAGTCATAGTGAAATCTGCATTTTGCGATTAAAATTTCTCCTTCTTTGAATTGGTATATTAGTCTATGTTCACTATCAATTCGTCTTGACCAAAATCCTGCGTACTTGTGTCTTAAAGGTTCTGGTTTTCCAATTCCGTCAAATGGGTTCCTTGCAATGTCTTTTAATAGTTCATTTATTTTTTTTAATTTTCTCTTGTCCGTTTTCTGCCAGTATAGATAGTCTTCCCAAGATTCGTCAACAAATATATATTTCATATTAGTCTTCGATTAAATCTCTTGTAAACGACTTTCCATTTTTTAGTTTGTCAATAGCAGAATCCAAGCGTAATTCGTTCTTTCGTGATGATAGCTCGTGATTTGTAGCCATTAGAGAATTATATTCTTCCAATGACATAACAACAATTCCAGAATCTTTTCCACGATTAATTATTAGAGTTTCAAAGTTTTTTATAACTCTGTCCAAATACGTTTTGAGGTCTTTCCTAAAGTCAGAAACAGTTGTAATTTGCATAATTCAGTATTTATTAGAGTACAAATATATGTACAAAATATGATTTGTGCAATATTTTGTATTGCTACCAACGGCAAGTATAAGCGTAGTGTGGGTTTTCGAAGACGAAAATTTCATTTTGCTCAAGATTTTGTTACGTGACGAAATGTTCAATCTAGCTATAAATCCCGCATTACTATAGCCATTGTTGGGCAACGGTTGTGTGTCCTGCGCTGTTCAAGGACGCAAGATAAGAATTAGTTCTTTGAGAATGAACAGCAAACTGTAACTGAGATGAGAGAAGGTCTCTCGGCTAAGATGTTCAGGCATATTAGTCAAACCGCCTTAGGGGGCTTAGTTTTCACGACTTGGTTTTGAGCGATATGGTCAAAGGCACTACTGCCGTTTGTAGGGTAAGTAGCGAGCTCTGGTAGGAGTAAAGAAGCTGAACGAGATGAGAGTGAACCCTTATAGAAGTGTCGTAAACAACTTTAGTATTGTCAATATCAAAGGATGGGCGGTCCTGCGAGACAGAACTTGACGAGCGTAACTTGGAATATTGGTCAAGTGGCAATCGGCATAAAGAGGGCAGGAGCTTTACTAGACGGCTCAATTACGGAACAGGAGAAGCTAAGAGTTAGTTCCAAAATGCTACAACCCCGAAGGGCAAGGCAGAAAGTAGCGATACTGCTTATTAGTGGCGGATTAGTCCGTAGTAGTGATGATAGCTTGGGAAACCAGGAAGTAGCGAAGGGACTGACTTAACAGTTTCAATTTTTATTACAACTAGATGAAAATTTAGGATGATTTTCGAGGAGAAACAAAAGTCGCAACCGATAGATAAGCGACAGGTACGGGAAGCCTTTCAGAAGGTAAGAAGTAACGGAGGAGCCTCTGGAGTGGATAAAATGTCCATAAAAGAAGTGTCCTTACAAGCGAGGAAGTATTTATATCCGGTATGGAATCGTTTGGCAAGTGGCAGTTACTATCCCAAAGCTGTTCGCGAAGTAGCCATACCCAAGTTTGATGGCAGGGTAAGAAAATTGGGCATACCAACGGTGCAAGACCGCACGGCTCAAATGGTTATCAGAGAAGAATTGGAAACTATTGCGGACAAACACTTTAGTGCAAGTTCGTATGGCTACCGCCCTCATAAGTCAGCCCACCAAGCCATAAGACAATGCAGGGAAAACTGCATGAAAATGGATTGGGCGATTGATTTGGACATAAAAAGCTTCTTTGATGAGATAGACCATGAGTTGATGATGAAGGCATTAAGTCGGTTTACAGACAAAAAGCACATTCATCTGTACGTAAAACGTTGGTTGGAAGCCCCCATTCAAAAGAAAGATGGTACGATAGAGAAGCGAGTCAAAGGCACACCACAGGGAGGAGTAATAAGTCCACTATTGGCAAACATCTTCTTGCACTTTGTTTTTGACAAGTGGTTAGAGAAGTACCACCCACAAGTAAAGTTTGAAAGATATGCCGATGATTTCAGTATTTACCTCAGGAGTAAGAAAGCTGCAAAACGAGTAGGCAACAGCATCTACAAGTTCTTGCGGGACAAGCTCCAGTTTCCCATAAATAGGGAGAAAAGTGGTATACGTAAACCTTTAGATTTTCAAGTATTGAGGTTTGGTTTTGTACCAACCTACAAGAAAGGGGAAAAAGGCAAATATCAACTGGTGGCTGGATTATCGAAATGGAAAGAATTTGAGGCAAAACTTAAACATCTAACCAAAAAGACGATTCCTGCCAATTTTGAAGAATGTATCCAACGGATCAACCTGCTACTGCGGGGCTGGATAAATTACTTCAAACCTACCTCCATTCAAGGAAAGCTTAAAAAGCTGGAAGAATGGCTAAGAAACCGTTTACGGTACTGCATCTGGTCCCGAAGCTTCGGGAGAAAAAGCCCGAACGAAAACGGAAAAATCTTATTCGATTGGGTGTAAATCCAGATCAAGCCTATGCCTGGAGTCGTACCAGAATGGGAGGTTGGGCAGTAGCCCAGAGCCCTATTTTGCGAACCACTATAACCGTAAAACGATTAAAGTTGAAGGGTTATGTTAGTTTAATCGAATATTATAACCGATGAGTTTCATTTTTGAACCGCCGTATGCGAGACCCGCACGTACGGTGGTGTGAGGGGTGCACTCCGTCATTTGAAGGCGGAGCCATCCACTCGATTGGCTTTAGTTTTAATATTCAATTATTTTGTTTCCAGTCAAATTTGCAAGTTTGGAAATCTTTTTAAAATTATCTTCTTTAATTAGTGCTGTGACATAACTATCGCTATCAATATAGAGATTGACCAACGTAAATCCATTTACCTTCAGAAATTTGTTATAGAAAGTCAATTTGCCACCAGCATCCAAATTTTTTCTGTCTTGTGCAGAAGCAATATTTGGAAGTTCATAACCTTTTTTCTCAGCTAAAATCTCAATGACACCAAGTATTTCTTTTTCTGGCTGTTTCCAATCAATTTCCCAAATGTAGTGTCCGAAGTGTAGGTTATCAATTAATAGAAACCAATAAATATTATTTTTTAAACCATCGGTCGTTCCTCTGGATTTCTGGTATTTTTGATTTTTGGTGTCGTAATAATACCATCCATCTGAAAACACCGTGCTAGGATCTTTTTTATATGTCTTAAATTTTGATTTTAGTGAATTTATTTGTTCTTCATCATTATTCTCAATGATGGATTTTGCTAAGTTGATATACATCTTCTTAGAATCAGATTGTTTTGACGTTAAAATCATAATTATTAAAAATGTATAACTGATGAATTTCATATTTCTAAATTAAAGCCAACGTCTCGCGCATAACGAAAGTGGCGAGCTAAAATGCGCAAGTTTTTCGGTTAAACTTATACTTTTATAAAAATACACAAAACTCTCGTTTTAGCTCTAAAT
>NZ_JBHULZ010000039.1:0-2973 GCF_042684705.1 Mesonia sediminis
AAATCATTTTCAAAAAATATTGATTCATCGATAAATTTCATAAAAATCAGAAAAATAGAATTTTTAAGAGCATTAATTGGTAGTTTTGAGACAGACTGCCGTTGTGCAACATTTAATAGCAACCGCAAAAACCAATGAACGAAGAAGTTAACAAATATCTGAACGGACTTAAAAAATGGAAAACGGAACTGACCAAACTTCGTGAAATCATATTGGAATGCGGATTAAAAGAGGAATTCAAATGGATGCATCCTTGCTATACCGAGAACGAAAAAAATATTGTACTAATCCACGAATTTAAAGACTATTGTGCGATTTTGTTCCATAAAGGAGTTTTGCTCAAAGACCCTGAAAATATTTTAGTGCAACAAACTGAAAATGTCCAATCGGCAAGACAAATCCGATTTACAGACTTACCAGAAATTGAGGAACTGAAACCGACAATTAAGGAATATATAGAAGAAGCAATCGGAATTGAAAAGTCGGGAAAGAAAATTGAAAAGAAAAAAACATCTGACTTCAACACACCAAAAGAGTTAGAACAAAAATTTGAGGAAAATCCTGATTTTAAAAAAGCGTTTAAAAATCTTACGGCAGGAAGACAACGAGGTTATTTGTTGCATTTTGACAAACCAAAACAGTCAAAAACTAAAACATCTCGGATTGAAAAAAATATGGAGCGAATTATGGATGGATACGGATTAAACGATTGTGTTTGCGGACTTTCGAACCGAATGCCGAATTGTGATGGTTCGCATAAACAATTAGAAAAAACTGAATAAAAAACGTTGCACAACAACGTGTATAGCTCATTGCGGCTGAATTCCTAATCGGAATTCATTGCAATTTGCTATCTTCGTTCTACGGCGGAAAATCATAGCTGATTTCCCGCAACGAGCCATACACAAAACCGTTGTGCGCAAGCTGAAAAAAAATCGTAAATGAAATTTAAACTTCTATTTTTAATAATTGTACTTGGAATTTCCACCATCGGATTTGGACAAAATCTGAATATGGTAATTGACGTAAATGATAGATTAGTAGTTTCCGAAATTGGAGGTGTATATCTTAATTTTGAATATAATGACGGAACAAAAGACCGAATTTTAATCGATTATCATCCAGGAGAACTAATTTTAGAAAAAAACTTGTGGGAAAAAATCAAATCAGAAGAAACAAAAAAAATAACGCTGACATTTGACTATTACACTTACAAAAGAGGTAACCAAAAAATCGCAAACTTTGAAGTAGAAATGGAAAAATATCATTTTAAGCAAAGGTACTTGATTTTACACGTTTATGATTTTAGAGAAAGAAAATATCGGAAAAAATATGGATGTTTAACAGATGCGGAATATATTACCGAATTTAATTATCCTCAAGGCGGAATTTTAATAAGTTGCGGATAATTGAATGTAAAATAAAGCGGATAAAGCCAGCGCACAACAACGTATATAAAAAATTGCTTGTTTTTGGTTCTGGAAAAAGGTAATTTTCATTTTTAATTAAGTAAAGGTCACGCCGACAAGTCCGCGCATTTTCACACGCAACTTATTATATACGAGACCGTTGCCCACAATTATGAGAAAAATACTGCTGACATTAATATTGACTTTTCAAATTGGGATTTTGGTTGCTCAAAAAAATCAATCCGAATTAATAATTGGAACGTGGCGTTTTGAAAAAGAATGTGATTTAAGAACAGACAAAGAAAAATCTGAATTTGTAAAACCTGACATTGACCCAATAGAAACTGAAAACGGAACTGGTTACGCTGACAGAACATTTAAAGAAAATGGCGAATTCGAATTTTATTACAACTTAAATTATACAGACATTGGAACATACCGAATTGAAAATAACAAATTGATTATCGAGCGACGTCTATCCAAAGAAAAAGCGGAAAGCCGAAAAGAAGCGGTTGAATGGCATTTAAAACGGAATTTGATGGAAAAGAAAAATGACGGATTTTATTATTTCAAACCTCTTGAATTGGATTTAAAATCAGTCTCTGAAAAAAGAATTGAATTTGGAACTGAAAAACGTTATACGATATGGAAACGGATAAAATAACTGTGGGCAACAATGTATAACCGCAATTACGGCGGATTCGACTACGTCCGAATCCACTCGGAATTGCTAACGTCCGTGCCAAACCGAATATTAACGCATATAAACCCGTAACTGACGGTTATACGAGACCGTCAGACTGTCTCAAAACCATGCCATCATTGCAGTCTTTTTTTAAGGATATATTTTTAATTTTTTTTATCTTTAAAAATGGAATATCAACAAGGAAAAGACCGGGAGCAATTAACTTTATACAGCACTTGTTTAGACGATATGGTCCCTGCCGATAACAGCGTTCGGTTTATCGATCAGTTTGTGGAGCAGTTAGATTTGCAAGAACTAGGCTTTAACAGCTTAGCAACTCAAGGACGTCCGCCCTACCATCCAGGCGATTTACTCAAGCTTTATATTTATGGTTATATGAACCGGATGCGTTCTTCACGCCACCTAGAAAAAGAATGTCACCGCAATCTGGAAGTTATTTGGCTTTTGAAAAACCTAAAGCCAGACCATAATACCATTGCACGCTTTAGAAAAAACAATCCAAAGGCAATCGCTCGTGTGTTTAGGGCGAGTGTTAGCATTGCCAAAAATTTTAACCTTATAGGCGGCGAACTTATCGCTGGGGATTCAACAAAATTAAGAGCTCAGAACAGTAAGAAAAACAACTATAATAACAAGAAGGTGCAACGCCACCTAGATTATATAGATCAAAAGCTCGCTGCCCATAACAAAGCTCTAGCCCAAGCCGACAAGGATAATAAAACTGAGATAAAAAAAGAGATTGCCCAACGTAAGATACAACGTGTGAAATACGAACAGATTCAAAAAGAACTGAAAGAAAACACCAGTACAGAAAACCCGCAATTATCTACATCAGATCCAGACAGCAGGCACCAAATT
>NZ_JBHULZ010000039.1:3169-4445 GCF_042684705.1 Mesonia sediminis
CAGAAGGGCAAAATCTATTTTAAGGACCAGTTCGTTTACCGCCCTCTATGATAAAGGATACCATACGGGCAGTGAATTTCATATAGCAGACCAACTGGGAATAAATACCTTGGTTGCTATTCCTGCGATAGGACGAAAAAGCCAAGCTCCAAACCCTGATTATAATGCTGAATATTTTATATATAATTCTAATGATGATACTTATACCTGTCCACAAGGAAAACAGTTAACCTCCAATGGCACGCGTTACAAAGGGCGTAACTACACTTTCAAACAATATAAAACTAAGGCTTGCAAAGAGTGCCCGGTACGAGACCAATGTACCAGGGCTAAAACAAATGGAAAAGTGATACAACGAAGCCAGTTCACGCAGAATATTCAAAACAATGCGCAACGCGTTTATAAAAACGAGAGCCTTTATAAAAAACGACAGGCCTTGGTAGAACATCCTTATGGCACATTAAAAAGGCAATGGGGATTTGACCATATTATGACCAAAAAAGGAATAAAGGCAGCCAGTGCAGATTTAGGGCTAATGATGTTAGCTTATAACTTGAAAAGGATCTTGAAGTTAATTAAGCAGAAGAAATTGTGCTTCACCAATGTCAAAACCGCTATTAATCACCTAGAAATGCAACTAGCACTTATTTTAAACTGTTTTTACGCCCCTAAAAATCATTTTCAAAAAATATTGACTCCTCGATAAATTTCATAAAAATCAGAAAAATATTATTTTTAAGAGCATTAATTGGTAGTTTTGAGACTGACTGCCGTTGTATGCAATTATGAAAAACATTAATCTATAAATGACAATTCCACCAATCTACTTTTTATATTACATTTTAATTTTTGTGATTTTCCCCTTCACAATTCAAGAATGGATTATCAAATTAGTTGAAAAAAACAATTTAATATCCAAAGAATCTCAAATAAGAAAATTTGCGAAAAGCATTATACAACTTCAAGTTTATCCTGTCCTATTTTCGCCAATTTTAATAATTGGTTACATATGGTTTTAACCTAATGTATATACTATTTCGGATTGCAATAATTATGAAAGGGATATATTGATTTTTCCAAAAGAATCAAACAATATCAAAATGTCATATGGAAATCATTCATATGTTATAAATAATTCTAACAATAAATTACATACTAAAACTTATGTTTATTGTTTTGACCCCTATAAAACAAGAGTATTCTTTTAAATTTCGTTAGTTAAATTATGCGGTTAATTTTTTCATTAAAATTAGATGTTTTTTAGCGTTCCATTTTT
>NZ_JBHULZ010000040.1:0-827 GCF_042684705.1 Mesonia sediminis
TATTGATGTTCCATTATTTATCCATATCCGAACTATATTATCCGCATCACTATTTTGAATAGGAAAAAGCCTTTCTCCCGAATAACCATAATTTCTAAATGGCATAATCTGCTCTCTTACTGTCGAACAAGAAACAGAAATGAATATTAATAGTATAATTAGCTTTCTCAAGATGTGTTTTGTTTTAATTGGTGCCAACTCGTTATATCCACCCAAATATACACTTTTAAAACAATTTCTTTATTGGATAAAGTGTAACTAAGTTATTGAGGAGTGAATGTGTTAGAGTCATCATTAACCTGTCGAGTTGACTCGGTTTAAAAGTCAGAAAGAACGCGATGCAACCGCGCACTAGCGGGGATAGCAATAAACCATTCAATACGCAAAGAGGTGCAATTTATAAGCTTTTTGGGTATCCTAAGTCTACCGCTAAGAAAAGAAATGTTGCTAATCATCTCTAAAAGAGCAGCACAGCAATAGATTAATCCCCATAGTGCCAACCGACAAACAGCCGGGTTAGTCAACACGGCGTTCATGTTAGGCTCCCGAAAAAAGAAGTCGGGACGGGCTGTACCGGCCACACAGCTTGCCCCGATTTTTCATTGGGGAACGCTTAGTTATTATGCCACGTTTTTCTATTTTTTTAATTGGATTCTTACCGCGGGAACATAAAAATTTTCTTCTCTAGAAATATATTTATTCCACATTTCTTTTACATTTCTAGTGCTACCAAGATAAGCTTCCAAAAATGTGTTTTTTTTAGCACGAGCAACACCAAATACAATATTTGAACTTTTGGCAATATACCCGGCGAATATTTGTGATTT